>CAINMN010000340.1 GCA_903850735.1 uncultured Burkholderiales bacterium | reverse complement strand
TTTTCAGGAGCAGTCCGCTTGCAAATCAGTAGGCTTGACCCAACTGGTCAAGGATGGCCGGATTTTCCAGCGTGGAGGTATCCTGGGTGATCGCCTCGCCCTTGGCAATCGAGCGCAGCAGGCGGCGCATGATCTTGCCGGAACGGGTTTTTGGCAGGTTTTCACCAAAGCGGATGTCCTTGGGCTTGGCGATGGGGCCAATCTCTTTGCCCACATGGTCACGCAAAATCTTGGCGATTTGCTTGGCCTCGTCGCCCGTGGGGCGGGAGCGCTTCAACACCACAAAGGCACAAATGGCCTCGCCGGTGGTGTCATCGGGACGGCCCACCACAGCGGCTTCGGCCACCAGCTCGGTGCAGCTGACCAGGGCCGACTCGATTTCCATGGTGCCCATGCGGTGGCCTGACACGTTCAGCACATCGTCAATGCGACCGGTGATGGTGAAGTAGCCGGTTTTTTCGTCGCGGATGGCGCCGTCGCCGGCCAGGTAGTACTTGCCCTTGAAGTCGTCGGGGTAGTAGCTCTTCTTGAAACGCTCGGGGTCACCCCAGATGGTGCGAATCATGGACGGCCAGGGGCGCTTGACCACCAGAATGCCGCCTTGGCCATTGGGCACGTCTTTGCCCGTCTCGTCCACAATGGCCGCCTGGATGCCAGGGAAGGGCAAAGTGCAAGAGCCGGGCACCAGCACGGTGGCGCCGGGCAAGGGCGTGATCATGTGGCCGCCGGTCTCGGTTTGCCAGAAAGTGTCCACGATGGGGCAGCGACCGCCGCCCACATGCTTGTGATACCACTCCCAGGCGGCCGGGTTGATGGGCTCGCCCACCGAGCCCAGCAAGCGCAGGCTCTTCAGGTTGTAGCTCTTGGGATGCACAGCGTCGTTGGCTTCGGCCGCCTTGATGAGCGAGCGAATGGCCGTCGGGGCGGTGTAGAAGATGGTCACTTTGTGCTGTTCGATCATCTTCCAGAAACGGCCAGCGTCGGGATAGGTGGGCACGCCTTCAAAAACGATTTCCGTGCCACCCAAGGCCAGGGGGCCATAGGTGATGTAGGTGTGGCCCGTGACCCAACCGATGTCGGCGGTGCACCAGAACACATCGTCTTTTTTCAGGTCGAAGGTCCATTCGGTGGTGAGTGCGGCGTGCAGCAGGTAGCCGCCGGTGGAGTGCTGAACGCCTTTGGGCTTGCCGGTGGAGCCCGAGGTGTAGAGCAGGAACAGCGGGTGCTCGGCGCTGACCCACTCGGGCTCGCAAGTGGTGGGCTGCTTGTCGGCGACTTCGGCCATCCACAGGTCACGGCCGGCTTTCATGGCCACTTCGGCGCCTGAGCGCTTGACCACCAGCACGTTCTTGACAGAATCGCAACCGCCCAAGGTCAAGGCCTCGTCCACGATGGACTTCAGGGGCAATTGCTTGCCGCCACGCACCTGGTGATCGGCCGTGATCACGGCCTTGGCACCGGTGTCTTCAATGCGGTCGCGCAAAGACTGCGCCGAGAAGCCGCCAAACACCACCGAGTGGGTGGCGCCAATGCGGGCGCAAGCTTGCATGGCCGCCACGCCCTCGATGGACATGGAGATGTAGATCACCACGCGGTCGCCCTTGCCAATGCCCAGCGACTTCAGGCCGTTGGCGATCTGGCAGGTCTTGGCCAGCAGTTGGGCATAGGTGGCCTTGGTGACTTCGCCGCCGTCTGCTTCAAAAATGATGGCCGTCTTGTCGCCCAGGCCACGCTCGATGTTGCGATCCAGGCAGTTGTAGGAAGCGTTCAGGGTGCCGTCTTCAAACCACTTGAAGAAGGGCGCGTTGCTTTCGTCCAAGACTTTGGTGAAGGGGGTTTTCCAGCTGATCAGGCGACGGGCCTGCTCGGCCCAGAAGCCCTCGTAATCGGCTTCGGCTTTTTGGCACAGGGTATCGTAGGCGGCCATTCCGGAAACGGCGGCATGCTTGGCGAATTCAGCGGGCGGGTTGTACAGCGCAGCTGCGGTTTCTGGTTGGCTCATGACAGGTGTCTCCTCGAATTTGGAAAAGCGGCGAACTTCCGGAATGTCGCGCCCAGCTCTTACGAGCTGCTGACTGGCATAAAGCTTACAAATTTTGGGTTAAACCCCCTCCTCGCGGTTTCCCTAGAATACCCGCATGACAAGCCCTCAACCCCGATACAAAACCACTGGCAACTTGCCGCGCGTGATCTTCGCCAGCCGCTGGCTGCAGCTGCCGCTGTACCTCGGCCTGATCGCGGCCCAAGGCCTCTATGTGTTTCACTTCTGGGTGGAGTTGACCCACCTGCTGGAGGCGGCGTTTGGCAACCAGGCGGCCCTGCAAGCCCTGATCTCGGGCATGGGCTACAAAAGCGAAGCGCCCATCACAAGCCTCAATGAAACCATCATCATGCTGGTGGTGCTGGGCCTGATCGATGTGGTCATGATCTCCAACCTGCTCATCATGGTGATCGTGGGCGGCTACGAAACCTTTGTGTCACGCATGTATTTGGAGGATCACCCGGACCAACCCGAGTGGCTCAACCACGTGAACGCTTCTGTGCTCAAAGTCAAACTGGCCACGGCCATCATTGGCATTTCTTCCATCCACCTGCTCAAGACCTTCATCAATGCGGCCAACTACGATGTCAAGGTCTTGATGTGGCAGACCATCATTCACCTGACCTTCCTGCTCAGCGCGCGGGCCATTGCCTACGCCGACAAGCTTTTGCACCACCCCTCCAACTCGGACCACTGACATGACCACCATCCGTCAAAACGACCTGATCGAATCGATTGCCGCTGCCCTGCAATACATCAGCTACTACCACCCCAGCGACTACATCGAGCACCTGGCGCGCGCTTACACTCTGGAGCAGTCTCCTGCGGCCAAAGACGCCATCGCCCAAATCCTGACCAACAGCAAGATGAGTGCGATGGGCCACCGCCCCATCTGCCAAGACACCGGCATCGTCAACGTGTTCCTGAAAATCGGCATGGATGTGCGCCTGGAAGGTTTCACGGGCAGCCTGGAAGACGCCATCAATGAAGGTGTGCGCCGTGGCTACAACCACCCTGACAACACCTTGCGCGCCAGCGTGGTGGCCGACCCGCAGTTCGCGCGCAAAAACACCCAGGACAACACCCCCGCCGTGATCTTCACCGAGATCGTGGCGGGCAACAAACTGGACATCACCGTCGCCGCCAAGGGCGGTGGCAGCGAGAACAAGTCCAAAATGGTCATGCTCAACCCCAGCGACAGCGTGCTCGACTGGGTGCTGAAAACCGTGCCCACCATGGGCGCGGGCTGGTGCCCGCCCGGCATGCTGGGCATTGGCATTGGCGGCACGGCCGAGAAAGCCGTCCTGATGGCCAAAGAAAGCCTGATGGAAGACCTCAACATGTACGAACTGCAGCAAAAGGCCCGCAAAGGCGAGAAACTCAGCCAGGTCGAAGAGTTGCGCCTGGAGTTGTATGAGAAGGTCAACGCCTTGGGTATTGGCGCACAAGGCCTGGGCGGTCTGACCACGGTG
>CAINMN010000339.1 GCA_903850735.1 uncultured Burkholderiales bacterium | reverse complement strand
CCTAGCTATCGCATGGAAGACTCATCTGCTGAAGGTTTGTTAGGACCGACAGTGACACATCCCCTAGCCACCGCTTCGAAGACTCATCTACTGAAGGCCCGTTAAGACCTGACCCTCTGTCAAATGGATCCCCAACAACTCTCCCATCTCCCCCGCAGCCCAGGTGTCTACCTCTTTTGGGGTGACAGCCAACTGCCGCTGTACATCGGCAAAAGCGTCGATATCCGCGCGCGTGTTTTGTCGCACCTGCGCACACCGGACGAGGCCAAGATGATGGCGCAGACGCGGCGTGTCGACTTCATTCAGACGGCCGGCGAAATCGGCGCCTTGCTGCTGGAGGCGCAGTTGATCAAGACACACCAACCCCTGTTCAACATCCGCTTGAGGCGTCTGCGAAACACGAACTCGATTCGCTTGAGCGCCAACGGCCTGGGTCTCACACCTGAAATCGTCAGCAGCAAAGACACCGTCATCGGGCAAACCGACGGACTCTACGGCTTGTTCAGCTCGCAACGCGCCGCAAAGGATAAGCTGCGGGAGTTGGCACAAGGCCACGCGCTGTGCCATGCACTCTTGGGCTTGGAAAAACCGAGCAAGCGCGGATGCTTTGGCCTTCAGGTCAAAGCGTGCCAGGGAGCCTGTGTTGGCCTGGAAGAGCGTTCGACGCATGACCAAAGGCTTCTGAAGGCGCTGCTTGAGATGAAGATCCACGCATGGCCCTATGCCGGCGCCGTTGACATTGTGGAGACTGACGGCGACTGGACCGAGAAGCATCGCATCCACCATTGGCGCTATTTGGGCACTTGGAGCTCGCAAACCCAAACCACACGAACCCACACTCAGACAGCATTTGACATGGACACTTACAAAATACTTGTCAAGCCGATCATGCTCGGCACGGCGCAGGTCTTGGGGGTCAGGTCTTGAGTTTTGCCTATTTTCTGTGGACAACTTAGATGCATCGGCACCCTAGGTAGTTATCCACAGAAAATAGGCAAAACTCAAGACCTGACCCCATGAAAAAACCGCTCAGACATTTGGTGTTGATCCTGGGAGACCAGCTGGACGAGGCGTCCTCGGCCCTTTCCGATTTCGACCCCCAACAGGATGCCCTCTGGATGGCCGAGGTGGCAGAGGAATCCACGCACGTGATTTCCGCCAAACAGCGAACCACGGTTTTCTTGAGTGCCATGCGTCACTTCGCGGCGCACATGCGTGACCAAGGCAGGCGCGTCTTCTACAGCGAATTGGATGCCCAGGACAACACCGGAACGCTGGCGGGTGAGTTGGAAAAAGCCATCCAGCAACACCATCCTGAGAAACTCGTGATGACCGCCCCCGGCGAATGGCGTGTCTTGCAATCTTTGAGAACAGTGGCGCGCGACAACCAATTGATGCTGGAGATTCGCGACGACACCCACTTCTTCAGCACCGTGCGCGATTTTGCGCAGCACGCGCAAGGACGCAAGCAATTGCGACTCGAATTTTTCTACCGCGAGATGCGCCAAAAAACTGGCATCTTGATGGAGGGCAAGCAGCCCATCGGCGGCCAATGGAACTTCGACGCCGACAACCGCGCCAGCTTCGGCAAAAAGGGCCCTCCCCCTTTGCCCAAGCCCAGCCGCTTTGCACCGGACGACATCACGCAAAAAGTCATTGATTTGGTCAACAGCAAAATGGCAAGCCATCCAGGCAGCGTCGCCGAATTCGGCTGGCCGGTCACACGCGCGCAAGCGCTGCAAGCACTGTCGGAATTCATTGCCCACCGACTGCCCAGCTTTGGCCTGTACCAAGATGCCATGTGGGAAGGCGAGGTCTGGCTCTACCACTCCCATCTCTCCAGTGCCTTGAACTTGAAACTGCTGAACCCCCGCGAAGTCGTTGCGGCTGCCACAGAAGCACTGCAACAAGGCCATGCGCCGCTGCCTGCAGTGGAAGGATTTGTGCGGCAAATCTTGGGATGGCGGGAGTATGTTCGCGGCATTTACTGGACCCACATGCCCGACTATGTCGCGCTGAACCAGATGCAAGCTCAGGAAGCCTTGCCCGCGTTCTTCTGGACAGGCAAGACCGACATGGCCTGCTTGCGCGATGCCATCCACCAAACATTGAACCATGGCTACGCACACCATATTCAGCGCCTGATGGTCACCGGGCTCTACGCCTTGTTGCTGGGCGTCAAGCCTCAAGAAGTGCATGCTTGGTACCTCGGGGTATATGTCGATGCCATCGAATGGGTGGAACTGCCCAACACGCTGGGCATGAGCCAATTCGCCGACGGGGGCCTGATGGCCAGCAAGCCCTATGTGGCCAGCGGAAAATACATCGACCGCATGAGCAACCACTGCAAAGGCTGCCAATATGACCCGGCACAGTCGACCGGCGACAAGGCCTGCCCCTTCACCACCTTGTACTGGGACTACCTGATTCGACACGCTGACGCCCTGGCGAAAAATCCCCGCATGACCATGCAGTTGAAAAATCTGTCGAGGCTCTCGGACGACAGTCGCCTGGCCATCACCGCACAAGCTCAACAGCACCGGCAGCCCTAAAGCCCTTGCGTTCATTCAACTTCCGAATTCAGATAGCATCAAACCCATGAATATTGCAATGGTTGGCGCAGGAATTGGCGGCCTCACGGCTGCTGCGTGTTTATTGAAAAACGGACACCGTGTTCGCTTGTACGAACAAGCCGGAAACGTTCACGAAGTAGGCGCCGCAGTTCAAATGAGTGCCAATGCCGTGAAGGTGCTCTACCACTTGGGTTTGCGTGATGCGCTGGAGCGTGACGGGGTCAAGCCGCTGTCGTTTGAGTTCCGTCGCTTTGACACCGGCGAGTTGCTGCACGAAATTCGTTTGGGTGAAGACCATCAAACCCGCCATGGTCACCCTTACTACCAAATTCACCGGGTCGATTTGCATTCGGCCTTGCTGGCTGTCGTGCAAAGCCTGGACCCCCAAGCCCTTCAACTCGGCGCCCGCGCCTCGCACGTGAGCGAAGATGCTTCCGGGGCTGCCATTCACTTTGCCGACGGCACCTCTGCGCATGCCGACCTGGTGATTGGCGCCGATGGCATCAAGTCGGTGGTGCGCCAGCATGTGGTGGACGCACAGCCGCCTGTGTTCACAGGACAAGTCGCCTGGCGACTGGCCATCCCCACCGAGCGGATTCCGGTCGAGCTGCGTCCGCCGATCGCTTCCACCATTTGGTGTGGACCGCAAAACCACGCAGTGATGTATTACATGCGGGCCGGTCGCGTGCTGAACTTCGTGGGCTGCGTCGAGCGCCCCTGGGAAGAAGAATCGTGGACCGCACGCAAACCCTGGACCGAGCTCGATCAAGACTATGCCGGTTGGCACCCGGTGGTGCGCGCAGTGATTGAGGCGGCTGACAAAGACCAGTGCTTTCGCTGGGCCTTGAACAACCGCCAGCCCGTCATGACCTGGACCACGCCCCACGTCGCCTTGTTGGGCGACGCGGTCCACCCCACCCTGCCCTACATGGCGCAAGGTGCCGCCATGGCCATTG
The DNA here is from genome assembly GCA_903850735.1 of uncultured Burkholderiales bacterium. GTDB lineage: Bacteria > Pseudomonadota > Gammaproteobacteria > Burkholderiales > Burkholderiaceae_C > Limnohabitans. The sequence goes on along the minus strand of CAINMN010000339.1, from coordinate 1,290 downwards.
AGGATGCTGCCGTGCTCAGTCGTGCCCTGTCACTCGATCTGCCTCTGGCCGACGCACTGCGAGTTTATGAAAAGCACCGCGCACCGCGCGCGGCGCGTGTCGTGCACGAGTCCACCGAAATGGCCGACCTGTACCACATCTCGGATGCGCAAAAAATGAAGCAGGCCTTCAAGGATCGCAACATTGCGGCCTCGCGCAACAATTGGCTGTACCCGTACGACCCGATGCAGGTGGACCTGATGTCGTCTTCAGTTTGACGACCACGCGGCGGACGCTTACTCGGCCTTGATGCCTTGTTCCTTGACCACGCGCGCCCAGCGCTCGGCATCCCGCTGAACCAATTGCGCGAACTCTTGCGGTGTGCTCCCCCGCGGGTCCATGCCTTGCGAGAGAAATGCTTTTTTCACCTCATCGCCCAACAACAGCTGGTTGATTTCGCGGTTCAGCATCTGAACCATTTCCGGGGGCGTTCCTTTGGGGGCAAAAATGCCAAACCACATGTCCACGTTGACATCACCAAGGCGCTGCTCAGCCAGGGTGGGCAAGTCGGGCAACAAGGGATTGCGCTTGTTGCTGCCAATGGCCAAAGCGATCAGACGGCCTGAGCGGATGTGCGGCAGGGCCACGTGAATCGGCAGGAACATGGTGTCCACCTGCCCACCCAAGAGGTCGGTCACGGCAGGGCCTGTGCCTCGGTAGGGAATATGGACCACAAACAGCTTGGCTGTGTTTTTGAACATCTCCATCGACAAGTGATGGGGGGTGCCCACGCCGGGTGAGGCATAGTTGATTTGCCCAGGCCGCTGCCGGGCGGCCTGCACCAAATCGGTCGCGGTCTTCATGCCCGATTGCGGGTGCGTGACCAACAGCAACTGCCCCCAACTGGTTTGGGACACGGGCTCCAGATCGGTCACGGGGTCAAAGTTCAACTGCGGGTACAAGCTGCGGTTCATCACCAGCGTGTTCACGCTGACCAGCAAGGTAGAGCCATCGGGCGCAGCGCGCACCACGGCTTCGGTGCCAATGTTGCCCGAAGCACCCGCACGGTTCTCCACCACCACAGGCCGGTTCAAACGTTGCGAAAGCCTGGGGCCCAGGGTCCGCGCAATGAGGTCAATGCCTGTGCCTGGCGTGAAAGGCACCATCAAGCGCAAAGGTGTTGCGCTGGATTGCGCGTTGGCTTGCACACAAGATGCGCCGGCGATGAATGCGAGAGTTTGTCTTCTGGAGATCATGGTGTGGTCGGTGTGGGGTCAGGTCTTGAGTTTTGCCTTTTTTCTGTGGATAACT
>CAINMN010000338.1 GCA_903850735.1 uncultured Burkholderiales bacterium | reverse complement strand
GGTTGGATTGGCTCATCGGGTGTCCTTGCTTGAATCGGAAGCGTGTTTAAAAAATCAGTCCTTGTGCCAGACGCTGGCCGGCACCATGACCTCGCCGCGCATCAGCACGCGGGCGGTGCGCAGCAAGGCGGCACGTGTGACGTTTTGCGGGTTGGCGGGGTCCAGGCCCAACGCCACGCTGAACTCGCCGGTCGGATGCTCGACCGACACCGTCTGGGTGTTCCCCGAGGGCATGACCGCAACGCCCTGCGTCACCGAACCTTCGAGCACACAGGCCGTGGCCACGGTGACGGCGGCCATCACGCCAATGGCGTCATGGCACACATGCGGAATGAAGCTGCGGGTGCTCAGGCTGCCGCCGTTGCGAGCCGGCGCGATCAAGGTCATCTTGGGATAGTTCTTGGTCGTCACATCGCCCAAGCCCATGAGGTGCGAGACCTTGAGGCGCAATGCCTCGATGCGGGTTTTCAGCTCGACATCGGCATTCATGTCGGCCACCGACTCATAGCCTGTACGGCCCATGTCGCTGGCCTTGAAGATCACCAAGGGCATGCCGTTGTCGATGCAGGTCACATCGATTTCAAAAGGATCGAAGCCACCCAGGGTGGCCGTGGGCTCCACCTGGATGCGGTCCTTGACGCGGCCCGTGGGCAGCAAGCCGGCACACACCGAACCGGCGGTATCGAGAAAGTTGATGGTGATGGGCGCGGAACTGCCAGGGGCACCGTCAATGCGCGCAGCGCCCTCGTATTCCACATAGCGACCTTTGGGCCCCAGCGGCGTTTGCACGGTGACATCGCATTGCATGTCGGTGTTCAGGGTCAGCACGCGAAAGGTGCTGGTGTCGCCTTGCGCTTGCACCAGGCCTGTTTCCAAAGCAAAGGGCACCACACCCGCCAGCATGTTGCCGCAGTTGGGGGTGGTGTCCACCGTCTCTTTGTCGGGTTGCAGTTGGGCAAACAGGAAATCCAGGTCGACCCCAGGCGTGGTGCTCTTGCGCACGATGGCCACTTTGCTGGTCAGCGGATGGGCGCCGCCCAGGCCGTCGATTTGCCGCTTGTCGGGCGACCCCATCACCGACAGCAGCACGCGGTCGCGGGTGGCCACATCGGCGGGCAAATCGGCTTCGTTGAAAAACGGCCCCTTGGAGGTGCCGCCGCGCATGAAGAGACAGGGAATGGGGGTTTGCATGCCGGAATTTTAGAGAGGAAGCCCCCCTTCAGCCGCATCAGCAAGCCACTAGCTGTTATGACTATTTCAAATAGCTCATAATTCGTTATTCATTTTCATATTCGCGGATGCCATGGACCTGAAACAGATCGAAGCCTTCGTGCGGGTGGCCGAATTGGGCAGCTTCACGCGCGCTGCCATGGCGCTGGGCGTGCAGCAACCTCTGCTGAGCCGGCATGTGCGACAACTCGAAGTGGAACTGCACCAGAGCCTCCTGGTTCGCAATGGCCGGGGCGTGACCCTGACCGAAGCGGGCTTGCTCATGCTGGAGCATGGCCGAGGCATCCTGCACCAGGTGGCCCTGGCCCGGGAAGACTTGGGCGCCGCTCGGGGCGCCTTGGGGGGCCGGGTGTCCATCGGCCTGCCACCCAGCTTGTCGCGGCTGATCACGGTGCCCCTCACCTTCGCCTTTCGTCAGCGCCTGCCCCGTGCACAACTGACCCTGACCGAGGGCTTCTCCCTGCTGATGTACGAAAGCCTGCGCGCAGGCCGCCTGGACATGGCGGTGCTGTACAACCCACCCATTTCCCCCGACCTGGAGATGAGCTTGCTGCACGAGGAGTCCTTGATTCTGATCGCCGGGCGCAAGAAAACGCCCGACAAGGCTTCCAGCTTGAAGCCACGCGTGCCCTTGTCGGCTCTGGCCAATTTGCCCTTGATTGTGCCCAGCCGTCCCAACGCCTTTCGCATCCTGATCGAGACCGAGATGGCGCGCATTCAATGCAAGCCGCAGATCGCGCTGGAGATCGACGGGCTGAATGCGATTCTGGAAGTGGTGAAAGAAGGCTTGGGGTATGCGGTGCTGCCCTCTTACACCTTGAGCAATTTCAACAGCCCCAAAGATTTCAGCGTGCATGAAATCGAGAAGCCGCAACTCTTGAGCCAGTTGATGCTGGTGTGGTCAGCGCGAAGACCGCTCACACCGACGCACAAAGCCTCCTTGCAATTGGCCAAAGACATGGTCTCCAGCGTCATCACGAGCGCAGCGCGGTGATCTTGTTGCGGTGAGCGTGCGAGGTTGCCGCGGCCCCTTTGGGGTCTCGCAATGTCGTTAGAAGGTGGGCGGGTGCCAACCGGGTAAGTGGTTGAGGGCCCACAGGATGGCGCTGATGGTGAAGAAGGACACCACGGTGGTGAACAGCATGGCGGCGGCACAGAAGGCTTCCTGGCCGTGACGCTGGCCGAGCACCACATAGAGGCTCATCATGGGCATGCTGGCCAAAACAATGCCAGAGACAAACAAGCTCGGCTCGATCGGTCCCACCAGCAGAAAGCTCACGCCCACCAACAAGGGATGCAGCACCAGTTTGCCCAGGGCGACCCAGCGGATTTCTTTCAACAGCGGTTGGAAGGCAATGCCCGACAGTGCGTTGCCATTCACAAACAAGGCCAAGGCAGAGCAAGCCACCGCAAAGAGGTTGATGCTGCGCGACAAGACCTCTGGCAAGTGAAGGCCCAGCAAGGAAAAAACAAAGCCAATCACAATCGCCCACAACATGGGCATGCGGGTGAGGCGGCGCAAACTCGCCAGCACAATGTCTTGCCAGCGCGCATGGTTTGACTCGCCGCCGTCGGCCAAGGCCAGGCACAGCGGGATCACCAACAGGTTCTCGACCAACAGCGTGAGTGCCATGCCCACCCCTGCGGCGGGCCCCAGCAACTGCAACAAAATCGGAAAGCCCACATAGCCGCTGTTGGAGCAGCTCATGCCCATGCCCACCAGTGCCGCAGGCGTCAGGCCGCGGCGCGTGCGCCATTGGTCAAAGGCCATGCCCAAGCCCAGCACCAGCAGCGAGCCCAAGGCATAGGCGAGTAAATAGCCAGGGTGAAGAATATCGTCCAGTGACCGTTTGGCCAAGGCATTGAACAACATGGCCGGCAGGGCAAAGTTCAGCACAAACTTGCTCAGCACCCGGCTGTCTTCCTTGGTGAAAAAACCGGTTCGGGTGGCCAGAAAGCCGGCAAGGATCGACAGGTAAATCGGCCCTGTCACATTCAAAATGGTCAGCATGCCGTTCAGCGCTGCACGCCCAGCAAACGGTTCAACACATCGGGCTGCGCCTGCAGATTTTTTGCGGCATCGGCATGCACCACTTCACCGCGCTCGAGCACGATGGCTTTGTCGGAAATGCTGAGAATCATCTGCGGATGCTGCTCCACAATGATGGCCGACAAGCCCTCGTCGCGCGTGATGGTGCGAATGGCAGCCAACAACTCTTCCACAATGATGGGCGCCAGCCCCTCCAAGGGCTCATCCAGCAACAAGACACTGGGGTTGACCACCAGCGCGCGCGCCACCGCGAGCATTTGCTGCTCGCCCCCGGAG
>CAINMN010000337.1 GCA_903850735.1 uncultured Burkholderiales bacterium | reverse complement strand
GGCGCCAATCAACTCCACCTTGTACTTGTCGAGCACGCCATGGTGCCAAAGGTCGAGCGCGCAGTTCAACGCAGTTTGTCCGCCCATGGTGGGCAGGATGGCGTCGGGGCGCTCTTTGGCGATGATCTTTTCAACCGTCTGCCAGGTGATGGGTTCAATGTAGGTGACATCGGCCGTGGCCGGGTCGGTCATGATCGTGGCCGGGTTGCTGTTGATCAGAATGACTTTGTAGCCCTCTTCACGCAAGGCCTTGCAGGCTTGCACGCCGGAGTAGTCGAATTCGCACGCCTGCCCAATGATGATGGGGCCCGCGCCAATGATGAGAATGCTTTGAAGGTCTGAGCGCTTGGGCATGTTATTTACCCTCCATCAAGGAGATGAAGTGGTCGAAGAGGTAGCTGATGTCGTGCGGGCCGGGTGAAGCTTCCGGGTGGCCCTGGAAACAGAACGCCGGTTTGTCGGTGCGGGCCAGGCCTTGCAAGGTGCCATCGAACAGCGACTTGTGGGTCGGGCGCAAATTGGCGGGCAAGGATTTTTCGTCCACGGCAAAACCGTGGTTCTGGCTGGTGATGGACACGCGGCCGTTGTCCAGGTCTTTCACCGGATGGTTGGCGCCGTGGTGGCCAAACTTCATCTTGAAGGTTTTCGCGCCGCTGGCCAAGGCCATGATCTGGTGGCCCAAGCAGATGCCGAAGGTGGGAATGCCGGTCTCGATCAAGGTCTTGGCGGCAGCAATGGCGTAATCGCAGGGCTCTGGGTCGCCAGGGCCGTTGGAGAGGAAAATGCCGTCGGGCTTGTGCTTGAGCACTTCGGCGGCGGGCGTCTTGGCAGGCACCACGGTGACCTTGCAACCGCGCTCGGCCAGCATGCGCAGGATGTTTTTCTTGACGCCGAAGTCGTAGGCCACCACATGAAAGCGCGGCGCGCTTTGGGTGCCGTAGCCGCTGCCGAGCTTCCACTCGGACTGGGTCCATTCGTAGGGCTGAGCGACGGTAACCTTTTGCGCGAGGTCCAGACCCGCCATTTTGGGCGCAGCCTTGGCAGCGGCAATGGCTTGGTCGATGTGCGCTTGGGTGACTTTCTCACCCTGCTTCAAGCCCACAATGGCGCCGTTTTGGGCGCCATGGGTGCGCAGGTGGCGCGTCAACTTGCGGGTGTCGATGTTGGCAATGGCCACGGTGTTTTCAGCCACCAGGTATTGGGCCAGGGTCTGCGTCGAACGGAAGTTCGAGGCCAGCAAAGGCAGGTCTTTGATGATCAGACCGGCGGCATGGACTTTTTCAGCTTCGACGTCTTCGGCATTGATGCCGTAGTTGCCAATGTGCGGGTACGTCAGGGTGACGATCTGCTGGCAATAAGAGGGGTCGGTAAGAATTTCCTGGTAGCCGGTGATCGAGGTGTTGAACACCACTTCGCCGACGGTGGAGCCGGTGGCTCCGATGGAATTGCCAATCAAGACCGTGCCGTCTGCAAGCGCCAGGATGGCGGGCGGGAAGGTTCCCTGAAGAGACAAAAGCACTGGGTTCTCCGTTGTGGTTCGGTGACGCCCCAGCGCGCGCAAGAGTGGCCTCTTTGTGGCTGCTTTGAGTGGGAGGTGGCTTGAGATCGAGCTAAGGCGTACGGGTTGGTGCGGGAAAGCCTCCCATTATAAGGGGGCGCAGCATGGGGTCAGGTCTTGAGTTTTGCCTTTT
>CAINMN010000336.1 GCA_903850735.1 uncultured Burkholderiales bacterium | reverse complement strand
GAGCCCACCGCCGAAGCCATCAAGAAAAGCATTGGCTCGGCGTTCCCGGGCAGCGAAGTCAAGGAAATGGAAGTCAAGGGCCGCAACCTCTCCGAAGGTGTGCCGCGCTCGTTCACGATTTCTTCCAACGAAATTCTGGAAGCGCTGACCGATCCGCTGAACAACATTGTGTCGGCCGTGAAAAACGCGCTGGAACAAACGCCCCCCGAGCTGGGTGCCGACATTGCCGAGCGCGGCATGATGCTCACCGGTGGTGGCGCGCTGTTGCGCGATCTGGACCGTTTGCTTGCTGAAGAAACCGGCTTGCCGGTGCTGGTGGCCGAAGACCCGCTGACATGCGTGGTGCGCGGCTGTGGCCTGGCCCTGGAGCGCATGGAGCGCCTGGGCGCCATCTTCACGAGCGAGTAAAGCGCAGGGCGGGCCCACCATGCCCCTGGGAACCCTGGACCGCTCGCCGCCTCCGTTTTTCAAGCAGGGGCCGACGCCGCTCACCAAACTCTTGTTCTTCGGTGCCCTGTCGCTGTTGCTGATGGTGGCCGATGTGCGCTGGGGCGTCACCCAGCCCTTGCGCTCGGCGCTCTCGGTGGTGCTGTACCCGGTTCAATGGCTGGCCCAGCGCCCCGTGGTGGTGGCCGACAAGACCGGCGATTTTTTGCAAGACCGGGAGACCGCGCAACGCAGCGAGCAGCTGGCCCGCACCCAATTGCTGGCCCAGGCCGCGCGTGCGGGACAGGTCGATCAGCTGACGCTGGAGAACCAGCAACTGCGCAGCTTGCTGGCGCTGCGCGAGCGCAGCGGCATCACGGCGCAAGCCGCACAGGTGTTGTACGACGCGGCCGATCCATACACCCGCAAAATGATTCTGGACAAAGGCAGCCTGCAAGGCATTCAGGCGGGTGCCCCGGTGATGGACGACGCCGGTGTGTTAGGCCAAGTGACGCGCGTCTACCCCCTGGTGAGCGAGCTCACCCTGATCACCAACCGCGAGCATTCCGTGCCGGTCCTGAACACCCGCACTGGCGTGCGTGGCGTGGCGTTTGGCGAAGCCTCTGGCGCGCCCTTGCTGGAGTTGCGCTACCTGGCCTCGAACGCCGATGTGGAGGTCGGCGATGTGCTCAGCACCAGTGGCGTGGACGGCGTGTTCCCGCCCGGCATGCCGGTGGCCAAAGTGGTCAAGGTGGAGCGTCGTTCGGAATCGGTGTTTGCGCGCATCTTGTGTGAGCCTCTGGCGCGTGTTCAAGCCGCGCAGCATGTGATGGTGGTGGACCCGGTGGGGGCTGAGTGGCCGCAGCGTCCGCCCGCCGAGCGCGTGGCGCCGCCCTCCCGCAAAGGAGGTCCACGATGATCATGCCGCGCGGCCAGCAATTGCTGTTGCCAGCCAATCCCTTGTTCATCGCCACCAGCCTCACGCTGGCCTTGTTGCTCAACATGCTGCAAAACATGGGCTTGTTTGGCAATGCCGCGGGCGTGCCCGATTTTCTGGCGCTGGTGCTGCTGTTCTGGACGGTGCATCAGCCTTTTCGCGTGAGCTTGGGCTGGGCTTTTTTCTTTGGCCTCATCACCGATGTGCATGAGGTGGCGCTGCTGGGCCAGCATGCGCTGTCGTACACCGTCATGGCCTATTTGGCGACGCTGATTCACCGCCGCCTGCTCTGGTTTCGCGGGCCGTCGCAGGCCTTGCAAGTCTTGCCCTTGTTCGTGGTGGCGCACGCCTTGAGTTGGACCGCTCGCCTGCTGACCGGCAACAGCTTCCCGGGTGCTTGGGCGTTGTTGGCACCCTTGCTGGAAGCGGCCTTGTGGCCTGTGGTCAGCGTGCTGCTGCTGGCGCCGCAGCGGCGCGCCCCCAACCCTGACGAGAACCGACCGCTATGAGCCTGGGCAGCAACGTCGAACAGGAACTGCGACGTTTCCGGGCCCGGGTGTTGGTGGCCACGGCCCTGGTCTTGCTGGCTTTTTTGCTGCTTGTGCTGCGCCTGGGTTACTTGCAACTGTGGCGCTATGACGATTTGCTGGAGCAGGCCGAAAGCAACCGCACCTCGGTGGTGCCCATCGTCCCCAACCGTGGCGTCATCATGGATCGCAACGGTGTGGTCTTGGCCACCAATTACTCGGCTTACACCCTGGAGATCACCCCCTCCAAGCTGACCGCGCCACAGGATGAAGTGATTGAGCAACTGGCGCAATTGGTGGACATTCAGCCGCGCGACCGCCGGCGCTACAAAAAGCTGCGCGAGGAATCCAAGAGCTTTGAGTCGGTGCCCTTGCGAACCCGTTTGAGCGACGAAGAAGTGGCGCGCTTTGCCGCGCAGCGTTACCGGTTTCCAGGGGTGGAAATTCGGGCGCGCCTGTTTCGCCATTACCCTTATGCGGATCTCGCCAGCCATGTGATTGGCTACATCGGGCGCATCAACCAGGCGGAGAAAGACCGGCTGGAAGAGGAAGATGACGAAGGCAATTACCGCGGCACAGACTACATCGGCAAGCTCGGCATCGAGCAAAGCTATGAGCGTGATCTGCACGGCATCACCGGCGTGCATGAAATGGAAACCTCCGCAGGTGGGCGAGCGGTCCGTCGCCTGAGCAGCAGCCCAGCCACTCCGGGCCACACCGTGGTGCTGTCCATCGATATTCAGTTGCAAAAGCTGGTGGAAGACTTGTACGGTCAGCGTCGCGGTGCGCTGGTGGCCATGGACCCGCGCACCGGCGAAGTGCTGGCCTTTGTCAGCAAGCCCACCTTTGACCCCAACCTGTTTGTCGAAGGCATTGACGTTGAAAACTGGCAAGCGCTGAACGAGTCGCCCGACAAGCCCTTGCTGAACCGTGCGCTGCGGGGCACTTACCCGCCGGGCTCCACCTACAAGCCCTTCATGAGCTTGGCGGCCCTGGAGACGGGCAAGCGAACTGCCTTGCAGTCTTTTCCCGATCCGGGCTACTTCATGTTTGGCAGCCACCGGTTTCGCGATGACAAAGAAGGGGGACATGGCACGGTGGACATGTACCGCTCCATCGTCGAGTCTTGCGACACCTATTACTACTTGCTGGCCCGCGACATGGGCGTGGACCTGATGCACGACTGGATGAAGCCCTTGGGTTTTGGACAATTGACCGGCATTGACGTGCAGGGCGAGGCGCGCGGCATCTTGCCGTCCACCGAGTGGAAGCGCACGGCCTATCGCAAGCCCGAGCAGCAGCGCTGGTATGCCGGAGAAACCATTTCGCTGGGCATTGGGCAGGGCTACAACAGCTTCACCATGCTGCAATTGGCGCAGGCCACCAGCACGCTGGTGAACCAGGGTGTGAAAATGCGTCCCCACTTGGTGCGCGAGGTGGTGGATGTGGAGACCCGCGAAAGCCGGCGCATCGCGCAAGAGCCGGTGGCGCAACTCCAGTACAAGCCCGAACACCTGGAGGTGATCCGCAAGGCGCTGGAGGGCGTGAATTTGGAGGGCACCTCGGCCACCAGCTTCGCCGGCGCGCCTTACACCAGCGGGGGCAAGACCGGCACGGCGCAGGTGTTCACCGTCAAGCAGAACGAAAAGTACAACGCCGCCCGCATTGACGAGCGCATGCGCGACCACGCCCTGTTCATGGCCTACGCGCCGGCCGACCAGCCCAAGGTGGCCTTGGCCATGGTGGTGGAAAACGCGGGCTTTGGCGCCCAAAACGCAGCCCCGATTGCACGCCGTGTGTTTGATTACGTGTTGATGGGCCAATACCCCTCAGAGGAAGACATTGCCGCCGTGCAACGCGGGCAGGCCACGCGCCCCATTGGCAAGCCGCGCGAGGCTGCCACCATGAATTTTCCCTGGCGCCGTGACAAGCGCGAGGGCGCGCCCGAGGCTCAGCGCAAGAACGCGTCGTAACTGGTTTTCAAAATCAAGGCGCTGACCACGCCAATGAACATCAGGCGCACAAAGCCCGCGCCATGCCGCAGGGCCAGGCGTGTGCCCAAGAGGCTGCCGGCAATGTTGGCCAAGGCCAGCGGCAAGGCCAGGTGCCACCAGACATGGCCTTGCAGGGAAAAAAGCAACAAGGCGGCCGCATTGCTGGCCGTGTTCAGCCATTTGGCACCCGCCGATGCGTGCAAGAAGTCATAGCCCAGCCAGCGCACCAGCAAGAACACAAAGAAGCTGCCGGTGCCCGGTCCGAAGAAGCCGTCGTAAAAGCCGAGGATGCCCCCGACCAGGGCCAAGGCCGCCATCTCCCGCGGACCGCTCCAGCGCGGCTGATGCGCCCGCCCCAGCTCTTTGCGCGCCAAGGTGTATGCCAAGACACCCAGCAAAATGAGGGGCAGCAGCCGGCGCAAAAAATCAGGCGAAATTTGGGTCACGGTCCAGGCGCCTGCAAAGGCGCCCAGCAAGGCCATGAGGACGCCTGGGAGCAGGCTCTGCCAGGACAGGCTCACTTTGCGGCTGTATTGCCAGGAGGCAAAGGCCGTGCCCCACACCGAGACCGATTTGTTGGTGCCCAGCATGGTGGCCGGATGCGCGCCCGGAAACGTGGCAAACAGGGCGGGCACAAAAATCAGGCCCCCACCGCCAACGATGGCATCAACGAACCCCGCCAGGCCGGCCGCCAGGGTAACAAACAACATTTCCATGCGGACATTGTCCCATTGCCGATGCGCCAAGAAAAAAGGCACCGCCGGGGCGGTGCCTTGTCAGGGGCATCTCATGGGGATGCCATCATCATGAATCGGTCTGTTCGTCTCCTCGAACCCTCGCCAGAGCAGCGGGCTGCTCTTCTCGAGTGAGATGAATGTAAAGGGAATGCAAAGCGCACTGTCTAGGGGCTTACCCGATTCTGACCAGCCCCCCAACCGCAGTGGGGAGGCGAAAAGCATGCGTTTTCGCGATCCATCAAGCCGAGACGAACCTAAGGATTACAGCGTGTCGGCCATCAGCGCGGCGGCGCGCTCGGCAATCATCAAGGTTGGCGAGTTGGTGTTGCCGCTGGTGATGGTGGGCATGACGCTGGCATCGACCACCCGCAGGCCCTGGACCACGCCGCCTCGGCCATCGCGCACGCGCAGCTCGGGGTCGACCACGGCCAGCGGATCGTCCAGCCGGCCCATGCGCGCCGTCCCCACCGGGTGGAAGATGGTGGTGGCAATGTCGCCGGCCAGGCGGGCCAGGTCATCGTCGCTTTCGTATTGCGGCCCGGGCTTCCACTCAACCGGCTTGAAAGGGGCCAGCGCCGGCTGGGCGGCAATGCGGCGGGTGAGCCGCAGTGAGTCCGCCGCCACCTTGCGGTCTTCTGGCGTGCTCAGGTAGTTGGGCGCAATCGCGGGGGATTGGTGGAAATCGGGGCTGGTGATGTTGACCGAGCCGCGGCTGGTGGGGTTCAGGTTGCACACGCTGGCCGTGAACGCCGGGAAGGGATGCAAGGGCTCGCCAAAGGCATCCAGGCTCAGCGGCTGCACGTGGTACTCCAGATTGGGGTAGGGCTGGGCCGGGTCGCTGCGGGTGAAGGCCCCTAACTGACTGGGCGCCATGCTCATCGGGCCGCTGCGCTTGAAGGCGTATTCCAGCCCTATCCTGGCCTTGCCCCACAGCGAGTTGGCCTGGGTGTTGAGCGTGGTGGTGTTGCTGACCTTGAAGACGGCGCGAATTTGCAAATGGTCCTGCAGGTTTTCGCCCACGCCGGGAATGTCCTTTGCGACTGGCACACCCTGCGTCTGCAGCAAACTGGCTGGCCCCAGACCAGAGAGCTGCAAAATCTGCGGTGAGCCGATGGCACCGGCGCTCAGGATCACCTCGGCTCGGGCTGTTGCGTCCACCATGCTGTGGCCATCCCATACCTGCACGCCGGTGCAGCGCAACGGCGTGGACCCAGTGGCAGGTTCGATCAGCAGCTTGGTCACCTGGGCGCTGTTCCACAACTCAAAAT
>CAINMN010000335.1 GCA_903850735.1 uncultured Burkholderiales bacterium | reverse complement strand
CTGTTTGACGATCCGATTTTCTTTCGCACCGCCATCAATACTGTGGTTTTCTTGATCGTCGCGATCAATGTGAAGATGGCGATTGCGCTGGTGCTCTCTGGGTTCTTCACCCACACCCGTTGGTGGATCAAGGCCTTGTCGGCCCTGTTCATCCTGCCCTGGGCTGTGCCCTCGATCCCGACCATTTTGTCGGTGCGCTTCATGCTGAACCCGGAATGGGGCGTGATCAACGCCACCATCTTTCGCTTGACGGGACTGGATGGCCCCAATTGGTTGAACGACCCGACCTTGGCGCTGACGTTTTCCATGCTGATGCACATCTGGAAATCGCTGCCCTTCTGGACCTTGATTTTGCTGGCGGGCCGTCTGGCGATTCCCACGGAGCAATACGAGGCCGCCTCTGTGGACGGCGCCACCAACTGGCAAAAATTCCGTTTCATCACCTGGCCGTCGATGAAGACCCTCTACCTCACCTCCACCTTGTTGTCCACGATCTGGACGCTGGGCGACTTCAACAGCGTCTACCTGTTGACGGGCGGCGGGCCTGCCGACCTGACGCACGTGCTGGCCACGCTGGGCATACGCTACTTGCGGCTCGACCAAGTGGACCTGGCCATGGCCTCGATTGTGGTGGCCTTGCCCATGGTCTTGCCCTTGGTGTACTTCATGATGAAACGCTTGTCCAAGTAAGGCCTGACGATGAAAAAAATCACCCTCAAGTCAGTGGCCACCGAAGCCAAGCTGTTGTTGATCGGCATCCCTGTGTTCATCTGGACGCTGGTGCCCATTTACCACATGTTCATTTTCACGATCTCGACGAAAGACTCCGCCACCTCCGGGCGGCTCTGGCCCAAAGAGCCGACACTGCAAAACTTTGATTTCGTCTTCAACCAGAAGCATTTCTACCTGGACCACTTCTGGCTGCAAATGGGCAACTCGCTGCTGATTGCGTTGACGGTGGGTTTCCTGACCTTGCTGATCGCCACCTTTGCAGCGTTCGCCATCAGCCGACTGAAAGTGAAGGGCGGACGCACCGTCATGAACATGGCCTTGTTCACCTACTTCATCCCGGCCGCCTTTTTGGCGGTGCCCATGTACAAAACCATGGGCTTGTATGGTCTGCTCAATAGCCAGTGGGCTTTGATCCTGGCCATGGTCACCATCGCCTCGCCCTATTGCATCTGGGTGTTGAAGCAAGCGTCTGACAAACTGCCTTATGAACTCGATGAAGCCGCCCGCATGGACGGCGCCTCGCCCATGCAACTCTTCTGGATGGTTTACCTGCCCCTGATGGTCCCCTCTTTGGTGGCCGTTGGTACGTATTCCCTGTTGCTGGCCTGGAACGAGTACCTCTATGCCTTCTTGCTGCTGTCCAATGACAAGAGCGTCACGGTGGCCGTGGCCTTGGGCAACTTCCTCTCGGCCGATGACTCGCCCTGGGAACTGCTGATGACCACCGGCTTGATTTACGCCTTGCCCCCCGCAGCAATTTATTACACCTTCAAGCGCTACATGGTGTCTGGCCTGACCGCCGGCGCCGTCAAATCCTGAAAGCACATCATGGCGACCGTTTCATTTCGCACCATCAAAAAATCATTCGGCAAGACCGACATCCTGCACGGCATCAGCTTTGACATTCACGATGGCGAATTCGTGGTGTTGGTGGGCCCCTCGGGCTGCGGCAAGTCGACCCTGCTGCGCATGCTGGCTGGCCTGGAAGACATCACCGGCGGCGAGATTCTGATCGATGACCGCGTCGTCAACGAGCTCGAATCCAAGGACCGCGACATTGCCATGGTGTTCCAGAGCTATGCCCTGTACCCCCACATGACCGTGCGCGAGAACATGGCCTTCAGCTTGCGCTTGCGCAAGGCTGAGGCCAGCGTCACGCAAGAGCGGGTGGCCCATGCGGCCCGCATCTTGAATCTGGAGCATTTGCTGGAACGTTACCCGCGCGAGCTTTCTGGCGGTCAGCGCCAGCGCGTCGCCATGGGCCGCGCCATCGTGCGTGATCCCAAGGTGTTTTTGTTCGACGAGCCCTTGTCCAACCTCGATGCCAAATTGCGTGTCGCCATGCGTGCGGAAATCAAGGAATTGCACCAACGGCTCAAGACCACCACGGTGTACGTGACCCACGACCAGATCGAGGCCATGACCATGGCCGACCGCATTGTGGTGATGCACGACGGCCTGATCGAGCAGATTGGCACGCCGCTGGAGTTGTTCGATCGCCCGGGCAATTTGTTTGTGGCGCAATTCATTGGCTCGCCCGCCATGAACGTGCTCAAAGGCGTGGTTCAGGGCCAAAGCGTGCAAGCCGATGGCGCCCACTGGCCCATGGGCCATGCCGCGGGCGTCAAGGATGGCCAGTCGGTTCATTACGGTATCCGGCCCACCGACATTGCCTTGTCTGCGCTCGGACAGGGTGTGGCGGCCAAAGTGGTGGTGGTCGAACCCACCGGTGCCGAGACCGAACTGCTGGTGCAAGTGGGGCAGTCGCAACTCACCGTGGTCCTGCATGGCCGCACGGCCGTTCAGCCCGGTGACACGGTGCATTTGAGCGTGGACACCGACAAGGTGCATTTGTTCGATGGCCAGAGCGAGCAGCGCATTGGCTGAGCCACCGATCCTGGTGGTCATGGGTGTCAGTGGCTGTGGCAAAACCACCCTAGGACAGGCGCTCGCCCACCACCTGGGCTGTGAGTTTGCAGAAGGGGATCAGTTTCACCCCCCTGAGAATGTGGCCAAAATGGCTGCGGGCACGGCGCTGACCGACGATGATCGCTGGGGGTGGCTGCGAACCCTCTCGGCACGCATGGCCGAGGCTCGCACAGCAGGCCAGTCTTTGGTCTTGTCGTGCTCAGCGTTGCGCAAGCCTTACCGCGATATTTTGCGAGAAGGGGCGCCCCAGGCCTGGTTTGTGCATTTGCATGGCGACATCGCTTTGTTGCAGCAACGCATGGCCTCTCGGCCGGGGCATTACATGCCACCTTCGTTGTTGCAAAGCCAGCTGGACACGCTCGAGATGCCAGAGGCCGATGAGCGTGTGGTCTCGCTCGACATTGTCACGCCGCTGCCCGAGATGGTCAGCCGCGTGATGTCGACGGTTCGTTAACGGGGAAAACCGCCGCGGCCACCGCCGCCACCGCCACCGCCCGAGCGGCGACCGCCGCCGCCACCAAAGCCGCCACCACCGCCACCGCCCGAAGGGCCGTTGCGGCGGCGACCGCCCCCACCGCCACCACCCCGACGCTCACTCATCAAGTCCACGCTGGTGCGGGTGGGGTCAGGCTGACGAGCCGCTTTGTTCTGGTTCTTGTGGCCAAAGGCATTGACGCCATTGTGTGTGCCCAGGTGGGCGTTTTCACGCGGCTGGAACTCGTCATCGCTGTGCTCGATGGGCAAGCCTTGCTCATCCAGACGCGGGCCCTGGGGGCGATCGTTGCGCTGGCGACGGGGGCCATTGCGGTCACCTTGGGGGCGCGGTCCCTGGCCTTGCGGGCGAGGGGGACGCGCTGCCAAGGGCTGGCCGTCTTCGCCCAAGGGACGCTCACGATTGACATCGCCGTTGGGGCGCGGATGGCGCCCCTGACCTTGGCCACCGGATTTGCCACGCGAGGGCGTGCTGCCCTTTTTCTCGCGAATGCGGTCCATCATTTCTGCGCGCGCCGCCTTGGCGGCCGCTGCCATCACTTCACGGCTCGGCGGTTTGCCCAGGCCTCCCCAGATGGTTTGGCGCCCCATGGCAATGGGCTCCGCCTGCTCGCCGGGTTCGGGTAAAAATTCTTCAATGACCTTGACGTCGATTTGCTGGTTGGTGAAGCGCTCGATGTCTTTCATGAAGCCTTCTTCATCCAGGGACACCAGGCTGACGGCTTCGCCGCTGGCGCCAGCACGGCCGGTGCGGCCAATGCGGTGCACATAGTCTTCGCTGACGTTGGGGATCTCATAGTTGACCACGTGCGGCAACTCGTCGATGTCAATGCCGCGTGCGGCAATGTCGGTGGCCACCAAGGCGCGAATGTCGCCGCTCTTGAAACCTGCCAGCGCCTGGGTGCGGGCCGTTTGGCTCTTGTTGCCATGCAAAGCCATGGCGGTGATGCCTTGCTTGGTCAGGTAGTCGGCCACACTGTTGGCACCGAACTTGGTGCGCGTGAACACCAGCACCTGGCTCCAGTTGTGTTCCTGGATGATGTGGGCCAGCAGGGCTTTCTTTTTGCCGCGGCCCACCGGGTGGATCAGCTGCGTGATGCGTTGCACGGTGGTGTTGCGCGGCGTCACCTGAATGCTTTGGGGGTTGCGCAGCAGGTTGTTGGCCAGGTCGCGAATCTCATCGCTGAAGGTGGCCGAGAACAGCAGGCTTTGCTTGTCTTGCGGCACCAGGGCCAGCACTTTTTTCACGTCGTGAATGAAGCCCATGTCCAGCATGCGGTCGGCCTCGTCGAGCACCAGTACTTGCACGGTGCTCAGGTCCAGATGGCCTTGCTGTTGCAAGTCGAGCAAACGCCCGGGGGTGGCCACCAGGATGTCCACGCCTTTGCGCAAGCGGTCGATCTGGGGGTTCATGCCCACGCCGCCAAAAATGACGGCAGAGGTCAGTTGCAGGTATTTGCCGTAGGTGCGTACAGATTCTTCCACCTGGGCCGCGAGTTCACGCGTGGGGGTCAGCACCAAAGCGCGAACACCATAAACGCCAAACTTGTTGTTGACGCTGCGGTTCATGGTCAGCTTGTGCAGCAGGGGCAGGGTGAAGGCCGCTGTTTTGCCGGTGCCGGTTTGCGCGCCGGCCAACAAGTCATGGCCCTCGAGCACGGCCGGGATGGCCTGTGCCTGGATGGGGGTGGGGGTTTCGTAGCCTTGCTCGCGCACGGCCTTCAGGATGGCCGGAGCCAATTTCAAATCGTCAAAGTTCATGATGGAGCGCCTGGTCCGGCGCAGGGTTCGGTCCGCTTTGCCATGCATGCAGGGCAACCAGAGAGAGACCGAGGGATCAAAAGACGGGCGCGATTCACAAACTCGGCGTTTGGGCTCTGCCCCAGCAAAATGCTGATGTTGCGGCTCCTGGTGGCGGCAACGAAGTCCATTGTCGCACGAAAAGGCCGCCAGAGCCGCGATAATCCAGGGTTTGGAGCGCGCGCTGCGCATTTCCCCCACAGAAAGAACCTTCCACCATGGCCCAATACGTTTTCACCATGAACCGCGTCGGCAAGATCGTGCCGCCGAAGCGTCAGATCCTGAAAGACATTTCCCTGAGCTTTTTCCCCGGCGCCAAGATTGGCGTGCTGGGCCTGAATGGCTCGGGCAAGTCGACCCTGCTGAAAATCATGGCTGGCGTCGACAAGGAAATCGAAGGCGAGGCCTTTCCGATGCCTGGCATCAAGATCGGCTACCTGCCCCAGGAGCCTCAGCTCGCACCCGAAGAGACGGTGCGCCAAGCGGTCGAGGGCGGCATGGGCGAAGTTCTGGCCGCCAAGAACCGGCTGGAAGAAATTTACGCGGCCTACGCCGAACCCGATGCAGACTTTGACAAACTGGCCTCAGAGCAAGGCGAGTTGGAAGCCATCATTGCCGCGGCGGGCACAGACAGCGAACACCAGCTGGAAATTGCGGCCGACGCGCTGCGTCTGCCGGCGTGGGACGCCATCATTCAAAACTTGTCGGGCGGTGAGAAGCGCCGTGTGGCCCTGTGCCGTTTGCTGCTGTCCAAGCCGGACATGTTGTTGCTCGATGAACCGACCAACCACTTGGATGCGGAATCGGTGGATTGGCTCGAACAATTCCTGGCCCGTTTCCCCGGCACGGTGGTGGCCATCACCCACGACCGTTATTTCCTGGACAACGCCGCAGAATGGATTTTGGAACTCGACCGCGGCCACGGCATTCCCTGGAAGGGCAACTACAGCACCTGGCTGGACCAGAAGCAGGATCGCCTGGAGAAGGAGCAAAAGGGCGAGGAAGCGCGTGCCAAGGCTTTGAAGAAAGAATTGGAGTGGGTGCGCCAGAACCCCAAGGGACGTCAAGCCAAAAGCAAGGCCCGCATTGCGCGCTTCGAGGAGTTGTCCAGCCTGGAATACCAAAAGCGCAATGAGACGCAAGAGATTTTCATTCCGGTGGCCGAGCGCTTGGGCAATGAAGTCATCGAATTCAACAACGTCAGCAAATCCTTTGGCGACCGCTTGCTGATTGACAACCTGAGCTTCAAGGTGCCGGCAGGCGCCATTGTGGGCATCATCGGCCCCAACGGCGCGGGCAAGTCAACCCTGTTCCGCATGATTGCCGGCCAGCAACAGCCCGACAGTGGTGAAGTGCACATCGGCAAAACCGTGCAGATGGCCTTCGTGGACCAGACCCGTGACGATCTCTCCAACGACAAAACCGTTTGGGAAGATGTGTCGGGCGGGCTCGACATTCTGACGGTGGGCAAGTTTGAAATGGCCAGCCGTGCTTACTGCGGCCGCTTCAATTTCAACGGCGGGGACCAGCAAAAACGCGTGGGCAGTTTGTCCGGCGGTGAGCGTGGCCGCTTGCATTTGGCCAAGACCTTGATTGCCGGCGGCAACGTGCTGCTGCTGGACGAGCCGTCCAACGACCTCGACGTGGAAACCCTGCGTGCCTTGGAAGACGCCTTGCTCGAGTTCGCGGGAAGCGTGATGGTGATCAGCCAAGATCGCTGGTTCCTCGATCTCATCGCCACCCACATCCTTGCTTGTGAAGGTGATTCGCAGTGGGTGTTCTTCGATGGCAACTACCAAGAGTACGAAGCCGACAAGCGCAAGCGTTTGGGCGAAGAGGGCGCCAAGCCCAAGCGGGTGCGCTACAAGGCGCTGAAATAAGTTTCAGCCCGGCTGCGCCAAGGCGCTGGCCGCTGGCCACCAATCGCTGCCAATGCGCAAGCTTTGGGCGTGTTGCACCGCGCGCACCGTGGCGCGCGCAGTGACTTCTGCCGCCAGGGTCGAGAGCAGCATCATGTCGGGTGGGCCCGGAGTTTCGCCGGTTGCCAAGCCAAACAAGGTGTCACCGTCCAGCGGCGTGTGAACCGGGCGAATGCTGTGGGCCAGGCCATCGTGGCCCAATTGCGCCAAACGCTGGGCTTGGGCTTTGTTCAGGCTGGCATTGGTGGCCACCACGCCAATGGTGGTGTTGCTGCCCACCGTCAAACTGCGTGCGCTCTCACCGCGCAATTGCGCCTCCACGATGTTGATGAGCTTGAGGCTATCCGCGTCTTGCCGTGCGCCCGCGATCAGCCTGCCGCTGTGGGGGTCGACCACATCGCCCAAGGCATTGCACACCACCAGGGCCGCCACAATCACTTCGCCCACCTGGATGGCTGCGCTGCCCACGCCGCCTTTCATGGCGCGCTGGGGACCGAACACTTTGCCCACGGTGGCGCCCGCACCGGCACCTTCGTTGCCTTGTGCCACGGGGGCGTCGCTGGCGGCCTGGCAGGCGCGGTAGCCTGACATGGCATCGGGGCGGATGCGCGCATCGCCCACCCACAGGTCAAAAATCACGGCGGCTGGCACGATGGGGATTTTCACGGGGCCCACGGACAGGCCGTGCCCCTTTTCCTCCAGCCACCGCATGACGCCACTGGCCGCATCGAGCCCAAAAGCGCTGCCACCGCACAGTGCAATGCCATGCACCTGCTGAACCATGTTGCCAGGCGACAGCAAGTCGGTTTCGCGGGTGCCGGGGGCCGCGCCCCGAACGTCCACGCCCGCCACGGCGCCTTGGGGGCACAGCACCACGGTGCACCCCGTGGGCCGCCGAGGTTCTTGGTCATGACCTACATGCAAGCCGGAAATGGCGGTCAAGGTGTCATTGCGTGAATTCATAGATTTGAATAAATTAAGTTTAAAGATAATGTAATTGGCGTTTTAATGTTAATCTAAGGTATTCAGTTTGTTGAACCCGTGCTTTCCATGAAAAGCACATTTTGCAGGAGGAAACGCCATGAGCCATAAAGCCATTCCAGATCCGGGTGACGGTTACTGCGGTACCAGTTATGCCGCCAAATTATTGAACCTTTCTGTCGGGACGGTGCAAACGTTGGTCGAAAAAAACGAATTGCAGGCTTGGAAAACGCAGGGCGGGCACCGCCGCATCTCCTTGGCGTCGGTGGAAGATTATCAGCGGCGTCACCACATTCAGTCCAACTCGATTCTCAATGGCAACGAGCGTTTGCGTGTGTTGGTGGTGGAAGACGACGAGAATTTGCTACGCACATTGCAGGCCCATTTTGACAAATGGGACCTGGCCATTGATGCCACCTGCATGGCGTCTGCCATCGAGGCTTTGATTGATTTGCCCGTGCTCAAGCCCCAGGTGCTGCTCACGGATTTGCGCTTACCGGGCGTCGATGGCTTTGAGTTGATCCGGCGTTTGAGCCAGCATCCGCAGCTCTCGGGCATGGCCGTGCTGGCCATGACGGGCATGAGCGCTGCCGATGTGGCGCGCAAGGGGGGCTTGCCAGAGGGGGTGCAAGTGTTGCGCAAGCCCATCGACCTGGGCTGGTTGCACGGTTATTTTCATGCCCTGTTGAGCTTGCGACAGTTGAGCCAGCGCCAGGGTCAGGACACCGAATCCGTTTGAGCACACCCTCCGTCACGCAGGTGACGGTTTCGGGCCTTCCCCAATGACAGCCTGGCCAGGGACGGCTAGGCTCAAGTCATGGAGAGAGCATGAAACCGCACCACGCATTTTGGCCCAAGCGCCTGCCGCACAGCATCACCCTGCCTGAAACATCCCTTTGGGACAACGTGGCCACCAACGCCCGACGTTACCCTCAAAAAGACGCCCTGGTTTTCTTTGGCACCCGCTACAGCTATGGCGAGTTGGCGCGTCAAGCCGAACGCTTGGCCGCCACCTTGCACAGCTTGGGCGTGCAACGCGGCGACCGGGTGGTGCTGAACATGCAGAATTGCCCGCAATTGGTGATTGCCCATTTCGCCATACTGCGCGCCAATGCCGTCGTGGTCCCGGTCAACCCGATGAACCGTGCGGAGGAGTTGAAGCACTACATCACCGATCCCGACACCCGTGTGGCCATCACCACGGCCGATCTGGCCGAGGGCTTGGCGCAGGCCAGCAATGCCTTGCCGGCAGACAAACGCTTGCAACACTTGATCGTGACTCACCTCAGCGATGGCTTCAACCCCGACCAGGCCGGCGATGAGGCCCCACCTGCCCAGTGGCATGACTGGTTGATGACCCGCCATGCCATGCCTGATTTGCAAGGTGGGCACGTTCTAGGCTGGCATGAAGCGCTGGCCACCACTTCGGCGCCCCCCGAGTTGCTTGTGGGCATTCAAGACATGGCCTTGTTGCCCTACACCAGTGGCACCACCGGCCTGCCCAAAGGCTGCATGCACCTTCACCGCAGTGTCATGCACAACGCCATTGCCGGCACCCTGTGGGGCACGGGCACGCATGAAAGCGTGGTCTTGTGCGTGGTGCCCATGTTTCACATCACCGGCATCGTGGCGGTCATGCATGCGTGCATGTATGCCGGCGGTTGCCTGGTCATCATGCCGCGCTGGGACCGCGAGTTTGCCGGTCATTTGATTTCCAAGCGCCGCATCACCAGTTGGCCCAATATTCCCACCATGGTGATTGACTTGTTGGGCAGCCCCAACTTCGACAAATTCAACCTCAGCAGCCTGACCAGCATCAGTGGCGGCGGCGCAGCCATGCCACAGGCTGTGGCGCAGCGCTTGTTCGAGTTGTATGGCCTGCGCTACGTGGAGGGCTATGGCCTGACTGAAACCGCAGCGCCCTCGCACAGCAACCCCACAGACCGCCCCAAGCAACAATGCCTGGGGGTGCCTTACATCAGCACCGATGCGCGCGTCATCGATCCTGAGACGTTGAAAGAAGTTCCTCAAGGCGAGCAAGGTGAAATTGTGATTCACGGCCCCGAAGTTTTTGAGGGCTATTGGAAGCGGCCCGATGCCACAGCCGATGCCTTCATTGAATTGGAGGGCAAGCGTTTTTTCCGCTCTGGCGATTTGGGCCGCATCGACGAAGAGGGTTACTTCTTCATCACCGACCGACTCAAACGCATGATCAATGCCAGTGGCTTCAAGGTCTGGCCGGCGGAAGTCGAGGCCCTGATGTTCCGTCATCCCGCGATTCAAGAAGCTTGCATCATTTCCACGCGTGACCCTTACCGTGGCGAAACGGTCAAGGCGGTGGTGGTCTTGCGCGCATCGCACAAGGGCCAGGTCAGCGAACAAGACATCATCACGTGGTGCCACGAGAACATGGCGGTTTACAAGGCCCCCAGGCTGGTGCAGTTCGTCGATGCCTTGCCCAAGAGCGGCAGCGGCAAGGTCATGTGGCGTGCCTTGCAGGAAGCCGAAGCGGCACAAGGTTAAAGCAGGCGCGTTAAGCTCAAAACCATGATCAAACTCTCCGCTTTGGACCAGTCGGTCGCGGCCGAAGGCCGGCACCAGACCGATGCCATCCGCCAAACCGTGCAACTCGCTCAGCATTGTGAAGCGCTGGGTTACCACCGTTTTTGGGTGAGTGAGCACCACAGCCATCCCAGCATCGTGGGCACGGCCCCCGAAGTGCTGATGGCGGCCATCGCCACCCAGACCCAACGCATCCGTTTGGGCAGTGCAGGTGTCATGCTGCCGCACTATGCGCCCCTCAAGGTGGCCGAGCAATTCCGGGTGCTGGAGGCCTTGGCCCCAGGCCGCATCGACCTGGGCGTCGGCCGCGCGCCTGGCAGCGATGGCCGCACTGCCCAGTTGCTGAACCCCGACCGTTACGCCTCCGAAAACTTTCCCCAGCAGGTCATGGAGTTGCAGGCCTGGGTGCAGGGGCAGCCTTTGCCAGCGGGGCATCCCGGGTACGGCGTGTTTGCCTACCCCAGCGGGCCCACAGCGCCTGCGCTCTGGATGCTGGGCAGCTCCGACTATGGCGCGCAGCTCGCAGCGCACTTGGGTCTGCCTTATGCGTTTGCGTATTTCATCACCGACGGTCAAGGGGCGGATCAAGCGCTGGAGATGTACAGAAGCACTTTTCGCCCCAGTGAAAACCTGGCGCGACCCCATGCCACGGTCTGTGTCTGGGCTTTGGCGGCCGACACCGAGGCCGAAGCCTGGCGACTTTTTGAAAGCCGTGCACGCTGGCGCATGGACCGCAACCTGGGCCGCATTGGCCCATTGTTGCCGCCCGATCAGGCGCCGCGTGCTTATTCGGCGGCCGAGCAGGTCTCGCTCGACAGTTTGCGCGCCAATGCCATCGTGGGCAACGCGCAGCAGGTTCGCGCCAAGCTCGAGGCCCTGGCAGAGCGACTGGAAGTGGATGAGTTGGTCATCATCACCTGGACCCACGAAGCCCAGGCGCAGCGCCGCTCTTACGAGTTGCTGTCTCAAGCTTTTTCGCTGTCTGCCACAGCCCATTAACTTCATCAGAAATCAAAATGTTTGAAACCTCAATTGCGGGCAGTTTGCCCAAACCCGAATGGCTGGCCGAAACGCAAAAACTGTGGCCGCAATGGCGCGCCGAAGGCGAGGCCTTGCGCCAAGCCAAGGCCGATGCCACGCTGTTGTGGGTGAAGACCCAGGAAGACGCGGGCATGGACATCATTGGCGACGGCGAACAGGCGCGCCAACACTTTGTTCATGGCTTTTTGGAGCAAGTGGAGGGCATCGATTTCGTCAACAAGGTGAAGATGGGCATCCGCAACAACCGCTACGACGCCATGGTGCCGCAGGTGGTGGCGCCTTTGCGCCTGAAAGGTCGGGTGCATGCCTTCGAAGCCCAACTGGCGCGCGCCCACACACAGCGCAAACTGAAGTTCACCCTGCCGGGTCCGATGACCATCGTGGACACGGTGGCGGACCGTTTTTATGGGGAGGGCGAAGAAGGCCGCATCAAAATGGCCTTTGCCTTTGCCGAGTTGCTTAACGAAGAAGCCCTGGCCTTGCAAGCCGATGGTGTGGACATCATTCAGTTTGACGAACCGGCTTTCAATGTCTACCTGGACGCCGCCGCCGATTGGGGCGTCAAGGCCCTGGAACGCGCGGCACAGGGGCTGACCTGCACCACCGCCGTTCACATTTGCTACGGCTACGGCATCCAGGCCAACATCGACTGGAAGCAGTCGCTGGGTGAGGAGTGGCGCCAGTACGAAAAAGTGTTTCCTGCCTTGGCCAAGAGCAGCATTCAGCAGGTGAGCCTGGAGTGCTTTCAATCGCATGTGCCCATGGACTTGATGGCCTTGTTGCAAGGCAAGGATGTCCTGGTGGGCGTGATCGATGTGGCCAGCGATGTGGTGGAAACGCCCGAGCAAGTGGCCGAGACCATTGGCAAAGCCCTGCAATTTGTGCCCAAGGCGCGCCTGCTGCCGTGTACCAACTGCGGCCTGGCCCCCATGAGCCGGGCTGTCGCCGAAGCCAAGCTCAAAGCCTTGGTCGAAGGCGCCGCTCTGGCCCGCCAGCGCTACGCCTGAGCCTTTCCAATCAGGAGCAGGTGGCGCCGCCGCAGCCGTGGATCTGGCCTTCGGGCAAAGCATCGGGTTGGTGCACCACGCCGGTTTCAGCGTCATAGCCTACGCGGCGCAGGTGCAAGGCCAAAGCTGCATCCATGCTTTGGGCGTGCTGAGGAAACCAGATGCCGAGTTCGCGTGCCAACTCCCGCACCAGCGGGAGATCGTTGTCTTCGCGGCCCCGGCGCAAGCCTTCGCGCATCACTTGCAACACCACGTTGTGCTGTGTGCTGTGGCAATTGGAGGACGAAAACTGGGTGTCTTCCATCCAGCGGTCTTCGCGCCCAAAGTGATCGTCGGTGTGGTCGATCAGCGCGGTGAATCTTTCCAGCAGTTCTGCGTCCTCGGCGGTTTCAGTCTGCGCCAACAAGTCGACGAACTCCTTGTGGGTGTCGTCCATGAAGTCCAACGCCAGCACGAGCGCATCCGACCAATGCAAAGAGGCCTGTCGCTCAGCAGTGGGGGTCAGTGTGTCGCTCATGAAAGACTCCGAATCTGGAAAATGACAAAAAATGCCAACCTCCAAGCATAAGCGGGCCTGTCAAAGGCCCGCTTGATGCTTGTCAAGCAAGTGACCGTTTGCGGTCACTTGCAGGGCTTCAGCAACGCTCAAAAATGGCAGCAATGCCTTGGCCGCCGCCAATGCACATGGTCACCAGGGCATAACGGCCTTGGATGCGCTCCAGTTCGTACAGCGCTTTCACGGTGATCAGCGCACCGGTGGCGCCAATCGGGTGGCCCAGCGAAATGCCCGAGCCATTGGGGTTGACTTTGGCCGGGTCCAGGCCCAGGTCGCGGCTGACCGCGCAAGCCTGTGCTGCAAAGGCTTCGTTGGCTTCGATCACGTCCAGGTCGCTGACCTTCAGGCCTGCTTTGGCCAAAGCCTTTTGGGTGGCAGGCACGGGGCCGATGCCCATGTATTTGGGGTCTACGCCGGCATGAGCGTAGGCCACCAGGCGGGCCAGGGGCTTCAAGCCCTTCTTGGCGGCTGCCGATGCTTCCATCAGCACCACGGCCGCGGCCGCGTCGTTGATGCCTGAGGCATTGCCTGCCGTCACGGAGCCGTTTTCTTTGATGAAGACGGGCTTGAGCTTGGCAAAGTCGTCCATGGTGGCGCCAGTGCGGAAGTGCTCGTCGGTGGCGTAGGCCACTTCGCCTTTGCGGGTCTTGAGCATCACCGGAACGATCTGGTCCTTGAAATAGCCGGCAGCGGTGGCGCGCTCGGCACGGTGGTGGCTTTCCAGCGCCAGCTTGTCCTGGTCTTCGCGGCTGATGCCCCACTTGGCGGCGATGTTTTCGGCGGTCACGCCCATGTGAATGGTGTGAAAGGGGTCATGCAGTGCACCGGTCATCATGTCGACCAGCTTGGCGTCGCCCATGCGGGTGCCCCAGCGCTGGGTCAGGTTCACATAGGGGCCTCGGCTCATGTTTTCAGCGCCACCGCCAATGGCGATGTCCGCATCGCCCAATTGAATCGCCTGGCTGGCCGAAATGATGGCCTGCAGGCCCGAACCGCAAAGGCGGTTCACGTTGAATGCGGGCGTGTCTTGCGAACAACCACCGTCCACGGCAGCCACACGCGACAGGTACATGTCTTTCGGTTCGGTGTTCACCACATGGCCGAACACCACATGGCCGACTTCTGCGCCTTCCACTTTGGCGCGGCTCAAGGCTTCACGCACCACGGTGGCGCCCAGCACGGTAGGGGGGATGTCCTTCAGGCTGCCACCAAAGGTGCCAATGGCGGTGCGCACACCGCTGACGACGACGACTTCACGCATGGTTGGTCTCCAAATGTAGGGATGGTCAAAAGTTTAACGTGGGAATTCTGAGGCGAAAGGGCTACATGACGCTGACGCGGCCTGGGCTCAGGCCTGGGGGCGGGGGTGCCTCCAAGCGCAGGGGCGTGCCCAAACTGGGGTGCGGCAAGTTCAAACGCCAGGCGTGCAGCATCAAACGGTTCGCGCGCGCCTGGACCGCTTCGGGGGCGTACAAGGCGTCACCCCAAATGGGGTGCCCCATGGCTTTCAAATGGACCCGCAGTTGGTGGGTTCGCCCAGTCAAGGGTCGCAGCAGCAGCAGCGAGCTTTGGCTTTCAGGATCAGACTGCAGGCAGCGCCAGAGGGTTTGGCTGGGGCGACCGCTGGCATCGATGATGTGGCGTGGCCGTTGGGGCCAATCCAGCAAGATCGGCAAATCGATGGTTTGCCAGTCCGGCGACTCGGGCAGCACCCCGTGCACACGTGTCAAATAGAGTTTGTCGACCTGTCGGTGCTCGAAGGCTTGCCCCAGTTTTTTTTGCGCCTCGGCGTTGCGCGCCATCAGCAGCAGCCCGGAGGTGCCCTGGTCCAGGCGGTGCACCACCAAAGCTTCCGGGTAAAGGTCGGTCACCCGCCGTGACAAACAGTCCTGCTTGTCGGGGCCTTTGCCCGGCACCGCCAGCAAACCGCTGGGCTTGTCCAGCACCAGCAGGTCGTTGTCTGACCAAAGCAGTGACAAGGCAGGCGGCAACTTCTGGGCCGCGGGTTGCGCGATGGTGACATCCGACAGGGCTTGTGCCACGCAGGGCAAGATCCAGCCTTGCGCTTTTTCTTCCGCGCTCACGCCTGGCCATTCCAGGGTGTAGCGAATCTCGCCCGATTGAAGGCGGCACAGGCAGGCCCGGCACGTACCGTTTCTGCACGAACTCGGCCAGCGCCAGCCGGCGCGCTCCGCGCCCGTGAGCAAGTTGTCCGAGGTCTCAACCTCAAACGTTTCGCCCTGAGGCAAGACATGAACTTTCAAGGTGCGGCTCGAGTTGTTGCAGCAATTGCGCTGTGAGATGGGGCGTGTCACACGCCATGATGTTGCGCTGCGGCAGGCTGCGCAACCAGGTCAGCTGGCGCTTGGCGAGTTGACGTGTGGCGGCAATGCCTTGCTCGCGAAATTGCAAGTAGGCGGATGAGTCCGTGGGGACGGGCCCCTGCGCAAACTGATCCAAGAGATGCCAAGCTTGGCGGTAGCCGACGCAGCGCAAGGCGGGCAGGTCGGGGTGAAGGTCGCCGCGTGCGCGCAGTTGGCGAACTTCGTCCAAAAAGCCCTCTGCCAGCATGATGTCAAAGCGCTGGGCAATGCGTTGGTGCAGCCACGCCCGTTCGTTGGGCTCCAGAGAGAGCCAGAGCGGGCGTTCTTGGCTGGCGAGGGTTTTGCTGCCCTGGCCAAAAAACGAGGACAGCGCTCGCCCTGTCAATTGCCACACCTCCAAGGCGCGGCCGATGCGTTGGGCATCACGGGGCGCAAGGCGCGCGGCCGTCGTGGGGTCGATGCTTGCAAGCTGCGCATGCAAGGCTGGCCAGCCCAAGGCGTCTGCTTGCGCTTCGATGGCTGCGCGAATCGCCGGATCGGCCTTGGGCAAATCATCCAGCCCTTCGAACAGGGCCTTGAAATACAGCAGGGTGCCGCCCACCAGCACGGGCAGCTTGCCACGTTGGCGGATGGCCGCCATCAAGTCTTGTGCATCGCGCGCAAAGTCGGCGGCGTTGTAGGCTTGTGCAGGGTCGCGAATGTCCAGCAAGTGGTGAGGCACGGCCGCGCGCTCTTGCGCGCTGGGTTTCGCGGTGCCAATGTCCATGCCACGGTAGACCAGGGCGGAATCCACGCTGATGATTTCAATTGGCCAGCGCTGCGCAAGTGCCAGTGAAATGGCGGTTTTGCCGCTGGCCGTGGGTCCGGCCAACACCAGGCAAGTCCAATCGCTGGGCACGTTCAACAGGGCTTCAGGACTGGCCATGAGGCTCTCCTTGCGGCTCGCCATGGCGTTGGACCAGCGTCCAGCCGACAGCGGCAATCCAGAGCGACCAGAACAACAGCGCCTCCACCAAGGGAAACACCGTGCCGTCCAGTCGCCAACCCAGCCAACTGCCGATGGCAAAGGCCACCACCGTCATCAAAAAACCGCTGAGTGCGGAAGCCGCGCCTGCCGCTTGCGGAAAGGGCCCGACAGCGCCGCTTTGGCCAATCGGTTGGTGGATGCCGTGGGCGATCATGATCAGGTAAAACGGCCCCAACAAGCTGGGGACGCTGATGAGGTCGCTGTAGGCCATGACCGCCACCAAAATCCCGCCGCTCAATGACAAGCTGGCGCCCACGCGAATCGTTTGGCGTATTCCCAGTCGCAGCAAGAGCCGTCGGCAGAGCAAGGTCCCCAGGATGTAGGCCAACGAGATGGTGAACAGCACAAAGCCATAGGCGATCTTGGACAGCCCTAAAACCTGGATGTAGACAAAGGAAGAGGATGCCAGAAAAGAAAACAAGGCGCCAAAGGCCCCCATCGACAGCAAGGCAAACGCGCGAAAGCTGGGGTGGCGCAAAATGGTCAGCCAGGTTTGCAGCAGCACCCGAACTTGCAGCGCGCCTGGGTTCTTTTGAGGAATGCTCTCCCTGAACCGGGTTTGTACCAGCAAGGCCGTGGCCAAACCATAGGCCACCAGAAAAGACAAGACAGCGCGCCAGCCCAGCTGCTGCGCCAAAACGCCGCCCAAGGGTGCGCTGGTGCAGGCAATGATGCCCAGCCCGGTGAGGGCCTTGGACATGGCGCGAGCGCCTTCTGTAGGCGCATACAGGTCGCGCACAATGGCACGGGCGCACATGACAACGGCACCCATGGCCACGCCTTGCATGCAACGCATCACAATGAGCGTGTCAATGCTGGGCGCCAGCGTGCAACCCAGGGCGGTCAGCGTGTAAGCCCAGACGCCCACCAGCAACACCGGACGCCGGCCCCAGCGATCGGACAACGGCCCCCAGGCCAATTGCGACACGCCAAACGACAGCAACATGGCCGTCAGGGTCAGCTGGGCTTGCGACATCTGGGCGCCAAAGCCTTGCGTGAGCGCGGGCAGGGCGGGCAAATACAAGTCGGTGGTGACCGCCTGCATGCCCAGCATCAGCGACAGCATGGCCACCACCAGCAAAGGGCTCATGCTCAACGGCCTCGCAGAAACAGGGCGTCCAACTCTTTCATGCTGAGCGCGCGCCAGGTCGGGCGACCATGGTTGCATTGGTCGGAACGCTCGGTCTCCTCCATTTGGCGCAGCAAGCCATTCATTTCATCCAGCGTCAGCTTGCGGTTGGCGCGCACCGCGCCATGGCAGGCCATGGTGGCCAGCAGCTCGTCTTGGGCGCGCTGAATGACGGTGCTGGCATCGTGCTGTGCCAGTTCGGCCAGGACGCTGCGTGCCAATTCCACGGCATTGCCATCGGCCAAGCTGGCGGGCACCGCACGCACGGCCAAGGTCTTGGCGGTCAGGGGGGACAGCTCGATGCCCAAGGCTTGCAAGCTGTGCGAATGTTCTTGCGCTGCGGCGATTTCTTCAGGCGTGGCCGCAAAGCTCACGGGCAGCAGCAAGGGTTGGCTGGCCAAGCCTGCTTGGCCCCATTGCTGTTTCAAGCGCTCGTACACAATGCGCTCGTGGGCCGCATGCATGTCGACCAGGATCAGCCCCTGCGCGTTTTCCGCAAGGATGTACACCCCATGCAGTTGCGCCAGTGCTTTGCCCAAGGGCCAGTCTTGGGTGGCCCAAGCGGAGGGCATCACCGATGGTGCGGCTTCGCGAACCATCGGTGGCGGCGCTGGCGCCACATTGGCCGGTTGCCAAAGCGACCCCAGGTCGCTGATGCGCTTGCCCTCCAGCGGCATGCGTTCTTGTTGCCAGTTCGGCGTGACACGCGCAGGTGCCGCAGAAGGGACGGGCGCCATCTCCCCGAAATTTTTCAGGGCGTCCAACGCTTGCGCCCGCTCACCCGCCAACACGCCCGCACGTGGCGCGGCCAGAGCCTGTTCAACCGCATGGCGAACGGCTTGGTGAATTTCACGGCTGTCACGAAACCGCACTTCGATTTTGGTGGGGTGGACATTGACATCCACACGCATGGGGTCCATCTCGATGTACAAGGCGTAAACAGGCTGGCGCTGACCGTGCAGCACGTCTTCGTAAGCGCTGCGCGCTGCGTGCATGACCACTTTGTCACGCACAAAACGCCCGTTCACATAGGCAAATTGCTGGTCAGCGCGCGAGCGGGCTGCATCCGGCAAACCTGCGCGCCCGCGCACTGTCAGGGGCCCCAGCGCATAGTGGACCGCCACCGATTCCTGCAAAAAGTCTTCGCCCAGCACATCGGCCAAGCGGCGGTCCAGCGCGTCTTCGCCGGTCTGGCTGCGCCATTGCGCCACCAATTTGCCTTCGTGCCAAATGGCAAAACTGACTTCGGGACGCGCCAGCGCATGGCGTCGCACCGCTTCTATGCAGTGGGCCAGTTCGGTGGCATCAGTTTTGAGGAACTTGCGCCGTGCCGGCGTGCTGAAAAACAATTCACGCACTTCCACGGTCGTGCCGGGCGCGCGGGCCACGGGGCGCAACTCGCCGCTGCGGGCTTCCAGGCTCATGGCCATGTCCTGGCCCGCCGGGCGCGACAGCAGTGACATGTCGGACACCGAGGCAATGGCTGCCAGGGCTTCGCCCCGAAAGCCCATGGTGCTCACCGACTCCAGTTCGTGCAGGTTTTGGATTTTGCTGGTGGCGTGTCGTCGCAAGGCCACCGGCAGTTCTTCTTTGGGAATGCCGCCGCCATCGTCTTCCACGCTGATCAGACGCACGCCGCCGGCCAGCAGGCGGACCTGAATTTGCGTGGCGCCGGCGTCGAGCGCGTTGTCCACCAATTCGCGAACCACGGAGGAGGGGCGTTCCACCACTTCGCCAGCGGCAATTTGGCTGATCAGTTCATCGGGCAATTCCCGGATGGGGCGGCGGGGGCTGGCGTGTGCATTCACCGATGGGATTCTAGGATAATCACCCCATGGAATTACTCGCCCTCGCCATTGATTTTGTGTTGCACATCGACCGCTACATTGAAAGCTTTGTGCAGTCTTATGGCGCCTGGGTCTACGCCCTGCTGTTTCTGATTGTTTTTGTCGAAACAGGGGTGGTGGTGATGCCGTTTTTGCCGGGCGACTCCCTGATGTTTGTGGTGGGGGCGCTGTGCGGCGTGGGCCTGTTGAATTTGCCCTTGGCCCTGGGCGTTTTGCTCGCAGCGGCCATTTTGGGTGATCAATGCAACTACACCATCGGGCGCTATTTTGGCAACCGCGTCTTTGCCTGGGAAGATTCCCGCTGGTTCAACCGCAAAGCTTTTGACCAAGCCCATGCGTTTTACGAGCGCTATGGCGGCATCACCATTGTGATCGCGCGCTTCATGCCCTTCATTCGGACCTTTGCGCCGTTTGTGGCGGGTGTGGCCCACATGAACCGCGCACGCTTCAGTGCCTTCAATGTGCTGGGGGCCGTCTTGTGGGTGGTCGGAATTGGCTTGGCCGGCTACTGGTTTGGCAACATCGACTGGGTACAGCGCCATCTGGAGAAAATCATCTGGGGCATGATTTTGATTCCCGGCTTGATCGCCCTGTGGGGCACCTGGAAAGCCAGCCGCGCGCCGGCGCCGCCGGCACGCTGACTCAGGTGGCGCGGTTGCGTGCCAGCGGCGGATTGCGCAAAAAATAGCGCTCAATCGCGCCCATCAGGGCGGTGGCGAGTTGCGTTTGGTAGGTTTCGCTGACCAGCAAAGCCTCTTCCTGCGGGTTGCTGATGAACGCGGTTTCCACCAAGACACTGGGAATGTCAGGCGCTTTGAGCACGGCAAAGCCGGCTTGCTCCACTTGTGGCTTGTGAAGCTTGCCCACCTGGCGAATTTGTCCCAGCAGTTCTTGCCCCAGCTTGAGACTGTCGTTGATTTGGGCCGAAGTGCTCATGTCAAACAAGGCCCGTTGTACATGGGCATCGCGCACCTTGATGTTCAGTCCGCCCACGCTGTCGGCGCGGTTTTCCTGATTGGCCATCCAGCGCGCGGCCGCACTCGAGGCCGCCCCTTGGCTCAGGGCAAAAACGCTGGCGCCGCGCGCTTCGGGCGTGAAAAAGGCATCGGCGTGCAAGCTGATGAACAAATCGGCTTGCACGCGCTGGGCTTTTTGTACCCGCACATGCAAGGGCACAAAATAGTCGGCGTCGCGTGTCAGGTAGGCGCGCATCGGCAAGTTGCCGCGCTTGGTTTTCAAAACCGTGCCATTGATGCGGTCGCGCAGGCGCAAAGCGATTTCAAGGACCACATCTTTTTCACGAGTCCCTTTGGGGCCGATGGCGCCGGGGTCTTCGCCCCCATGGCCCGGATCCAGCGCCACCACAATCATGCG
>CAINMN010000334.1 GCA_903850735.1 uncultured Burkholderiales bacterium | reverse complement strand
CTCTCGGGCATGACCGGCACGGCCGACACCGAAGCCTATGAGTTCCAGGAAATCTATGGCCTGGAAACCGTGGTGATTCCGCCCAACCGCCCCAGCAAGCGCGACGACCAACTCGACCGTGTCTACAAGACCACGCAAGAAAAATACAACGCCGCCATCGACGACATTCGCGAATGCCATGAGCGCGGCCAACCTGTTTTGGTGGGCACCACCTCGATCGAAAACTCGGAACTGATTGCCGAGTTGCTCACGCGGGCCAAGTTGCCGCACCAGGTGCTCAACGCCAAGCAGCATGCGCGCGAGGCCGACATCGTGGCGCAAGCCGGCGCGCCCAAGTCCATCACCATTGCCACCAACATGGCCGGTCGCGGCACCGACATCGTGCTCGGGGGCAACATCGAAAAAGCCGTGGCCGAGGTCGAGGCCGATGAGGGCCTGGACGCCGCGGCCCGCGAAGCCAAAGTGGCGGCCCTGCGTGCGCAATGGTTGAAAGACCATGAGTTTGTCAAAGCCCAGGGCGGCTTGCGCATCATTGCCACCGAACGCCATGAGTCGCGCCGCATCGACAACCAGTTGCGCGGCCGCTCAGGGCGCCAGGGCGACCCGGGCTCGTCGCGTTTCTTCCTGAGCCTGGACGACCAGCTCATGCGGATTTTTGCCGGCGACCGCGTCAAGGCCATCATGGACCGCTTGAAGATGCCAGAGGGCGAGGCCATCGAGGCGGGCATTGTCAACCGCAGCATCGAGAGCGCGCAGCGCAAGGTCGAGGCGCGCAACTTTGACATTCGCAAGCAGTTGCTGGAATACGACGATGTCTCCAACGACCAGCGCAAGGTGATTTACCAGCAGCGCAATGACATTCTGGACGCCACCGACCTCTCGGCGCAAATTGCCTCTTTGCGCGAAGGCTGCTTCACCGACCTGGTTCGCCAGTACGTGCCCGCCGAATCGGTGGAAGAGCAGTGGGACCTGGCGGGCCTGGAAAAAGCCCTGGCCGCTGAGTGGCAACTGAGCCTGCCGCTGACGCAAACCGTGACGGATGCAAGCGCCATCACCGACGAAGACATTCTGGAGCAAGTGGTGAAAGCGGCGCACGCGGCCTTCCAGGTCAAGCTGGATCAAGTGGGCGCGGAGCAGTTCACGCCCTTCATGCGCATGGTCTTGTTGCAAAACATCGACTCGCATTGGCGAGAGCACCTTTCGGCGCTGGACTATTTGCGCCAGGGCATTCACTTGCGTGGCTATGCGCAAAAGCAGCCCAAGCAGGAGTACAAGCGCGAGGCGTTCGAGTTGTTTGCCCAATTGCTGGACTTGGTGAAAAACGAAGTCACCCGGGTGCTGATGACGGTGCAAATTCAATCCCAAGCGCAAGTGGACGCCGCCGCCCAGGAGATGGAGCAGCGCGCAGAAAACATCCAAAACGTGAGCTACACCGCGCCGACAGAAACCGGCGAGGCCCAGACCACGTTCGACCCGCAAACCCAGGTGGCCGCGGTAGCGCCCGTGGGCCGCAACGAGCCCTGCCCTTGTGGCAGTGGCAAGAAGTTCAAGTTTTGTCACGGAAAGCTCAGCTGATCATGGCCGTCCATCTTTTGCCTCCCAACCCCGCCGACCTGCACCCAGTGCCCGGTGTGCGCATTGGCGTGACCGAAGCCGGCATCCGCAAGGCCGGCCGCAAAGACCTGACCGTGGTGCTGTTGGACGAAGGTACCGCTGTGGGCGGCGTGTTCACCCAAAACCGTTTTTGCGCTGCACCGGTGCAAGTGTGTCGTGAGCATTTGGCGGCCGGGCAGGGCATCCGTGCCATTGTGATCAACACCGGCAATGCCAACGCCGGTACCGGCCAAGAGGGCCTGGTGCGCGCGCGTGCCACCTGCATTGGCATGGCCAAAGAATTGAGCGTCTCGCCCGAGCAAGTCCTGCCTTTCTCCACCGGCGTCATCATGGAACCGCTGCCGCACGAGCGCATCCTGGCGGCGCTGCCGGCCGCCATTGGCAAAGCCACCGAAAACAACTGGGCCGCAGCGGCCGAAGGCATCATGACCACCGACACCGTGCCCAAGGCTTGCAGCTTGCAAGTGCAGGTTGGTGGCGCCACGGTCACGGTCTCGGGCATCTCCAAAGGCGCGGGCATGATTCGCCCCAACATGGCGACCATGCTGGGCTTCATCGCCACCGACGCTTGTGTGGCCCCCGCGCTCATGAACACCCTGGCACGCAACCTGGCCGAAGGCTCGTTCAACCGCGTCACCGTCGATGGCGACACCTCGACCAACGACTCTTTTGTGGTCATGGCCACGCAGCGCGCCCAGCACGCACAGATCACCTCGCTGGACAGCGCGGAGGGCCAAGCCCTTCAAGCCGCCATGATGACCGTGGCCCGCACCCTGGCCCAAGCCATCGTGCGCGATGGCGAAGGCGCCACCAAATTCATCACCGTGCAAGTGGAAGGTGGCCGCACTGCTGAGGAGTGTCGCCTGGTGGCTTATGCCATTGCGCACTCGCCCTTGGTCAAGACCGCGTTTTATGCCAGCGACCCGAATTTGGGACGCATTCTGGCCGCCGTGGGCTATGCTGGCATCGCCGACCTGGACCAGACCCAGATCGACCTGTACCTCGACGAGGTGCACATCGCGCACCAAGGCGGCCGTCATCCTGCGTACCGCGAAGAAGAGGGCCAGCGCGTGATGAAGCAGACGGAAATCAAGGTGCGTGTCGGCCTTGGCCGTGGCAGCGCCACCGACACCGTGTGGACTTGCGACTTCAGCCACGACTATGTGACCATCAACGCCGACTACCGCAGCTGAGCCATGAACGAATCTTTTGAACGCCTGATGCAACGGGCCGAGCTGCTGATGCAGCGCATCGAGTCTGTGCTGCCCCAACCCCTGCGCGCCCCGGACTGGAACGCCAGCGTGGCCTACCGTTACCGCAAACGCGCCAGTGGTCATGGCGCCCTCGAGCCGGTGCGCCATGTGGCCTCGCTGGGCCTGGCCGATCTGAAAGAGATCGATGGCCAGAAAGAAAAAATGCAGCGCAACACCGAGCAGTTTGTGCGCGGCTTGCCCGCCAACAACGTGTTGCTCACCGGCGCGCGCGGCACGGGCAAGTCATCGCTGATCAAGGCTTGCCTGAATGCCTATGCCGATCAAGGCTTGCGTTTGATTGAGGTGGACAAAGCCGACTTGGTCGACTTGCCGGACATCATCGACGTGGTGTCCGATCGCCCCGAAAAATTCATGATCTTTTGTGACGACCTGAGCTTTGAAGACGGCGAGCCCGGCTACAAAGCGCTCAAGTCCATCCTGGATGGGTCGGTCGCGGCGGCCACGCCCAATGTGCTGATTTACGCCACCAGCAACCGCCGCCATTTGTTGCCCGAGTACATGAAGGACAACCTGAGCTACACCCACACCGACGACGGTGAGGTGCATCCGGGCGAGGTGATTG
>CAINMN010000333.1 GCA_903850735.1 uncultured Burkholderiales bacterium | reverse complement strand
TGGGAGGCACCTGCCTTGACTGCGCTGTCCAAGTCGCCCGTGCCGTGGAGCGCTGAGGCGCTGTACAGCTACCTGCGCCACGGCCACGCGACCCACCACGGCATGGCGGCCGGCCCCATGACGGCCGTGGTGCAGCAATTGGCCCAGGTGCCCGATGCCGATGTGCGTGCCATGGCCACTTATTTGGCCAGCTTCAACCCGCCTGCCACCGACAACGCGGCCTTGGCCCAACAGCTCGTGCGGCAAGCCGCCGATCAGCGCAGCGCGCTGGTGGGCAGCTCGGGTCAGCGCATGTTTGATGGCGCTTGCAGCGCCTGCCACCACGAAGGCGACGGCCCCAAGCTGCTGGGCGTCAACCAGCCCTTGGCGCTCAACACCAACTTGCACAGCCAGCGGCCCGACAACCTGGTTCGGGTGATTTTGGACGGCGTGCAAGACGTGCCCGGCCCCCAAGTGGGCTTCATGCCGGGCTTTCGCCATGCCCTCACCGACACACAAATCGCCGAGCTGGCGCGCTATATGCGACAGCGTTACGCCCCCAGCCAAGCACCTTGGGAAAACCTGGAAGCGGCGGTGGCGCGGGTGCGGGCTTTGCAGGCGGCGCAGGCGGATGGCCCTTGGCCAAGACGGTGATGGAACCACCCCGCAGTCATGACCAACTCATTGCCCATGGCCGTGCATCCCATGGGGTGCTGTGCCCACAGGCACATTTGGCGGGGGTTTGAAATCTTAGGGTTGAGGGTTTGACCGGAGCCCATCGCCCAGCCACCCACTTTGCAAACTGGCTGCCGGTGCAAGCCGACCGGTGGAATGGGCTGCAATGCTTTCCAGCGTTGCCCGCAAATCCATGAGCACCAGGTCAAAAAGGCTTTCCGGTAAGACGTCGCTGCGCAAGGTATCCATCCATTCGGGATAGGCGCATGTTTTGAGTGTCTCGCGAGCGATGCGCGCTTCACACCAGGCCACGTTGTTTTGCAATTGATGCTTTTCTTCGACGTAGTCCAGCAAATCCAACTCCAAATCGCCAGCCTTCAAGAACCCGGCCGATGGAACCGAGCAACCACAAGCCGTGTTGTGCAAAGGGCGGGACAGTGCGCTGTGCCAAAGTGATTTGAGTGAAGCGTTGCTTTGCATTTGCACAGCTATTTCGCTCGGAGTTTTTTCGTCTCTGGCACGTTGAGCATGCCGTCAGCATCTGTCACCACGGCATAGTCGCGCAGCGCAGCCGCTGCACTCACATAACCCTCGGCCACATCGAGCGCAACATCTTCGGCCTTGCGCTCATGCGGGTCTCCGAAACCGCCGCCACCACCCGAGCGCATGCGGAATGCATCGCCCTTGCGCAGTCGATGCCCTTGCAGCTTGGCATTGGGATAGTCCTCTTTCCAGGTTTGTTGCGAACGGGTGGCCACTGAATTGCCGTCGGCATCCAGGCCTCCGGCGAGACCCCAGGGTTTGCAAATGGATCGTTCAGTCGTCATGCTCACGCTCATGGGTGCCAGTGCCGTCACCACGATGTCTGCACCGAGGCCGCCACGAAATTTCCCTGCGCCGCCGCTATCTTGTCGCATCACGTACTGCTCGACCAATATCGGGTACTTGCTCTCGATTTGCTCAGTGGGGCTGTTGTGGGTGTCACCGTCATTGATGCAAACGGTGACTGAAACACCGTCCTCTTTCGATTTGGCGCCCCAACCACCGCCGAGCGGCCCAATACCGCCAATGTAGAAGCGCCCCTCTTTCGGGTCGATGCCATGAATGATGGCAGTCACCAGATCGGCATGATGCCCGGCGATGACTTGGTCCGGAATGGCAGGACTGAGTGCTTTGAAAATCGTATCGATCACAGTCATCGGAAAAGTCATCCACCAGCGCATCGGGGCAGGGCGGGTCGCGCTGATCACCTTGCCCGCCGGCATGATCACATCGAGCGAACGAAAGCTGCCATCATTGACCGGGTATTGAGTCGGGCTGGTCAGGCACTTGTACGCGACCTGTGCACAAGCAATCCCTGTGGTGATGCCCGAGTTGTAGAAGCCGGTCACCTGATCGGAGACATCGGACAAGTCGATGGTCATGCGCCCATGTGCCACGACCACCCGCACTTTGATGGGCACGGGTGTTCCGATGCTCAAGCCGTCATCGTCCATGAACGACTCCGCCTCATAAGTGCCATCAGGAATCTTCGCAACCGCCTGACGCGCGGTGACATCGGTTTGGTCCATGATGACCGCTATCGATGCCAACACGGAATCCTTGCCGTAGCGTTTCACCAGCTCCAGGAATCGGCGTTCACCGGTGGTGACCGCGGTGTCTTGTGCGCGCAAGTCGCCCATGGCCAGCTTGGGCAATCGGACATTCATCGCAATCAACTCAACAAGCCCCTGGTTGACCACGCCTGCCGTTTTGTAATGAAGGATGGGAATTTGCAGTCCCTCTGAGTAGATGTCTGTGGTCACATGCCCCATCGAGCCACCAATATCGATCCAATGTGCCATGCAGCAGGCGAATGCGATCACTTCACCTTCGTAAAAAATCGGTTGCGTGAGGGTGATGTGATTCAGATGGCTACCGGTGAGGTAGGCATCGTTGGTGATGTAGATGTCGCCCTCTTTCATGCCCTCGTGACCAAAGCGTTTGATCTTCGCCTTGACAGTTTCCGACATGCCGCGAATAAACATCGGCAGACCCAAGCCAATGGACACGGTTTCACCATGGGTGGTGAACAGGCCCACCGTGAAGTCAAGTGCTTCATAGATGATCATGTTGTAGGCCGTTCGCATGAGGTTGGTCTTCATCTCCTCCGTCACAGCAAGCAAGCCGTTGCGAATGATCTCGACCGTCACCCCATCGACCGAAGCGGGGTTCTGTGCTGCAAATGGTGCTGCCCCTGTCATGCATGTTCTCCAATCGTGATATCGAGGTTTCCGTACTGATCCACCAGCAAGTCATCCGCTGGCCAAAGCACTGTTGTTGATGCGTGCTCTTCAATCAGCGCGGGGCCAGATATGCGGTTGCCGGCAAGCAGTTGTTCCCTGTCGTAAACCGGCGTAGCGACAAAGCCAGACCCCCGAAAGTAGACGTCTTTCGTGCGCTTGAGCGAGCTTGGGGACGGCGTTTTCCCGCCCAAGGGCAGCGCTTGCCGCGGAGGCTTGCGCATCAGGCCGACAGCAGACAGGCGCACACTGACAATCTCAGCTGGCTCAGCGGGTGCGTGGGTGCCGTAACGCTGCAGGTGAACCCCGTCAAATTGATGCTTGATGGCCGCGCGATCGCGATTTGCAAAGATCGCTTCAGGCAATTCCACCGTGACCGCATGTTCCTGACCCACATAACGCATGTCAGCAAACCGGGACATTTTGACCGTGTCCGGTTTCACGGCGGATGCGCCGATGGCCTCCCGGCCGGTCGCCTCCAGTTCAGCATACAGCCCTTCGAGCGTTTCGAAGGGCATCTTCTCCAGCGCGCTGAAACATGAACGCACATAGTCATAGCGCAAATCGCCGAAAAGCATGCCGTAGGCCGAAAAGTGGCCCGGTGAAAACGGAATCAGGACCCGCCGAATGCCAATTTCCCTGGCGATTGCAGAAGCGTGAAGCGGGCCTGCACCACCGTAAACAACCATGGTGAAGGCGCCAGCGTCAAGCCCGCGCTCGGTGGTCACACCCTTCACCGCGTAAGACATGGCCGTCGCCGCAATTCGCAGGACCCCATCGGCCGCCTCCACCGCATCCAGGCCCAAGGGCGTGGCGAGCTTGGTGGTGATGGCGTGCTTGACCGCTTCGAGGTCAAGCTTCATCTCTCCGCCAAGGAAGTTGTCCGGGTCCAGCCTGCCAAGCAGCAGGTTGGCATCGGTCACGGTCGGATCCGCGCCACCGCGCCCGTAAGCCACTGGACCAGGCAAAGACCCCGCACTTCTCGGTCCAACCCGCAACCCAGACCCTTCGGCAACTTGCGCGATGCTGCCGCCGCCGGTTCCAACCTCAAAAATATCAATCATTGGAATTTGAATGGGCAAAGCACGCTCGTAGCTACCGATCAGCGCACTACCGGTGGTGAGTGGTTGCCCATTGAGGATCACGCCCGCCTTGGCGGTGGTGCCGCCCATGTCAAAAGCGATGGCGTTTGACAAACCGATTTGCGCACAGATGGCCTGTGTCCCGATCACGCCGGCGGCAGGCCCGGACTCGAGCATGCGAATGCAATCCCGTCTTGCATCAGCCAGCGGGAACAAGCCGCCGGTGGACTGAACTGCATAGAAGTCACCGGGGAAATTTTTTTTCAGGATGTGCTTCTCGAGATTTCCAAGGTATGACTGAACACGAGGGCCCACATAGGCGTTGGCCGCAACTGTCGAGGCGCGTTCGAACTCGCGATACTCCTGAGTCAGTTCATGCGATGCGCTGACGAATGCATTGGGCAAGTACGACTGGATAATTTCTTTGACACGCTTTTCGTGGGCGGGATTTCGATAGGAATGCAACAGCAGGATCGCAACTGCCGCGATACCACGCGCACGCAGTTGCTCCCCCAATGAACGAACGGCATCTTCATCCAATGGCCGGTGCGTTTCACCGCTCACCAACAATCTTTCTGGCACTTCAAATCGGAGAGACCGAGGCACCAGTGGTTTGTGCTTGTTGAAAAACAGGTTGTATGCATCGGGGCGATTGATTCGCCCAATTTCGTAAATGTCTTTGAATCCCTGGGTGATCAATAACGCGGTTTCGGCGCCAGTGCGCTCCAACAAAGTGTTGATGACGATGGTCGACCCATGAAGAAACAGAAAAGCATCCTCGAAAGACACCTTTGCATCATCGACCGTGTCTTGGATGCCGCGCACCAGATCGTCGTGCGTGGACAAAGCCTTGCCGAACGAAAGCAGGTCGCCATTCTCATTGAACGCTGCAAGGTCGGTAAACGTTCCACCAATATCGACCGCGATTCTGAGGGAAGCATTTGATGCGGTTCTGTTTGGAGAAGTCATGGTTGAATTCATGTGCATGATTGGAGTGAACACTTTCACGAATGGTGAAAACGTTCACTGATTGTGACTAAAAAATTCTGTCACTGATAAATGGGTGAGCCATCAGGGAAAACCACCGCTCTGGTCAGACTTGAAAAAAACCATGTGGAAAGGAAAATCCCCTGGCTTTTCCCTCTTGACAGCCCCCTACCAGCAAATGACACTTGTGAAAATATTCATTATTAGTGAAAACAGGAGACAAAATGAATCGAGTCAATCGGCGCCATGCACTCGCTACCACGCTGACTGCGATCGGCGCCAGTCAATTGGTCATTAATTCGGTGTTTGCGCAAGCAAACAAGGTAACGCGAGTCGTCATCGGCTTCCCCCCTGGTGGTGGCGTGGATGTCGCTTTAAGACCACTGGTCCAAATCATGGCTGACGCCTATCCGGGCGGCCTCATCATTGACGCCAAACCTGGCGCATCGACACGTGTTGCGTCTGACTTTGTCAAGGCCAGCCCACCTGACGGCACCACCATGTTCGTCACGCCTGATTTTTCCTTCACGCTTGTGCCGTTCACGTTCAAGTCGGTGAACTTCGATCCGCTGAAGGACTTCATCGCGGTGGCGACGATATTCAAGAGCCCTTTGGTCTTGTGTGTCGGACCGAGCGTTCCAGAGTCGGTGAAAACGGTCGCAGATTTCCTGGGGTGGTGCAAAACAAATCCGAAACAGGCGGCCTATGCCTCCAGTGGCTCCGGGGCCGGCCCCCACTTCACGGGCGTCATGATGGCCAACGCAAGCGGTGTTCCTCTGCTCCATGTTCCTTACAAAGGCGGACTCGCGGCGTTGAACGATGTGATGGGCGGGCAGATTGCATGCGTGTTCAGCACGATTGGTGAATGTTTGCCGCGCATTGGAACCAGTCGCCTGCGTGCCCTGGCAATCACGGGCACAAAACGCAACAAATTTCTCCCACAGGTACCGACCATGATTGAGCTCGGATATCCGGATGTGGTTTCCGAGCCCTGGGTCGGATTTTTTGTACCCGCGAATACGCCGAAAGCGATTGTTAACCGCATCAATGCGCAGGTTAACGATGCACTGCGCTCACCCTCTGTGATGGAGACTTACGCAAAACAGGGCGCGGAGCCCTTGCTGAGCACGCCGGAAGCCGCGGCCGCATTGTTGGCCGCTGACCACGCCCGCTGGGGCGCGATCGTGAAAGCCTCGGGGTTCACGGCGGAAGAATAGTTTTTTCCAGCCGGCTGTCGGACATGCCGTGCAATGCAGTCATCGATAACGGACTTGTCATGTGGAACTGCCAAACCCTTTCACGATCGAGATGAAATCCAGTCAAACTAAAGCGGTGGTCTCGATTAAAAAAAAGGTGGGGCGTGGCCGCCCCCCCAAGGCAGACACATCACCTGTTGGGATACAAGCCGTCGATATAGCGATTGACGTGCTCAAGGT
>CAINMN010000332.1 GCA_903850735.1 uncultured Burkholderiales bacterium | reverse complement strand
GCCGTGAGGCCCTCGCGCAATGCCTTGATGATCGGGATGCCACCGGCCACAGCGGCTTCAAAGGCCACCATCACACCCTTGGCAGACGCCGCGGCAAAAATTTCGGTGCCATGCACGGCCAGCAAAGCCTT
Source organism: uncultured Burkholderiales bacterium (assembly GCA_903850735.1). Classification (GTDB taxonomy): domain Bacteria; phylum Pseudomonadota; class Gammaproteobacteria; order Burkholderiales; family Burkholderiaceae_C; genus Limnohabitans. The sequence goes on along the minus strand of CAINMN010000332.1, from coordinate 9,667 downwards.
GTTGGCGGTGACCACATGTTTGCCGGCATCGATGGCCGCCATCACCAACTGGCGCGCAATGCCATAGCCGCCAATCAGTTCGATGACGATGTCGATGTCGGGGTTGGCAATGACTTCGCGGGCATCGGCCACCACCTTGGCGGCAGACCCCACCACCGACTGGGCACGCGCCGTGTCCAGGTCGGCGACCATGCTGATTTCGATGCCACGGCCCGCACGTCGCTGAATTTCTTCCTGGTTGCGTTGCAGTACCTCGAAGGTGCCGCGCCCTACAGTGCCGATGCCCAAAAGGCCTACTTGGATGGGTTTCATGATGCGTGTCGTTGTCGGTAGGTTTCAAGAAATTTGGCGATGCGCTGGATGGCCTCGCGCAGGTCGTCTTCATGCGGCAGAAAGACGATTCGGAAGTGGTCGGTTTCAGGCCAGTTGAACCCAGAGCCTTGCACCAGCAACACCTTGGTCTCTAGCAGCATTTCATGAATGAATTGCTGGTCGTCCTCAATGGGGTACATCTTGGGGTCCAGGCGGGGGAACATGTACAGCGCCGCACTGGGCTTGACGCAACTGACCCCCGGAATGGCCGTGATGAGTTGGTGTGCCAGGTCGCGCTGGCGGCGCAGCCGGCCGCCCTCTTTCACCAGGTCCTTGATGCTTTGGTAGCCGCCCAGGGCGGTTTGAATCGCCCACTGGCCCGGCACGTTGGCGCACAAGCGCATCGAAGACAGCATGTTCAGGCCCTCGATGTAATCGCGGGCCGGCATTTTGTCGCCCGACACCACCATCCAGCCTGCGCGGTAGCCACAGGAGCGGTAGCTCTTGGAGAGCGAGTTGAAGGTGAGCGTCAGCACATCGGTGGACAAGGAGGCAATGGCGGTGTGCTTCACATCGTCGTACAAGACTTTGTCGTAGACCTCGTCCGCAAAAATCACCAAGCCGTGTGTGCGCGCCAGGCTGACGATGCTTTTGAGCAACTCGTCGGAGTACAAGGCGCCCGTGGGGTTGTTCGGGTTGATGATCACAATGCCTTTGGTATGCGGCGTGATCTTGGCGCGGATGTCATCGAGGTCGGGCATCCAGCCATTTTTTTCGTCGCACAAATAATGCACAGGGGTGCCGCCCGACAGGCTGACCGCAGCCGTCCACAGGGGATAGTCGGGGGCGGGCAACAGCAACTCGTCGCCATCGTTGAGCAAGGCATTGGTGGCCATGACAATCAGCTCGCTGGCGCCATTGCCCAGGTAAATGTCGTCCAGCGTGACGCCCTGAATGCCCTGTTGCTGGGTGTAATGCATCACGGCCTTGCGCGCCGCAAAAATGCCTTTGCTGTCTGAATACGCGGCGGCATTGGGCAGGTTGCGGATCATGTCCTGCTGGATTTCTTCGGGCGCATCAAAACCAAACACCGCCAGGTTGCCGATGTTCAGTTTGATGATTTTGTGGCCCTCTTCCTCCATCTGACGGGCCCGATCGAGGACCGGTCCGCGGATGTCGTAACAGACATTGGCCAGCTTGCTGGATTTTTGTATGGCTTTCAAAGTCCCTCCCAGGGGCTTTTCAGGTGAAAACCTATAATTTGACCACAGAACTTGGGCGTTTTTGCCTCATCCAACCATGAAACTCCAACCTGATCGCATGGACGTGCAAGCCGTCACGGGCTACGGCCCGGGCTGGATTGCCCTCAATGGCGAAAAGCTTCAACACAGCTTGCTGATCACCTCCACAGGCGAGCGCCGCGACTGGGCTTGCCAGCGCTTTGAAGATTTGGGCCCTGCGCATTTCGCCTCGCTGGCGGACTTGCCGGTCGAAATGGTGATTTTTGGCAGTGGCTCGCGCTTGCGCTTTCCGCCGCCCGCTTGGCTTGCACCGCTGATGGCCAAGCGCATTGGCTTGGAAACCATGGACACGGCGGCGGCTTGTCGAACCTACAACATTTTGGCGGGCGAAGGGCGCCCCGTGGCGGCCGTCTTGCTGGTTGAACCGGCAGCTGCTTTTTCGAGGTAAAATCTTGGGTTGCCGTGGAGCTCCGCGGCGTTTCTCACCTGATTGAAGACCTATGGCGATCGTTGTCAATAAACTCCTCCCCGAATTCGAAGCGAACGCCACTGGCGGCGTCAAGGTCACCAATTCGTCCCACCAGGGCAAAGTGCTGATCCTGTACTTTTACCCGAAGGACAACACGCCGGGTTGCACCACCGAGGCCATGCAGTTCCGGGACAAGTACAAAGACTTCACCAAGGCGGGCGCAGTCATTTTTGGCGTCTCGCGCGACAACATGAAATCGCATGACGATTTCAAGTCCAAGCTGGAGCTGCCCTTCGAGCTGATCGCTGATACCGAAGAAAAAATGTGCCACATGTTTGGCGTGGTCAAAAACAAGATCATGTACGGCAAGAAAGTCAAAGGCATTGAGCGCAGCACCTTCCTGGTGGGCGCCGATGGCCTGCTGCGCCAGGAATGGCGTGGCCTGAAAGTGCCGGGCCATGTGGACGAAGTGCTCAAGGCTGTGAAAGCCCTTAAAAAAGCAGCGCCTGCCACAGCCTGAGCCGCAAAGCTGTCACACAGCTGGGTTATGATGATTTCATGCTGTTGACCCTTGCACTGCAAGCGCTCCCCCTGAAAGCCGCCCGGGCCTCCTGGCGGCTTTTTCTTTTCCGTTTCACATAAGCCCTCTCGCCATGCCCCTTCCCCCCGCCCCTTCCAAGCGCGCAGCCCTGTTGACCCACGATGCCTTTGACGCACCTGTCACGGCCAAAGCGAGCCGAAAGCCCAGCCGGCATGTGGCTGAAAGCCCCATGCCAGACAAGCCGCAGGCCCTGGACTTGTTCGACCGCTCTGCCGGCGGCGCGGTGGAGGACGATGTGATGGCCTCGAGCCCAACCAGCCCCCGCAGCAAAGCACGTCAGAGCCCACCCCCTGTGCAAGCCAAAGCGCCGGCCGCACGCCCCCAGCCGGCCAAGCCCAAAAAGCCGCAAGGCCCCACCAAGCTTTTCGTGCTCGATACCAATGTACTGATGCACGACCCCATGAGCCTGTTCCGCTTTGAGGAACATGACATCTTCCTGCCCATGATCGTGCTGGAAGAGCTGGACAGCAATAAAAAAGGCATGACCGAGGTGGCACGCAACGCACGCCAGGCCAGCCGAACCCTGGACGCGCTGGCCGGCTCGCAAGGCGCCGACATGTCCAAAGGCCTGCCGCTGGACAGCACTGGCCACCGCGAGGTGGGTGGCAAGCTGTTTTTCCAGACGCAACCCCTGGACATGAGCTTGCCCATGAGCCTGCCCCAGGGCAAGGCCGACAACCAAATTTTGGGCGTGGTCCAGGCCCTGCGCAAGCAATACGCGCCGCGTGATGTGGTGCTGGTGTCCAAAGACATCAACATGCGCGTGAAGGCACGGGCGCTGGGACTGGCCGCAGAAGACTACCAAAACGACAAGACCCTGGAAGACGGCGACCTGTTGTATGCCGGCTCCCTGGCCCTGCCCCCGGACTTCTGGATTCGGCACGGCAAGACGGTGGAAAGCTGGCAAAGCGGCAGCCACACTTTCTACCGCATCAGCGGCCCCATTGTGCCGAGCTTGCACATCAACCAGTTTGTGTATTTTGAAGCGCCCGGCGAACCCAGTCTTTATGCACGCGTGACCGAGATTCGCGGCAAGACCGCGGTCTTGAAAACCCTCAAGGAATTCAACCACCTCAAAAACGCCGTCTGGGGCGTGACCGCGCGCAACCGTGAGCAAAATTTCGCATTGAACTTGCTCATGGACCCCGAGATCGATTTCGTCACCCTCACCGGCACCGCGGGCACTGGCAAAACCCTGTTGGCCCTGGCATCGGGCCTGACGCAGGTGCTGGACGACCGCCGTTACAGCGAAATCATTGTGACCCGCGCCACCGTGAGTGTTGGCGAAGACATTGGCTTCTTGCCGGGGACCGAGGAAGAAAAAATGGGCCCATGGATGGGCGCGCTGGATGACAACCTGGAAGTGCTGGGAAAAACCGAAACCAGCGCAGGCGAATGGGGCCGCGCGGCCACCAACGAGCTGATCCGCAGCAAGATCAAGATCAAGAGCATGAACTTCATGCGCGGGCGCACTTTCTTGAACAAGTACGTGGTGATCGACGAGGCGCAGAATTTGACGCCCAAGCAAATGAAGACCCTGATCACCCGCGCCGGCCCCGGCACCAAGATCATCTGCATGGGCAACCTGGCGCAAATTGACACGCCCTACCTGACGGAAGGCTCCTCGGGCTTGACCTTTGCGGTCGACAAATTCAAGGGCTGGCCGCACGGCGGCCACATCACCCTGGCGCGCGGCGAGCGCTCGCGCTTGGCCGACTTTGCCAGCGAGGCGCTGTAACCCCGTCGCAGATCAGTAGTCGCCGCCTGCGCCGGAGGCGAGCGACTCGAACTTGGTGATGGGTTTCAGGAAGGCCAGCTTGACGGTGCCCGTCGGGCCGTTACGCTGCTTGCCGATGATGACCTCGGCCACGCCCGGCTCCTTGCTGTCCTTGTTGTAATAGTCGTCCCGGTAAATGAACATGATGACGTCGGCATCCTGCTCGATGGCGCCGGATTCGCGCAGGTCGCTCATCATGGGGCGTTTGTCGGTTCGCTGCTCCACGCTGCGGTTCAGCTGTGAAAGCGCAATGACCGGGCACTGCAGCTCTTTGGCCAGCATCTTCAATCCGCGCGAAATTTCACCGAGTTCGGTCGCACGGTTGTCGCCGTCGGAGCTGGAGCCCGACATCAGCTGCAAATAGTCGACCACGATCAAGCCGAGCTTGCCGCATTGGCGCGCCAGCCGACGCGCGTTGGCGCGCAATTCACTCGGGGTCAGGCCCGGCGTTTCGTCAATGTGCAGCGAGATGCTGCGCAGCTTTTCAATGGCCTCGGTCAGCCGGGGCCACTCGTCGTCGGAGAGCTTGCCGGTGCGCAAATGGCCTTGGTCGATGCGTCCAATGGAGCCCACGATACGAATGGCCAGCTGTGCGGCCCCCATTTCCATGGAGAACACCGCCACCGGCAAACCCTCGTTCACCGCCACATGCTCCGCAATGTTGATGGCCAAGGCCGTCTTGCCCATGGAGGGGCGCGCCGCCAGCACCACCAGGTCGCCAGGCTGCAGGCCCGAGGTCATGCGGTCAAAATCATAAAAGCCCGTAGCAACTCCGGTGATGTCGTTCGGGTTTTGCGACATCTCTTCCACGCGGTCAAGCAAGTCGACCACCAAGGAGTCCATCGACTGAAAGCCCTGCTTCATGCGCGAGCCTTCTTCCCCGATGTTGAAAATTTTCTGCTCGGCCTCGTCCAGAATTTGTGCGACCGGCTTGCCTTTGGGGTTGAACGCGGTGGTGGAAATTTCATCGCTGGCACTGACCAGCTTGCGCAAAATGGCCCGCTCCCGAACGATTTCGCCATAGCGGCGAATGTTGCTGGCACTGGGCACGTATTGCGCCAAAGAGTTCAGGTAGGCCAAACCTCCCACCTCATCGGCCTTGCCCAAGCTCTGCAGATGCTCGAAGACAGTGATGACGTCGGCCGGACGGCTGCCATTGATCAGGGCGCCCACGGCCGCATACACCAGTCGGTGCTCGTAGCGGTAAAAGTCGCTGTCGTTCAGCAGGTCACCCACCCGGTCCCAGGCACTGTTGTCCAGCAACAGGCCGCCCAGCACGCTGGACTCGGCTTCGAGGGAGTGCGGCGGGATGCGCAGTTGGGCCACTTCGCGGTCAGGCGAATAGTCTTCTTCTAGGCTGGACAGGACGGCAGACATGGAACTCCTTGAGACCCTCAATGCTACGTTGGAATGCAGCGAAAGTCATGGGACAAGCCTGTGGAAAACCGGTGTGAAAGACGGGATAACCGGGAATAACTCGGGCAAAAAAAAGCCGCCCCGAAGAGCGGCTTGGCAGGAGATCAACTTGGATCAGGCGGTTTCGCCGTAGACCGACACGTTGATGTCGACCACCACGTCGGTGTGCAAAGCCACACTGACGCTGGAGTCGCTGACGGTCTTGATCGGGCCGTTGGGCATGCGAACCTGGGCCTTTTGCACCGGGAAGCCTTGCTTGCCGAGTTCTTCAGCAATGTCAAAGTTGGTGACGGAACCGAACAAGCGGCCATCGACGCCCGCTTTTTGGGTCAGCTTCAGGGTGGTGCCTGCGAGCTTTTCGCCTTGGGCTTGGGCCGCAGCCAGCTTTTCAGCGGCGACTTTTTCGAGTTCGGCGCGGCGCGCTTCGAATTCCTTGATGGCAGACTCGGTGGCACGACGGGCGCGGCCCGAGGGGATCAGGAAGTTACGTGCATAGCCGTCTTTGACCTTGACGATCTCGCCCAGGTTACCGAGGTTCACAACTTTGTCGAGCAGAATGATTTGCATGTTGTCTCTCCTCAGATCTTGTGCTGGTCGCTGTAAGGCAACATGGCCAGGAAGCGTGCGCGCTTGATGGCGGTGTTCAGCTGACGCTGGTAAATGGCACGGGTGCCGGTCAGGCGTGCGGGAATGATCTTGCCGTTTTCGGCAATGAAGTCACGCAGGGTGTCGATGTCTTTGTAATCGATCTCTTCAACACCGGTCACCGTGAAACGGCAGAAACGCTTGCGCTTGAACAGCAGCGACTGGGTGTTGCGCTTGGGACGCTTGTCCTTGTTGAACTTCTTAAATGTGGCCATGGTCTGGGCCTCCTATGAACAATTCTGAAAATCTTGCAGATGAAAGGTGACGCTTTTGCTGTTGCGTGGCGTCGCCAGGAATCCTTCAAACTGCCAGGTGCTTCCGAGAGCTTGGCGAGCGAGTCGCTCGGCCAGGGTTCCCAGTGCCACCGTCTTGACACTTGCCTTGACCTGTCGGGCTTGTCCAGCTTCTTCGACTTGAGACTCGTGTTCGAGTCGCAAATCCAGGGCGGGCAATCCGGCAGGGGTGTATCGCAGGGCAGACAGCTCGGCGATGGCAGCGGTCAAAATGACGCGGTTCACACCCGACAATCAACGCATCAAGCCTGGAATTCAGCTTGTTGCGCCTTGCGGGCTTCTTCGCGCTCGACGGTTTTCATCATCAGCGACGGGCCGGTCTCGGCCTTTTTCTTCTGCACCGTCAGGTGGCGCAGCACGGCGTCGTTGAAACGGAAGGCGTGCTCCAGCTCGCCCATCACAGCCTGGCTGGCTTCGATGTTCAAGCAAATGTAGTGGGCTTTGGCAAGCTTGTTGATCATGTAAGCCAGTTGGCGACGGCCCCAGTCTTGGACTCGGTGCACGGCGCCACCGCCGGTGGTGATCATGCTCTTGTAGCGCTCCAGCATGGCTGGCACTTGCTCGCTCTGATCCGGGTGAATCAGCAAAATGATTTCGTAATGACGCATGGACTCTCCTTGTGGTTGAAGCTGCCTCCGGCGTCAGACGGGGTGCAGCAAGGTCAAACCCAAGATTATAGCGTCTTTACGGGAGAGCCCCTGTGAGGCCACAGCAGGCTCCCCAAAACACCCAAGGCCAGCCCGACCGGCACGCCAAAAACACCCGCACTGACGGGCTCCAAACCGAACCAGCTGGTTTGGCTCGCCGCCAGATTCAACTTGAGCTGGACCCAAGGGTGATTGGTCAAAATGTAGTACATGGCGACGCTCAGGCCACTGGCCATGGCCAAGATGGCCCCCACCCGGCTCATGCGTGGCCAGTGCAAACCCAGCAAGAGCACGGGGAAAAAGGTGGAACCGGCCAACGAAAAGGCGCAAGCCACCCAGAACAAAATGTCGACAGGCCGATGGGTGGCGATCCAGGCCGCCATCAGGGCCACCAGCATCAACAGAACCTTGGAGAGCATGACGCGGCGAACCGGCGACGCCTGAGGGTCCACGGTTTGAAAATACAAATCATGCGACAAGGCATTGGAGATGGTCAGCAACAAGCCATCGGCGGTGGACAAGGCCGCGGCCAATGCCCCTGCCGCAATCAGCCCCGTGAAAACGGGCGAAATGCGCAGGATGTCAGGTACCGCCAGGACCAGGAAATCATTGACCAGGCGAATGTCGCCAAACTGCACGATGCCATCTCCGTTCCAGTCATTGATGCTCAGCAAGGCCAGCTTGCGCAATTTGAGCTTGTCCGCCCAATCGGGCAGTTGCTGCAAGCTGGCCCCCACCAGTTCGGTCAGCACCGAGTCTTTCAGCATCACCGCCAGAGCGGAAGCGCAAAGGTAAACCGCCACAATGAACAACAAGGCCCAGGCCACCGACTTCTCGGCCTCGGCAGGCGAGTTGGCGGTGTAGGAACGCACCAAAATATGCGGCAAAGCGGCCGAGCCCACCATCAAGCTGAAGACCAGCGCCAAGGTGTTCACAAGGCCTTGATTCCACCCCCCCGCTTGTCCGCTTTGGAAGCCCACCGGCCGGCGCAGTGAGCGCAGGATGTCATCGCGCTCCTGTGTCCAAGCCTCCACCATGCGCTCCACCCCGATGTCGCGCCAGGCCGGGTTGGACTCGAGCTTTTGGATCTCACGCAAGGGCCCGTTTTCCGCTTTGAGTTTGTTGATCTGAATGCCCAGGGCATGGCGCTCAATCTGACGCGCGGTCAGGGGGTCGGCGATCTTGAGCTCCAGCTCCAGCAACCGACTTTCCATGGCACTGCGGGTGCTCTTTTCCGCCGGGTCGTCCTGGATGACGGCGGCACGCGCGTTCACCTCTTGCATGGACTGCACCGCGGCCAGCGGAATGAACGGGTGCCCATGGCTGCGCCACGCCACGGCCGCACAGACTGCCACCATGGCGGCCACGATCACCACGCATTGCACCACCTGCGTCCAGGTCACGGCGCGCATCCCGCCCAAAAAAGAACACAACAAAATGCCGCCCAGCGCCATGAACACGCCCAACTCGAAGGTCAGGCCTGACAACATGGAGGCCACCAAGCCAATGCCATAAATTTGTGCGACCAAGTAAACGCTGGAGCACAAAATCGCCCCCACAGCCCCCAACCAACGCACGCTTGCACTGCCAAAGAGGCGGCCCAACAGCTCAGGAATGGTGATGGCTTGGGACTGGTTGAGCTTGCGCGCAAACAAGGCGCCCAAAAGACAAAAGCCGCCCGTCCATCCGAGCACATAGGCCAACCCGCCGGCCCTGGAGCCGTCTCCGATGTAGCCATCCGACAAAAGCAAGCCGGTCAGGCCAATGAAGGAGGCGGCCGAAATCCAGTCAGCGGCGGTGGCCAGGCCATTGAAAGGTGCGCCAATTCGGCGGCCCGCCACATAGTACTCATCGGCCTGGGTGGTGCGACAAAACAGGCCGATCAGGGCATACCCAATGACAGAGACGACCAGGAAAAAACCATTGATCAGGCCTTTGGAGGCGCCCATCAGATCGGCCAACCAAAGCATGACGGTCAGCACCAGCAAGCCTACAAAGCCCACCAACACCAGTCGCCAGCGCTTAACCATGAGGAGAATCCTCAGGCGCGCGGCTGGCGATCCACCACGTCAAGGCAAGGTAAAACAGGGGGATCAGCTGGGTGACGACGACAAAATGCCACAGGGTCTGCTCGGGATGCCACCAGGCAAAGCACAAACCGGCCACGGTCACGACAGACAGGGCCAGCATGCCCCAAAGCGCACGCGCACCCAGGCGGCCCTTGACCTCTGGGGTGGGCGCTTTGGAAGGGGTGTCAGACGATGTG
>CAINMN010000331.1 GCA_903850735.1 uncultured Burkholderiales bacterium | reverse complement strand
GCTCGAGATCGTCGACGCGCTGGTGCGCTCGGGTTCGGTCGATCTGGTCGTGATCGACTCGGTCGCCGCGCTGACCCCCAAGGCCGAGATCGAAGGCGAAATGGGCGACTCGTTGCCCGGCCTGCAAGCCCGCCTGATGAGCCAGGCCCTGCGCAAGCTCACCGCCACCATCAAGAAAACCAATTGCATGGTGATCTTCATCAACCAAATTCGCATGAAGATTGGCGTGATGTTCGGCAGCCCCGAAACCACCACCGGCGGCAATGCTCTGAAGTTCTATGCCTCGGTTCGCATTGACATCCGCCGCACCGGCACCATCAAAAAAGGCGACGAAGCCATTGGCAACGAGACCAAGGTCAAAGTGGTCAAAAACAAAGTGGCGCCCCCCTTCAAAACCGCAGAGTTCGACATTCTGTTTGGCGAAGGCATCAGCCGCGAGGGCGAGATCATCGACATGGGCGTGAATGCCCGCATCATTGAGAAGTCCGGCGCCTGGTATGCCTACGGGGGTGAAAAAATCGGCCAAGGCCGCGACAATGCGCGCGAATTCCTGCGCGAAAACCGCGAATTGGCCCACGAAATCGAGAACAAAGTGCGCGAATCCCTGGGCATTCCCCTGTTGCCCGAGTTCACGGCCGAAGAAAGCGACGACTGAGCGCCCACTTGGCCACCCGCTCCAGCCCCCTCAGCCTCAAAGGGCGTGCGCTGCGACTGCTGTCGCAGCGCGAGCACGCCCGGGCTGAGCTGGTTCGCAAGCTCAGCCCCCACGAAACCACCGAGGGCGAGCTGGCCAAAGTTCTGGACGAACTGCAGGCCAAAGGCTTCATCAATGAAACGCGGGTCGTCGAGTCTGTGGTGCACCGGCGAGCGCCCAAGTTGGGCGCTGCGCGTGTGCGGCAAGAGTTGCTGGCCAAGGGGCTGTCCCATGAAGATGTAGCCCATGCCGTCCAAGCCTTGCAAGCCACGGAGTTCGAGCGAGCGCGCGACGTCTGGTTGCGCAAATTTGGCGCGCCCGCCGAAGATGCGGCCGGCCATGCCAAACAAATACGTTTTCTGGTCAGCCGCGGCTTTGCACCCGAGGTGGTGCGGCGGGTGCTGAAGGCTTAAAGCCCCAGCATCAAGCGCAGGTTTTGCACCGCCGCGCCGCTGGCGCCTTTGCCCAGGTTGTCCAGGCGTGCGATCAGCACGGCTTGCCTGTGGCTCTCATTGGCAAAAACGCGCAACTCCAGCTTGTTGGTGTCATTCAGGGCCGTGGCGTCGAGCTTGCCATCCTCGGTGGCCGGCGGCACGCTCACCCAGCCATCGTCCGAGGCTGGGTAGTGGGCGCGCAATGCCGCTTCCAGGTCTTGCGCGCGCGGCTTGCCTGGCAACAAATCCAGATGCAAGGGCAACTGAACCAGCATACCCTGGCGGAAATTGCCCACCGAGGGCATGAAGATCGGGCGACGCGTCAAGCCGGTGTAGGCCATGATTTCCGGCAAATGCTTGTGCTGAAGCCCCAGGGCATAGGCCTCGTGCAAGGGCGCGGTGCCCTGCTCATAAGCTTCGATCATGGTCCGGCCCCCGCCGGAATAGCCGCTGACCGAAGGCAGGGTCAAGGGCGTGTCGGGGGCGATCAAGCCGGCATCCACCAAAGGGCGAATCAAGGCAATGGCGCCCGTGGCATAGCAACCGGGGTTGGCCACGCGCTTGGCCTGGCGAACCGCTTCCCGCTGCCCCGCGGCCAGCTCGGGAAAGCCAAACACCCATCCCGGCGCCGTGCGGTGCGCGGTAGAGGCGTCAATGATGCGCGGGCGGGTGCCGCCCAAGCCATCGACCATGGCCACGGTGTCGCGCGCAGCGTCGTCGTGCAGGCAAAGCACCACCAGGTCCACCGACGCAATGATCTCGCGCTTGGCCTCGGGGTCCTTGCGGCGTGCCGGGTCAATGCTGACGACCTGAACACCCGTCAAGTCAGCCAGCCGCTCCCGAATTTGCAGCCCTGTGGTGCCGGCCTCGCCGTCAATGAAAACTGTTGCCATGGTGATTCTGTCGATGGAAAACCGGCCAAATGTTTTGGCTTGTTGTAAGCGTTGGAAAAGGTTGGTGCGATGCAGCATGATACATTTCACGGCGGCAAAGTCCAGGGTTGCTGTGCTGGCAATAGGTGCAGCCTACCCCCACATTTCCACCGTTGCGAAGAGAGACCTCATGAAAATTCACGAGTACCAAGGCAAGGAAATCTTGCGAAATTTTGGTGTACCAGTACCGCGCGGCATTCCTGCGTTCACGGTGCAAGAGGCGGTGGAAGCCGCACAAAAGCTGGGCGGCCCGGTGTGGGTGGTCAAGGCCCAAATTCATGCAGGCGGCCGCGGCAAGGGTGGCGGCGTCAAAGTCGCGAAGTCCATCGAGGACGTGAAGCGCCTGGCCGGCGAAATCCTGGGCATGCAGCTCAAGACGCACCAGACCGGCCCCGAAGGCCAAAAAGTGCGTCGCCTCTATATTGAAGACGGCGCCGACATCCAAAAAGAATACTACGTGTCCGTGGTGACGGACCGTGCCAGCCAGAAGGTGGCCATCATGGCCTCTTCCGAGGGCGGCATGGACATCGAAGAAGTGGCTCACAAAACGCCCGAGAAGATCATCAAGGTCTTTGCCGATCCCCTGGCGGGCCTGACCGACGCGCAAGCCAAGGAAATCGCCGATGGCATTGGCATTCCCGCAGGCTCCACCGCCCAAGCCGTGGACGTGTTCAAGAAACTCTACCAGTGCTACATGGACACCGATGCCTCGCTGGTGGAAATCAACCCATTGAACCGCGACAGCAAAGGCAACATCATTGCCTTGGACGCGAAGTTCAACTTTGACAGCAACGCCTTGTTCCGCCATCCCGAAATCGTGGCTTACCGCGACCTGGACGAAGAAGACCCGGCGGAAGTCGAAGCCTCCAAATTCGACCTGGCCTACATCAGCCTGGATGGCAACATCGGCTGCTTGGTCAACGGCGCCGGTTTGGCCATGGCCACCATGGACACCATCAAGCTGTTCGGCGCCGAGCCCGCCAACTTCCTGGACGTGGGCGGCGGTGCCACCCCCGAAAAGGTGACCGAAGCCTTCAAGATCATGCTCAAGAACCCCAAGGTCAAGGCCATTTTGGTCAACATCTTTGGCGGCATCATGCGTTGCGACACCATCGCCACCGGCGTGATCACCGCCTGCAAGGCGGTGAACCTGAGCGTGCCGCTGGTGGTGCGCATGAAGGGCACCAACGAGGAGCTGGGCAAGAAGATGCTCGCCGAATCGGGCCTGCCCATCATCAGCGCAGACACCATGGCAGAAGCGGCCCAAAAAGTCGTGGCTGCTGTCAAATAAGCCGGGGGAAAACACATGTCCATCTTCATCAACAAAAACACCAAAGTCATTACCCAGGGCATCACGGGCAAGACCGGCCAGTTCCACACCGAAAAATGCCAGGAATACGCGAATGGCAAGAACTGCTTTGTCGCCGGCGTGAACCCCAAGAAGGCTGGCGAAAAGGTTTTCGACATCCCCATTTACGCTTCGGTCAAAGAAGCGGCATCGCAAACCGGCGCCACCGTGTCGGTGATTTATGTGCCCCCCGCAGGGGCTGCGGCAGCCATTTGGGAAGCCGTGGAAGCCGACCTGGACCTGGCGATCTGCATCACCGAGGGCATTCCGGTTCGTGACATGCTCGAAGTGCGCAACCGCATGAAGGCCAAGGAAGCGGCGGGCGGCAAGAAAACCCTGCTGCTCGGCCCGAACTGCCCCGGCCTGATCACCCCCGACGAAATCAAGATCGGCATCATGCCCGGCCACATTCACCGCAAAGGCCGCATTGGCGTGGTGTCGCGCTCCGGCACGCTGACCTATGAAGCCGTGGCACAGCTGACCGAAATCGGCTTGGGCCAATCCAGCGCCGTGGGCATCGGCGGCGACCCGATCAACGGCCTGAAGCACATCGACGTGATGAAGGCCTTCAACGACGATCCCGAAACCGACGCCGTCATCATGATTGGCGAAATTGGCGGCCCCGACGAAGCCGAAGCCGCCCGCTGGTGCAAGGCCAACATGAAGAAGCCCATCGTGGGTTTCATCGCAGGCGTCACCGCCCCTCCGGGCAAGCGCATGGGCCACGCCGGCGCCTTGATTTCGGGCGGTGCCGACACGGCGGACGCCAAATTGGCCATCATGGAAGAGTGCGGCTTCAAAGTGACGCGCAACCCCTCTGAAATGGGCAAGCTGCTCAAAGCACTGCTCTAAGCACTGCCGTAAGCAAAATTACCAACGGGCCCGCTTTGCCGGGCCCGTTACACTTCAGGCTATTACTACAGTGCTCGACATGGGCACCATAACGCATTGGAGAGACTGAATGGAAATGCTGCAAAGCACCGATTTCTGGATTGGTTTGATGAAAATCATCTGGATCAACATCATCCTGTCCGGCGACAACGCCGTGGTGATCGCGCTGGCAGCCCGCTCGCTCCCGCCCCATCAACAAAGGAAAGCCGTTCTTTTCGGCTCAGGTGCAGCCGTCGTCTTGCGCATTGTGTTGACCGTGGTGGCGGTCCAATTGCTGGCCTTGTCTTATTTGCAAATCATCGGTGGCGCGCTGCTGCTGTGGATCGGTGTTCAACTGCTGAGTGAAGAAGACGAGGGCGACGAAGGCGAAGTCGAGCAAAAGGGCTTGATGGCCGCGGTTCGCACCATCTTGATTGCCGACATTGTGATGAGCCTGGACAACGTGATTGCCGTGGCCGCTGCGGCCAAAGGCTCGACCACGCTGCTGATCATTGGTTTGGCCATCAGCATTCCCTTGGTGATTTTCGGCAGCACGCTCATGATCAAGCTGATGGAGCGTTACCCGGCCATTGTGACCTTGGGCGCTGCCTTGATTGGCTGGGTGGGTGGCGAAACCATCGTCAGCGATGTGGCCCTGAAGGACATGGTGGAAGCCAACCCCTCCCTGCATTACATTGCAGCAGCCGTTGGCGCGGCCTTGGTGGTGGGGTTGGGAAGGTTTCTTCAAAAGCGTGGCAAGCACCCCGCAGAAACTGTTTAAATTAACATTTAAGCATTCATCCGGGCGTGCGCTCGGTAGCATGGCCAGATATTCACTTTGAAAGGATATCTGACATGAACACACGCGAGCGCGGCTTCACCCTCATCGAATTGATGATCGTGGTGGCCATCATCGGCATTCTGGCGTCCGTGGCCTTGCCTGCCTACCAAGACTACACCATCCGGGCGCGGGTCAGCGAAGGCCTGGCCCTGGCGGCGGCTGCCAAAAACCAGGTTGTGGATGTTCTCTCCAACGGCAACGCCGCCGGCTCGGCCGATGGCTATGCCAATGGCTACCAAGCGCCCAGCGCCACCCCCAATGTGGCCAGCGTCAGCATCGCTGCGGCCACCGGCGTCATCAGCATCAAAACCACGGCCGTGGCCGGCAATGGCAGTTTTCATCTGGTGCCTTTCACGGGCTCACGAGATACGCCCACAGCCCTTCCCGTGGGCACAGCCGCCTTCACGCCTCCCAGCCAAGGCAGCATCAATTGGCGCTGCGTGGCCGAAGGCGTGAGCAGCCCTGCGGCCATTGCCTTGCCGGAAGGCAACTTGCTGGCCAGCAAGTACGCCCCCGCCGAATGTCGTTGAGCAGGCGGTCCTGAATGCTGACATGGCTGAGCGGGATGGCCATCGCCCTGACCTGGCTTCAGCCTTGGGCGCCGCCGCCTGCGCCCTCGGTCCCCGGCTTGGTCACCGCCTGGGGAATGAGCGGCTTGTTGTGGTTGGGCATCCACCGATGGCGCCCGGCTTGGTCAGCGGCCGCATCCGCGACCTCTTGCCTGAGCCTTCTGGCCTGCTTGCTGGGCTTGAGCCTTTGGTCCATCGCCTGGGTTCCCTTTGTCGATCGAGCCTTGATCGGTGGCTTGTGGGGCAGTGTGCTGTGCATTTTTCTGGCTTACCTGTTGGGCAGGCAGACCGCCATGGTGACGCCCATCGCACAAAGTCTTTTGTGGGTGGCCTTGGTGTGCGCCATCATGGGTTTTGTGCAATACGCAGGGTGGGCACAGTCGCCTGGCAATGGATTTGACTGGCTCCATGCCAGCCCGCAACGCGATGCCTATGCCAACCTGAGGCAGCGCAATCAATTTGGCAGTCTGATGGCCCTGGGCCTGGCGGCTTGGCTGTACCTCCAACCAAGCCCATGGCAGCGCATCCCGCTTTTCCATTGGTTGCAGCTTGGCTTGCTGAGCCTTGGAGCGGTCATCTCCTGCTCCAGGGCGGGCGCCATTTCATGGCTGGCCTTGGCCGCCCTGGCGGCCGTTGTCGCCTGCAAGCATCGTGTGACGGCCCAACGCTCGGCCTGGGTGGCGCCCCTTGTGGCGGCCGGTTTGTTTGTCCTGCTCAGTGGGACCTTGCCCACGGTGACAACGCTTGAAACCCAAGCCACCGCCACCCCAGCCCCCGCACCCGCCTTGACACGTGCCACCACCCAGGCCGAAGGCCTGGACGTCTGCGAGAGCCGTCTGGTGCTGTGGCGCAATGCGCTGGAATTGAGCCTGCAACGCCCCTGGAGCGGCTGGGGCTGGGGCGAGTTCGATCACGCCATGGCTACACAGCCGCTCACGGGGACCCGCTTTTGCGGCATCGTGGCCCATGCGCACAACTTGCCATTGCAGCTGATGGTCGAGTGGGGTTGGCCTTTGGCCTGGTGTTTGATGGCCTGTGCAGGCATGTGGCTTTGGCGGCGGCGCCCCAGCCGGGCAACATCCTCCAGCGCCCTGCTCGGGTGGGCCTTGTTGTTGCCCTTGACGGTGCACAGTCTGCTGGAGTTTCCCCTTTGGTATGGCCCGTTTCAGATGAGCCTGGGTTTGGCGTTGGGCATGGTCGCTGGGCCCGCTGCAGGTTCGGTCAGTGCCAAAGCGCAAACCGCAACGCGTGGCTTGGCTGTTTTGTTGGTGGCCGGTGCTGGGTGGGGCGCGGTCGATTACCTGCGCGTGAGCCAGCCCTACTTGCCCAGCCATCTTCGAATGCCCCATGCGCAGATGGCCCCCTTGGTGGAGGCTGATCAAACGTTCTGGTTTCGAAATGCCGTTGATTTCATCCAGTTGACCACCGCAGGTGTTCCCCAGGAGGCGCAGAAGGCCCTTGCGCAGCGGTTGATGCACTACTCGCCAGAACCCGCTGTTGCAAAGCACCTCCAAGTTGAAATAACCCAGCCCCACCAAGGCTCATTGACCGCACCGCGTGAGTGATCGCCCAAGATGCACGAACATCGGGGCCTTCTTTGGAGGCTTTGATGGCTTGGCTGGACTTTCTTAAAAACGGTAACGAACTTTCTGAATTGCTGATAGAGGGCACCAACCCTTATGGCAACTGCTTGCTCAAGCAAGCCGATGTGGACCAGCTGCGTGACCACATCCCGGCTGAAGACCAAGTTCTGGCCTATGTTTTAGGGCGCGTGGTCCTGGCTGGGCGTGGCCTTTGGCTGTTGACCGACAGCAAGCTGTTGATTTCTGAAAGCGACAACGACGCGCGCGTGCACGCTTTCGCGCTGCAAGACATTTCGGCAGCGGAATGCGTCAAGGGCAAATACGGTTACACCCTGCGCGTCACGGCCATGGGACAACAACGCAGTGTGTACGGAGCCTCGGCTCAATTTGCAACGGTTTTTTACCGTGCGCTGGCCGAAAAAGTGCCCTGCGCACCGGTTCACAAGCCCACGCAGTTGCATGCCAGTGATTTGGCCGAGGTGGTGCAACATTTTGGCGATGCGGCCGTTCGGCTTCAGCCTTTGAAGGCGATGAATGCGCAGGCTGTGGAGCGGATTGCGCAAATCGCTCACGCTGGCTAAAAACTCATTTGAGCTGCAAACCTCTGAACATGGCCTCTCCTAGCATGTATGAGGCTGTTTCAGTGATGTGATTGTCGTCCATCCAAAGCACTTGCCCGTCCCTGGTGACAAGACACTGCCCGCGCGGACACAAGAAAGTCGCTGGGTCAAACACCTGCAAATTGGGAAACTGTTTAAGCCAATCCGAGACGTATTCACGCTCCAAGCGTTGTAAACGTAGCTCACGCACCAATTGAAAGTCACATTTTGAGCCATCGGCCTTTCGACCCCATGGGAGTTTGTCCGTACACAGTCGTGGGTTGTACCCTAACTCGGGGACAGGATAGTAGTAAATGACCTGCTTGCCTTGCTGGGTCAATTGAGCGATTGCCGCCTCCAACCGAGATTGGTATTCCGTTTTTTCGTCGATGGCGCTCTCATCTCTGATCACCAATCGATGAACCAAGATAACCGTCTTAACGTCAGAATTTTTCGCAATCCAGTCTAGCTGGCTGTCGAAGGTCTGCCGACAATCTTGATCCCCCCCAAAAAGCGCGAAAGTACAACCCCCTCGCCCCACCAACTTGACCACACGATTGTCATTGGCAAACGCTTTGGCAATCCCCCAGTAAGCATGAAACGCATGACTGTCTCCAAAAACAATGGTGGAGGCAGGTGTGTCCGCTTTTGATTGCACGCACAGTCGCGCGCCTGGGTAAACAAAGTCAGGAGAACAAACCCCTACGGGGTACATCCCTTTGTCTTCCCACCGGGTGAAGTCACGCTTCATCTGCAGTGGCAACTCGATGATCTTTCGATACCTAAATTCAAGCCCGTCTCTTGAATAGACGTTCCACCCCATGCCAGCGACTACAGCCATGATGATGACGAGAGTGACGGTCACGCGTCTACCCCTGTGACGAAGCGGTCGCTCAACGAAGAGGTGGGTGAGCGCGGCCAGCAGCACCGCCAAGCACAGCAACACCCATCGGCTGTAGAGAGACAACTCACCATTTTCTAAAAGACGCCCCAAACTGAGCAATGGCCAATGCCAGAGATAAAGGGGATAACTGATCAAGCCAATGATCACCAATACCCGACCCGCCAATAAATTCTTGTTGATCCAAGCGCCATCCGAAGCGATCAAAAAAGCTGCGCCCAAGGTTGGCAATAACGCCCAGGCGCCAGGGAAAGCCGATGCCTCACTGAGGAACCCCATTGCCACAATGAGCAACGAGAGTCCGGCAACTGACAACCCATTTCTGTGCGCCTGCAAAAAAGCGAGACGGCCATCAGTGGGCTTCCTGGTGAAAATGGCCAGGCATGCACCCGCGCCCAACTCCCAGGCTCTGCCATCAGGCAAGTAAAACGCGGAGGCGGTGTCATGACTCAGTGTGAGTACATTCCATGCAAATGAAGCCCCAAAAATCCAAAGGGCTACAAATCTGAGTTGCGCTTTGAGCTTGGAAACGATCCAAATGATGCAAGGCCAAACGATGTAAAACTGCTCTTCGATACCCAAGGACCACAAATGAAGCAAAGGTTTGAGTTGGGATGCGGTGTCAAAGTAGCCACTTTCTTTCCAAAGTGCCACATTGGAAAAAAATCCGGCACCAGCAGTCACATGCAAACCCAGCTGCGCATATTCGTTGGTCAGCAATACATGCCAACCCAGGATCAAACAAGTCAGCAAGACCAGGGCCAAGGCTGGAAAAATTCGTCGAATGCGCCGCCCATAAAAACTCGCCAAGCTGAACCGCCCGCGATCATGATCCTCCAAAATGATGTTTGTGATCAGATAGCCGCTGATCACAAAAAAAACATCGACGCCGACATATCCACCCGGAAGAGCTGCTGGAAAGGCATGGAAAAACATCACGGCCATGACGGCGATGGCCCGCAATCCATCTATGTCTGGGCGGTACTGCGCTCCTGCGGAATGGCCCTTGTGGAGATATTGGCTCATGACATTGAACAAATCACCGAGCCAGCCAATGCCCGCTTTTCCCGCCGCTCTTTTCCAGCAGCTTCACGTCGGTGATGGTCATGCCCCTGTCGACGGCTTTGCACATGTCATAGATGGTCAGCAAAGCCACTTGCACCGCGGTCAAAGCCTCCATTTCCACGCCTGTGGGGCCCACCGTTTCCACGGTGGCTTGACAAGTCACATGTGAAGCCGCGGCATCCACCCCAAAATCCACAGCCACACGTGTCAGCGCCAAGGGGTGGCACAAGGGAATCAAGTCGCTGGTCTTCTTGGCGGCCTGGATGCCCGCAATGCGGGCAATGCCTAACACATCCCCTTTCTTGGCTGTTCCACTCTCAATCAAGCGCAGGGTGTCGGGCAACATTTCAATGCGTCCCGTGGCCACCGCGATGCGGTGCGTGGCAGCTTTGGCGGCCACGTCTACCATGTGGGCTTGGCCTTGGGCATCAAAATGGGTCAACGTCATGGGGAACCTTCATCGGGGGTTAACATCGAAGCTGGATCATAAGGTCATGCCAACTTCTGCTGCATCCCTGTCAAGAACCCGCTGGACGTGGGTCATGCTCAGCTTCTTGCTGGGCATGGCCGCCGCGCCGCTGCAGGCACAAGCGCCTGCGGCGCATGCTCTGCCCTCTTTGGGTGATGGCGGTGACATGCCCCTGGGCGAAGAGCGCCGGCTGGGTGACAGCATTGCGCGTGAATTTTTGCGCGACCCCGACCTGATCGAAGACCCGATTCTGAGCGACTACATCCAGGGCATCTGGCAGCCCCTGATCCAGGCAGCGCGCCAGCGTGGCGAGCTGTCCGCTGAGTTGGAGCAACGTTTCGCCTGGGACTTGATGCTGATCCGTGACAAAAGCGTCAACGCCTTCGCCTTGCCTGGCGGCTACCTGGGCGTTCATTTGGGCCTGATCGGGGTGTCCTCCAGCCGAGATGAGTTGGCCTCGGTGTTGGCGCATGAACTCAGCCATGTGACCCAGCGCCACATTGCACGCCTGTTATCGCAGCAGAGCAAGCAGACGCCCCTGATGATGGGCGCCATGGTCTTGGGCCTGCTTGCGGCTAGCCGCAATCCGCAGGCGGCGAATGCCTTGATGGTGGGCGGCCAGGCGGTGGCCATCCAAAACCAATTGAATTTCTCGCGCGACATGGAGCGCGAGGCCGATCGCGTGGGCTATGGCGTGATGACCCAAGCGGGCTTTGAGCCACAAGGCTTTGTCAGCTTGTTTGAGAAACTGCAGCAGGCGGCGCGGCTCAACGACAGCGGCGGCTACCCCTACCTGCGCAGCCATCCCATGACCACCGAGCGGATTGCCGACATGCAGGCGCGCCAGCAATGGCTGACCCTTGCCAGCCCTGCCCCGCCGCGACTGGCGCACCAGCTGATGTCGGCACGCGCACGCGTTCTGGCCAACCCCGGGGTCGATACGCAGCGTTTTTTCAGTGCCGATGCCCAGCAAGAACGACGCTCTGCTGGGCAGCGCGCAGCCGCCTTGTATGCTGGCGTGATGGCCGATCTGCGCTTGCGCGATCACGGCCTGTTGCGCGCGCGTCTGGAGGAGCTTCGGCTGCTGACGCAAGCCGATCCCGAGGCTGTGCAACAGCTCAGCTTGTTGAGCGCGGAAGTGGCATTGCAAACGGGCACGCCCATGCAAGCCATTGCCCTGCTGGAGACCCAAGGGAAGGACCGCGCCAGCCGGTTTTTGCTGGCTCAAAGCCGCATCGCCACGGGCTTGCCGGCACAAGGCGCGCTGGCCGCCCAGGACTTGCTGGGTTGGACGGCCTTGCAACCGCGCGATGCCTACGGCTGGGAATTGCTGGGGCAGGCGCTGGGCTTGCAAGGCGACACGCTGCGCGCCATTCGCGCCCAAGCCGAATCCTTGGCCCTGAAATTTGACTACGCCGCCGCCATTGACCGCCTCATGGCCGCGCAGGAATTGGCGCGCCAACTGGCACGCAGCGGCCGACTGGGCCGTGCTCAGGAAATGGAAGCCGCCATCATCGATTCGCGGCTGCGCACCTTATTGATCGCGCGGCGGGAACAAGCGCTCCAGCGCTGAGTGAATCACGATGCCCATGATGGAATAAATCAGCGAGCCCAGCAAGGCGTGCCCAAAGTTGCGCACCTGAAAGCCTTCCAACACGGCCGAGGCGGCCCAAAAAAGCGCAGCATTGATCACAAACAAAAAAAGTCCCAGGCTGACCAAGGTGACGGGCAAGGTCAAGACCACCAAAACGGGTCGCACCACCAGGTTAAAGAGGCCAATCACCAAGGCCGCGATCAAGGCGGAGCCAAACCCCTGCACCTCCACGCCGCTGTCGATGCTGGCCAAGGCCATGAGGGCCGTGGCGCTGAGTAACCATTTCAAAATCAGTTTCATGTGCGTCAAGAATAGCACTGCGCCAAGACACCGCTATGATGCACCTCCCTATGGCCTCCATTCACATCACCGACCTTGAAGCGGCGATCAACTTCTGGCGCGAGAAAACACCCTCGCCAGACGGCGTCACCCTGAGCCCCCCCTTGCGGGCCTTGGCCGAGGTGTATGCCTTGATGGTGTTTTACCGGCACGACGAAGCCGCTGAAAAAGGCTTTCCGGCCAAAGCCTGGGATGCCTGGCTGGCCTGGTACAACACCACGCCCGACACGCCGTGCATTGCCATCTGCTCCACCAGCCAAGGAGACCCGGAATGCAAAGGGTGTGGCCGCAGCTTTGACGAGGTGCAACGCTGGACCGAAATGAGCCCCGGTGAAAAACGCGCCACCTGGCGGCGCATCACCGTGCTGGACAGCGCTTGGCGCTTCAACCGCTACGCCGAGCGCGCGCCCGATCAGACCCTGCGCGCCAGCGACGCAGCCATGCCCACATAACTCGCGGGCGTCATCGCCAGCAAGCGGGTTTTTTCAGCCTCGGGAATCTCCAGCGAACGAATCAGGCCGTGCAAGGCCTGCGCGGTCACGGCTTTGCCACGCGTGACTTCTTTGAGCTTTTCATAAGCGCCTTGAACGCCATAGCGGCGCATCACCGTTTGAATCGGCTCGGCCAGCACTTCCCAGGCGTTGTCCAAATCGTCTGCCAGCGCCTCTTGGTTGAGCTCCAGCTTGTTCAAGCCAATGCCCATGGACTGGTAAGCCAGCACCGTGTAGCCCAAGGCCACGCCCATGTTGCGCAGCACAGTGCTGTCTGTCAGGTCACGTTGCCAGCGGCTGATGGGCAATTTTTCGCTGAGGTGGCGCAACAAGGCATTGGCTAAACCCAAATTGCCTTCCGCATTTTCGAAATCGATGGGGTTGACCTTGTGGGGCATGGTGGAAGAGCCGATTTCCCCGTCCTTCAAGCGCTGCTTGAAATAACCCAAGGACACATAGCCCCAGACGTCGCGCGCCCAGTCAATCAGGATGGTGTTGGCACGAGCCACCGCGTCATACAACTCGGCCATGTAGTCATGGTTTTCAATTTGGATGCTGTAGGCCTGGAAGGTCAGGCCCAGGCCCACGGGACCGGCGGCCGGGTCGAGCCGCTCGGGGCTTTCCACCACGCGGCGACTCACCGCCTCCCAGTCCACCTCTGGCCAGGCTGAGAGGTGGGCGTTGTAATTGCCCACAGCCCCGTTCATTTTGGCCATCAGCCTGACGCCTGCAATGCGCTCGCGCGCTGTGTTCAAGCGCACCACCACGTTGGCGATTTCCTTGCCCACCGTGGTGGGGCTGGCGGTTTGGCCGTGGGTGCGACTGAGCATGGGTACATCGGCATAGGCATGCGCCATGGTGCGCAAGCGCGCAATCACAGCATCCAGGCCGGGCAACAAGACCTGCTCGCGGGCGGCCTTCAATTGCAAAGCGTGGCTGGTGTTGTTGATGTCTTCGCTGGTGCAGGCAAAGTGCACGAACTCATTGGCTGCCGCCAATTCTTCGCGCAATGCGGGTGCGAGTGCCGGCGCCGCAAATTGCGCCTTGATCCAATACTCGACGGCCTTGACATCGTGGTTGGTGGTTTTCTCAATTTCCTTGATGGCCAAGGCATCATCGGTGGAAAAGTCGCGCACCAAGCCCAGCAAATACGCGCGCGCGGCCTGGCTCAAGGGCTTGAATTCCTGCAGGCCGGCATCGCTCAAGGCAATGAACCAGCAAATTTCCACCTGGACACGACGGTGCATGTAGCCCTGCTCGCTCATGAGGGGACGCAGGGTGCTTAGTTTGGCGGCGTAACGGCCGTCCAGCGGCGACAAGGCCGTGACAGTGTGAAAACTCATGCCCTAATTTTAGTGGCTTCCTTTGGCCAACCCATGCCGACGCACGCCTGCCGATAGAATCGGTGCAACTCGAACAGATATTTCATGAAACTCATCGGCGCCATCACCAGCCCATACGTGCGAAAAGTTCGCATCGTCATGGCGGAAAAGAAACTGGACTACCAATTCGTCAGTGAAGACGTCTGGTCAGCGCAGACCACCATCTCCGAATCGAATCCCTTGGGCAAAGTGCCCTGCTTGGTGATGGAGGGCGGCGAAGCTCTGTTCGACTCGCGCGTGATCGTGGAATACCTGGATGCCCTGTCCCCCGTGGGCAAACTGATTCCCGCCACCGGTCGCGAGCGTGCCGAGGTGAAAACCTGGGAAGCTTTGTCCGATGGCTTGCTGGATGCCAGCATCCTGGCAAGACTCGAAGCCTCCTGGCCGGGTCGCAAGGAGGGTGAGCGCTCGCAAGCCTGGATCGACCGCCAAATGGGCAAAGTCAGCGACAGTTTGCTGGCCATGAGCCGAGGCCTGGGTGACCGCGGGTATTGCAGTGGCATTCACCTGACCTTGTCGGACATTGCGGTAGGCTGCGCCCTGGGTTACCTGGACTTCCGTTTCCCCCACATCGATTGGCGTGCCCAGCACCCCAATTTGGCGCGCTTGCAAGAAAAACTGATGCAGCGTCCCAGCTTCCAGGACACGCGCCCCGCCTGAGTCAGGAACGTGCGCGGCGCTTGAGCCAGCGCATGAGCGCGCCCAAGACCGGCAGCTTTTCATAGAGCTCTTCGGCGACATCCCAATAGTCGCGGTGCACCACGATGCGCCAATGGCCATCTGCTTGCTGCGCGTACACCAAGTGGGTGGCGCCCCGCACCGTGAACTCCGAACGGTTGGCACCCGAGCCTGTGGCAAACAAAAAATCCCAGGTCAAAAAACACTGAGGGCCCTCGAGCACCTGTGTCGTCACCACAAAGCGCGGGTTCACCAGGCTGCGAAACATGTGATCGAAGATGGCCTCGATGCTTGGCAAGCCCTGCACCTCGTTGAAGGGGTCCTTGAAGCGGGCCTGTGCGGCATAAAGGTCTGACAACTGCGACAGCGACTGCGGTGTCAGCGACTCAAAATAGGCCACCACAGCCTGGGTGAGCTCAGCGGGAGAATGCATGGGCAGCGTCATTCGCACATCGCCTGTGTTCAAAGCCCGGTTGCTTTTCGGACCGCCTGGAAGTACAGGCGGTAAGGCAGGCAACGCAAAAACTTCAGCACCCGGGTGAAGCGCCGTGGGTAATGGATTTCGAAGTCGCCCGCCGCCCAGCCCGCCAGCATTTGCCGCGCGGCCTCCTGCGGCTGAATCAGGGCTGGCATATGAAAGTCATTTTGCGCGGTCAAAGGCGTTTCCACAAACCCGGGGTTCACCACGCTGACGCCAATGCCACTGGACTGCAAGTCCAGGTACAGCGCCTCGGCCAAATGAATCAAGGCCGCCTTGGTCGGGCCATAAGCCAGGCTTTGCGGCAAGCCGCGGTAGCCCGCCACACTGGCCACAAGCGACACATGTCCTCGTTGCTGCGACAACAAGCTGGGCAAAACAACATCGAGCAAGCGCAAGGCGCCCAGATAGTTCACATCCTGGTGGCGCATCATTTGGCCCAGGTCATAGTGATCGGCGCGCAGGGGCTGGTAATGCCCGGCGCAATAGATCACCCAGTCCAGACCCTGATGGGCTTGAACTTGCTGTGCGGCGTCCTGCAAACTTTCCAAAGACGTGACGTCCGCCGGCACCACCCAGGCATGGGGGTACTGCTGTGCCAAGGCTTGCAAAGGCGCTTCTTGCCGGCTCGACACCGCCACCTTGGCACCGGCCTGAAGCAAGGCCTCGGCCGTGGCGCGGCCAATGCCCGACGAGGCGCCGACCACCCAGACGCTGCGATCGCGCCAGTCTTGCATGGGCGCATTCAGCGGTTTCAGCCAAGATCGCATGTCAGCCTCCAGAAGACGGCAGCCCCAGCAAGGCTTGTCGCAAAGCGGGTGCAGAGGTGGATTCTGACAACCAGATGCCTAAAAATTTGTGGGCCAGGGCACGGTCGTCAATTTGGCCCGAGACCCTCGCGCGCTGCGCATGGTGCCAAAAACGCAAGCCCTTGTGCGGGTCGTACACGGCCGTCAAACGCTCACCTGGGCGAACATCCGACAGCGCCTCTGTCAATTGCCGTTGCCACTGCTGCGCAAGCGCGTCGGCCAAGGGCCCTTGCCGAAGCATCTCTTGCAGGGAACGCTGCGCAATGTCTTGCGCAGAAAAATTGCGGCGGTACTGAAGGCTCAACACCAAGCGGTGGGCGGACCAGGACGTTCCCGCTTCGGCAGGCAACCAGAGCGAGGCCTCATAAATTTCCAAGCCCCAGAAGCGAAAGACACCTTGGCCACGCAAGGGCAACTTCTGCCACTCTTCGCCCAGCTCACTCAGCGCCAGTGGTTGTGCGCTTGCGCAGGAAAAGGAAGCGAGGCCAGCGCAAGCCAGCAGACCGCGTAAACACAGACGCCGCTTCATGCCTTCCAGGGCTTGAGCAAGGTGTACTGAAGCACGTCGGTGTTGCGCTCCCAGAAGGCGGCCTCGCAATAAGCCA
This sequence comes from uncultured Burkholderiales bacterium, assembly GCA_903850735.1. Taxonomy (GTDB): domain Bacteria; phylum Pseudomonadota; class Gammaproteobacteria; order Burkholderiales; family Burkholderiaceae_C; genus Limnohabitans. The sequence continues at coordinate 12,746 of CAINMN010000331.1, read as the reverse complement.
GGTAGAACTCCCAGGTGCGCATGAAGCGCTCATCAAAGCCGAGTTGCAGCACCTGCTCTCTTTCGCTCAAAAACTGCTCGCGCCAGCGACGCAGTGTTTCCGCGTAATCGTGGCCAAAAGAAAAGGCATCGCGAACCTCCAAGCCCGCCGCCTGTGCTTGCTTGACGAACTCGCGCGGGCACGGCAAACAACCCCCTGGGAAGATGTATTGCTGGATGAAGTCGGTGCCCTGGATGTAGCGCTCAAACAGGCTGTCTTCAATGACAATGGTTTGGATGCAGGCTCTGCCACCTGGTTTGAGCAAGCGGTTCAAGGTCGCAAAATACTGCGGCCAATAGGCTTGCCCGACGGCCTCGAGCATTTCAATGGAGCAAATGGCATCGAACGGCTCATCGGGAATGTCGCGGTAGTCCTGCAAGCGCAAATCGGCCTTGAGCCCTTGGTCGCTCAAGCGTTGCTGAGCGTAGGCCAGCTGCGCCTTGCTCAGGGTCACGCCCGTCATTTGGGCGCCAAATTCGCGCGCGCCCAACTCGGCCACGGCACCCCAACCGCAGCCAATTTCCAGCACACGCTGGCTCGCACCGGGCGTGACGCCGGCCATGCGCAAGGCGCGCGCCATCTTGGCTTGCTGGGCTTGCACCAGGCTTTGCTGGGGGTTGCCATCAAACCACGCCGAGGAATAGTTCATGCTCGGGTCCAGCCAGAGCTCATAGAACAGGTTGCCCAAATCGTAATGCGCATGAATGTTTTTGGCGCTGTTGCTGCGGGTATTGCGGTTCATCCAATGGCGCACACGGTAGGCCAGGCGGCCCAGCCAATGGCCATAAATGACGTCTTCCATCTCACGCCGATTGGCCACCAGCACGCGCAGCAAATCCACCAGGTTGGGGCTGGCCCAGTCGCCCGCCATGAAGGCTTCTGCAAAGCCGATGTCGCCCGATTTCAAGGCGGCGGCGCAAGGCGCCCAGTTGCGCAAGATCAGCGTGCCATGCAAACCCTCGCCCGAGCCAAACTGCTGCGAGCTGCCATCGGGACATTGGATGGTGAGCGTGCCGTGACGGATGCGCCGCAACAGGCCCAGCAGTTGGCGCGCACTCGCGGGTGTGTCATTGGGCAGTGAAAAAATGGGGGCGGTGGTGGTGTTCATGCGACGCAGGGTCCTCGCTCATGAAATAAATGGGGTGGCCTTCAACGCGTGACAAAGTCCGCAGGCGGAGGCGGTTTGTGAAAGAAGCGCACACGCTTGAGCCACAAGGCCAGCGCATGCAGGTGAATGCGAAACACAACGCCCCAGGTCAGCAGGGGGTAGCGCCAAAAGGCGCGCATCAATTGAACGCGCGTGAGAGGCACCAAGCTGCCACTGACACTGGTTTGAATCAAGGGCCCAGAGGCGTCATCGTGGTCAATGCGCGCCACCGTGCGCGGGTGCTCGCCCTCGGTGCGCATGAAACGAAAACGGTATTGGCCCTGCACGGCGCAAAAGGGCGAGACATGAAACACCTTGGGCGCCTGCAACTCACGCCCATAAGCGGGATCGTTCAGCAAATAACAATGCCGCTCGCCAAAGGTGTTGTTCACCTCGACCACAATGGCACGCAGGCTGCCATCCTCGCGATGGCAGTACCAAAAGCTGACGGGCTTGAAAGTGTGCCCCAGCACCCTGGGGAAACAATGCAGCCAGACCTCGCCGCGGGCGTCGGTGATGCCCTCGCGTTGCAAAAGCTCGTCCAGCCAAGCCAACGCGCCGCCCTGGTCCGCACCCCGGCCATCGCCATGGTCCGCATCGTGAAACGAAATCAAGCCGCGCCGGTTCACAGGCAATGCGCCACCGCCCTCTCGCAACATTTGCCGCATCGGCAACATCAAGAAGTAGGTGGCATAGGCAAACGCATGGCGCGCAGGGCGCACGCGCGTGTGCCGTACCTGACCAAAACCGATCAGCGCACTCATGCCGCTTGGGCCTCCCGCACATTCAGCGAGGCCAGCAAGGCCTGGGCCGCAGCCCGGCCGGCTTTCAAGCCGTCTTCGTGAAAGCCATAACCCATCCAGGCGCCGGCATACCAGGTAGCTTGGCGCCCTTGGATGTCGGGCATGCGGGTCTGGGCCTGCATGGCGGCCAGGTCAAACACGGGGTGCGCGTAATCGTATTGGCCCAGCACTTTTTGCGGGTCAATCTCGCGGATCGGGTTCAACGAGACCAGAACGGGCTGGGCAAACGGCAGGGGTTGAAGGCGGTTCAACCAATAGTGCAGGCACACCCGTTGCGCATCCTCATCGGGGCCAGCGCGCTCGTAATTCCATGCCGCCCAAGCCAACTTCTTTTGCGGCATCACACGCTCGTCCGTGTGCAATACGGCGAGGTTGCTCTGGTAGCGCACCGCGCCCAGAATTTGCTGCTCCGCCGCCGTGGGCTGCGCCAACATCTTCAAAGACTGGTCGGAATGCGTGGCCAAAATGACATGGTCAAATCGCTCGGCACCTTGGCGCGTGAAGACCTGGACGCCACGGGCGTCGCGCTCGATGCGCTCGACCGGCGTAGACAAACGCCTGTCTGGAATGCGCGCCACAATTTTCTCGACATAGTGACGCGCGCCACCGGCTACCGTGTGCCACTGGGGCCGGTCATTCACTTGAATCAGGCCGTGGTTGTGACAAAACCGAACCAGGGTGGCCACGGGAAACTTCAGCATCTGATCGGTGGGACAACTCCAGATGCAGGCCAGCATGGGCAACAGGTACCAGTTCTTGAAAGTTTCGCTGAACTGATGCTGTTTTAAAAAGTCTTCCAGCGGTTGTGCCAATTCACTGTCACGCTGCGCCTCGGCCAAGTCTGTACACAAGGTGTTGAAGCGCAAGATTTCACGCAACATGCGCAGAAAACGCGGTCGCATCAGGTTGCTGCGCTGCGCGAACACGGTGTTCAGGGTGGCGCCATTCCACTCCAGCGTGCGCTGCCCCAGGGCACGCGGCACTTGCACCGAAAAGGACATGTCCGAACGCGCTGACGGGATGTCCAAGTCCTCTAACAAAGCAATGAAGTTCGGGTAGGTTCTTTCATTGAACACCAAGAAGCCCGTGTCCACGCCGTGGTGGACGACCACGCCTTCGGCATTGGGCAGTCGAACGTCCACCGTGTGGGTGTGACCGCCAAAATAGTCGCCAGCCTCGAACAAACTGACGTCGACGTGCTCGCACAGGGCGTGCGCGGCCGCCAAACCCGAAATGCCCGAACCGACAATGGCCACCCGTGTGCGCATGTCAGGGTCCTTTCGCAGCCAAGAGTTGCTCAATGTCTTGCAAGAACGCTTTGTCTTGCGGGCCGGTCATGCTGCCGTAGGCCTTGACCTGTTGGCCGTCGCGACTGATGACGTATTTGTAAAAATTCCATTTCGGGGAAGTCTGTGTCAAACGCGTCAATTGCTTGAAAAAGGGCGAGGCCTGATCGCCACGGACCGAAGTTTTGCTGAACATGGGGAATTTCACGCCGAAGGTGCTTTCACAAAAATCCGCGATCTTTTGGTTGTTGTCCGGCTCTTGCGAAAAATCGTTGGAAGGAAAGCCCAACACCACCAGCCCTTTGGTTTTGTAGCGCGCGTAAAGCGCCTCCAAGCCTTTGTATTGCGAGGTGAAGCCGCAGTAGCTCGCCGTGTTCACCACCACCACCACCTGCCCAGCGTACTGGCACAAGGATTGGGGTTTTTCGTCCTGCAAACGCTCGACAGTATGCTGCAAAATGCTTGGACAAACTGTTGGCGCGGTGGGCGCGGTGGACTGCCCCCAGGCCATGGGCGCGCCCAAGCACAAGGCGATGGCAACCAGGAAACTCGGCAGAACGCCCCTTCGCAGGACTGGGGGATAGGTTGCAATGCTGTTCATATTGACGGATGATGTCGTAAGCCGCTATTTTTGTCTAGGACAAAAATAATTCCCATGAGCCATCTTGGCCTATTTTCTTCATGAACCAACGCACCTTTCCTGAGCCTTTGACCGCCTCCATCGCAGCCGTGGAGCGGGACACGGGCATTGGCAAGGACACGTTGCGCATCTGGGAACGCCGCTATGGCTTCCCACAGCCAGGCAGGGATGCCTATGGTGAGCGCAGTTACAGCCTGGATCAGGTTGAAAAGCTTCGTGCCATCAAGCGCTTGCTGGACCAGGGGCACCGCCCTGGTCGCATTGTCGCCCTGCCCATCGAGGCCTTGCAGCGCCTCAGCCAAGGCCAGTCGAGCACGCCACAAAAAATGGCCATCAGCACCACCGCCCCGGAGTTGCGCGACTTCATGGCCTGCATTCTGGGCCATGATGCTGAAGGTTTACGCCGCAAATTGCACCAAGCGGTGGCGGCCATGGGCCACTTTCGTTTCGTCACCGAATTGGTCGCCCCCCTCACCGCCATGGTGGGCGACGCCTGGATGCGGGGTGAGTTGCAAATTTTTGAAGAGCACCTGTATACCGAAAGCATCACCTCGGTGCTGCGCCAGGCCATCAACAGCATTCCCCAACCCATCGCTCAGAGCCAGCCCAAAGTCTTGCTCACCACCTTTCCACAAGAATCGCACGGCCTGGGTTTGCTGATGGCCGAATGCTTGTTGGCCTTGGAGGGCTGTCGTTGCATTTCCTTGGGCACCCAAATGCCCTTGCGCGACATGGTGATGGGCGTCGAAGCGCACCATGCCGACGTGATCGCGCTGAGCTTCAGCGTCAGCCTCAACCCCAACCATGTGCTGGATGGCCTGAATGAGTTGCGCCAGCAATTGCCCCCATCGGTGCAAATCTGGGCGGGCGGGCGTTGCCCGGCGCTGCACCGGCGCGAGTTGCCAGGCGTGGTGGTTCTGGGTCCGCTGGAAGACATCCCTGGTCAAGTGCAGTCCTGGCGCTCGCAGCACGCGGCCTGAGTTGCTCTCGGGTGCGAGCTTCTAGAATCCACCCTTCTCCTTCATCGCAGGCCCTGTTTCATGAACGCCCCCGCCTTTCTCGGCAAAATCGTGTCGCGCGCGCAAGCACAAGCCAACATGGCGGAATTGCGCCGTCAGGGCCCTGTGGTGTTCACCAATGGGGTCTTTGATGTGCTTCACCGCGGCCACGTGACCTACCTGGCACAAGCACGCGCCTTGGGGGGTGCCTTGGTGCTCGGGCTGAACTCGGACGCCTCGGCGCGCCGCTTGGGCAAGGGAGCGGATCGCCCCCTGAACAATGAGCTGGACCGCGCCATCTTGCTGGCCGCACTGGCTTCGGTGGACTGCATCACCTGGTTTGACGAAGACACGCCCGAGGCATTGATCGCATCGCTGCAACCCGACATTCTGGTCAAAGGGGGCGATTACGACATGCGCAAACTGCCTGAAACCGCCCTGGTCGAATCTTGGGGTGGCCGCGCGCTGGCCCTGCCTTTTGTGGCGGGCTACTCCACCACGGCCTTGGTGCAAAAAATTCGAAGCCAGTCTTGAGGCCTCAGGCGGCCTGAGCGTCACCCAGCACCGCTTGCCAGAGCGACACGATGGCTGCCCGCGGGCCCGCTTGCTCTAGGGGATCCACCTGGGTTGGCAGCTCATCCAGGCGCGCCAAGTGTTGGGCACGGCGCAATTCTCGGTAGGCATCGGCCGCCGCTTGCCCCACCCCGGGTGGGAGCAGGCCCACCGCTTCGGCATGGTGCAACAAAGCAATGTTGCCAACGTTGTCCAGCAAGCCTGGATGCTGCGCCGCGTGGCCCAGCACCAGGTACTGCACCACAAACTCGGCGTCGACCATGCCGCCTGGGCTGTGTTTGACGTCGAAGCGCCCGGCCGGCACGGGCCGTCCCGCACGCAATTTGTCTCTCATAGCCACAATTTCTTGAGCCAGCAAAGAAAGATCGCGCGGCGCACAGATCACCGATCGACGAACCTCTTCAAAACGCGCCTCCAGACTGGGCAGGCCCACACAAAAGCGCGCCCGGGTCATGGCCTGGTGCTCCCAGGTCCAGGCGGTGTTGCTGCCGCGCTGCTGTTGGTAATCCGCGAAAGCCTCGAACGTGCTGACCAACAGGCCCGAGTTGCCGTTGGGTCGCAACGCGGTGTCGATTTCATACACATCGCCTTCGCCAGTTTTGACCGTCAGCCAGTTGATCAGACGGCGCACGAACAAGGCATAGGTCTCGCCCGCTTGTTCATGGGCGTCTTCATACACAAACACGATGTCCAGGTCGCTGCCATAGCCCAACTCTTTACCGCCCAACTTGCCGTAACCCAAGATGGCAAATTGCGGCACCTCGCAGTGACGCTGCTTCAAGCGCTGCCAGACCCAGCGCACGGTCACGCGCAACACGGCATCGGCCAGCGCGCTCAAGTCGTCGGCCACCTGCTCGACGCTCAGGCGCCCTTCCACATCGCGCGCCAAGGTGCGAAAAACTTCGGCGTGCTGGGCGCGGCGCAACAGGTTGAGCAAATTCTCTTCATCGTCCTGACCGACCGACTGCAAAGCGGCGCGCCGCGACTCCAGCTCCGCTTCGAAGTCTTGCGCCACAAAGCGTTCGTTCAGCAAGGCTTGGCTGGCCAGTTCGTCGATCACCCCCGGGTGTTGCAAAAGGTAGCGCGCCGGCCAGCGCGCAGCGCCCAGCAAGCGCAGCAACTGCTCGTGCACTCGCGGGCGCTCCACCAGCAGGGCCAGGTAGCTTTCGCGCCGCAACAAAGGCTCGACCCAATCGCTCCAGCGCACGGCAGCCTCTTCGGTGACGCGCCCCTCCTCTACCCAGGACTGGGTCCGCTGCACCAGCTTGAGCAGGCGCTGGCGCCCTTCTTCGCGCAAAGCGCGCACCCGCGGATGGTCTGGCCAACGGGCGATGCGCTCGCGCAGGCCAGGCCCCAAATGCGCCAACACCCCCTCCAGATCGGCCGCCTCCGCCGCACTGGGGCCACAACCTTTGCACTCGCCATGGGCGCGCATGGATGGGGGGGCAGGTTCTTGGCCCAGCAGCCGGTCAAACTCTTGCGCCACCAGTTCACGGTGGGTGTCCAACTCGCTGAGAAAGTCACAACAATCGGCATAGCCCAGCGTGAGCGCCACCCAATGCAGGTCGGCATCTTGGCTGGGCAGCGCATGGGTTTGCTGATCGTCCAGATACTGAATGCGGTGCTCGACCTGCCGCAAAAAGACATAGGCCCTGGACAAAGCTTGTGCCGTGGCGCTGGGCATCAGGTTGGCGCGCGCTACGCGCGCCAGCGCCTCTTGCGTGGGCCGGGTGCGCAATTCCGGGAATTGCCCGCCGCGCACCACCTGCAAGAGTTGCACCGTGAACTCGATTTCGCGGATGCCCCCACGCGAGAGCTTGACATCGTTGGCGCGCTGCGGCCGGCCTGCATTGCGCCGCGCAGCGTGGTCTCTGATTTGACGGTGCAAGCCGCGCAGCGCCTCGAAGACGCTGTAATCCAGGTAGCGCCGAAAGACAAAGGGCAGGACCACGTCGCGCAATGCGTGGGCATGTGGCTGGCTGGCCAAAGGCGCCACCACCCGACTTTTCAGCCAGGCAAAGCGCTCCCACTCGCGACCCTGAACCAGAAAATACTCTTCCAGCGCACTCAAAGACACCACGCTGGGCCCTGAGTTGCCGTTGGGCCGCAGCGCCAGGTCCATGCGAAACACAAAGCCGTGCTCGGTGGTGTCCCCCACCAGGGTGTAGATTAGCTTGACCAGGCGGGTGTGGTACTCATGGGTGCTGATGCGGCCACCGCCATCGGCGCGCCCTTGGGTTTCGCCGTCTTCGTCGTAGACATAAATCAGGTCAATGTCGCTGGACACATTGAGCTCACGCGCGCCCAGCTTGCCCATGCCGACCACCCAAAACACCGCCGGCAAACCCTGTGCCGTGAAGGGCGCGCCATACTGCGCCTGCAATTGGGCGCTGGCCTCGTGGTAGGCCACATCCAGGGCAAACTCTGCCAATTCGGTCATGGCCCGGGTCACCCCCTCCAAGGGCAATTGCTGCTCACAGTCCAGCACCACCAGGCGCTCCATGACCAATTGGCGCAATACTCGCAGGGCGTCTCCCAGCTTGGGAAAGGGGCCGCGCAAAGCGTCAAAAGCCACTTGCATCGTGGCCAGCACGGGCGCGCCAGGCGGCAGCCAATGCAAGTGGTCGGCATAACGCCGCCGAATGCGTTGCACAAACCTGGAATACTGGGACAAAGCAGCCAGGGTTTCCCCGGGCACTTGGCGCCCCTCCAAGGGAATTGATTCGCCGGAGATAATTCCCGTCACGCTGCTCTCACCATGGAAACGACGAACGACACGCCCGACACCTCACAAAAGCCATCTGGCTGGCTGAAGGCATGGTCGCTTTGGGCTCGGTGGCTGCTCATTCTGTCTGCCAGCGTTTGGGTTCTGGTGCTTGGGGTGTGGATCGCTTTACACGGTTTGATTGTGCCGCGAATTGACGTTTTGCGCCCCGGCCTGGAGCGACTGACCACGAGCGCATTGGGCGTTTCGGTCGAGATTGGCGTTTTGGAGGCACGCTCAGACAGCCTGATTCCAACCTTTGAGGCGCGCGATATTGCCTTGCGCAACAACGCTGGCCAAGAAATTTTGAGGCTTCCACGCATTGTGGCCACGCTGTCGCCTCAATCTTTGGCGCAGCTTTCCTTTGACCAGCTCTACATTGAGCGTCCAGAGTTTGAAATCAACCGCCAGGCAGGGGGCCACTGGACGGTTGCGGGCCTGCCGCTGCAATCCGGCGATGACAGCGGTTGGGCTGATTGGTTTTTCTCGCAAAAAGAGTTCATCGTGCGTCATGGCAAGCTTCATTGGAAAGATGAGGCCAGCGCCGCACCCACGGTCACCTTTGAAGAAGTGGATGTGGTCATCCGCAATGGCTTGCGAAGCCATGCACTGCGATTGGACGCCACGCCGCCCAAGGCCTGGGGCGAGCGCTTCAGCTTGCAAGGCAACTTCAAGCAAGCCCTGTTGAGCTTGCACCCAGGTCGCTGGCAGGACTGGAGCGGCCAAGCTTTTGGCCAGTTTGGCCGGCTGGATGTGTCAGCCCTTCAAGCGCATCTGAGCTTGCCAGATGGCTTGAAGCTGGCGCAAGGCACGGGCTGGCTGAGGGCCTGGGCCGACATCAAACACGGCGCGGTGACCCTGGTCACAGCAGACACAGACCTGCAGAACCTGCAAGCACAATGGGAGGCCAAAATCCCTGCGCTGACATTGCGCCAACTGAAAGGTCGGTGGAGTTCACGCCTGTGGGGCGCTGGTCATGAGGTCACGCTGAAGGACATCGCCTTGGTGGCCGAAGATGGCGAGACCTGGGAAGGCAAATCCCTGCGCCTGGCCTGGACCGCCGCCTTGGACAGTCAAGCTGCGCAAGGCGAGTTGCAAGCCGACCAGCTTGACCTTGACGCGCTTCAAAGAATCGGCTCGCGTCTGCCTTTGTCGGCCGAAGTGCGGCAAGCGATCGCAGGCTACCAACCCAAAGGGCAAGTCAGCAACCTTCAAGCCAAATGGTCTGGCAACTGGCCGACCCTGTCTCAGTACAGCGCGCGCGCGCAATTGCAAAACCTGAGTTGGAAATCCTTGCCTGAGAACGCGCCAACAAGTTGGCCTCGCCTGCCGGCCCTGGAGGGGCTGAATGCAGAAATTGAAATCTCACCGCACCAGGGCAAGGCACGTTTGCAATTCCGCGAAGGTCAGTTGTCTTGGCCCAGCTTGTGGGAAGAGCCTCAGCTGTCTTTGAAAGACCTCTCTGCCGATGTGCAATGGCAACGCAAGGACAACCGCTGGCTGGTGCAACTCACACAGGGCCGGCTGGCGAATTCGGACATGGCCGGCGACTTTCAGCTGAACTGGCAGTCCGACGAATCGGGCGCTGGCCCGGGCAACCTTGACCTCACAGGCAACTTAAGCCGGCTCGAGGCGCGCCAGGTTCATCGGTATTTACCGATCACCCTGAACCCGAATGTCCGCCACTACGTCAGGGATGCCATCACACAAGGGCAGGCGAACCAAGTGAAGTTGCGTGTCAAAGGTGACTTGAAGCACTTTCCCTTCAGCGACCCCAAGCTCGGCGAGTTTCGGATTGCCGGTCAGGTCAGCAAAGTCGCTTACAACTATGCCTCTCGCCCCGGCGCCAGCAAAGAGGCGGCGAAGCCAGGCAGCGAGTGGCCTGGCTTGGTGGATGTGGCTGGCGAATTGGTGTTCGAGCGCAATGGCATGCAAGTGAAAAACGCGCGGGCCAGGCTGCAAGGCGCCCCCAACCTGGTGTGGAACGGGGTAGAGGCGCGCATACCCAATTTCTCGGAAACCGTGGTGGAGGTCAAAGCCGAGGCCAAGGGTCCCTTGGCCGAAGGGGTTCGCTGGGTCGTTCAATCCCCCGTCCATGAGATGCTGGAGCGCGCCCTGGAAAAAACCACCGCACAAGGGTCAGCGGACTACCGCCTTCGGCTGAGCCTGCCGTTGCAAAACTTGGAAAAAAGCAAGGTCAGCGGCAGCCTGGTTTTTGCGAACAACGAGCTCCAAGTGACCCCCGACGCCCCTGTACTGACCAAATTGCGCGGGCAATTGAACTTCACGGAAACGGGCTTTGCTTTGCAAAATGCCCAGGCGGTTTTGCTGGGCGGCGAAGCCCGCGTGGAGGGCAGCTTGCGCACCCAACTCAGCAGCGAAGAGGCCCCCTTGCAGCTGCGCATCCAGGGCAGCGCCTCCGCCGAAGGGCTGCGTTCGGCCAAAGAGTTGGGGTGGATTGCCCGCATTGGCCAAAGCCTGGAGGGCAGCACCAGTTACAACGCCACCTTCAACCTGCGCCGCAACCAGCCGGAGGTGTCTGTCATCAGCTCCTTGCAGGGCATGGCCATTCGCGCGCCTGCCCCCCTGGGAAAACTCATGGGCAGCACCCAGGCATTGACGCTCGAGCTCGCGCTCACGCCGGAGTCTTTGCGGCCCGGCAGCAAACGGCTGGAGGATCACATCGCCCTGCAATTGGGTGATGTGCTGGCCCTGCGCTACGTGCGCGACCTGACAGGTCCGCAAGAAAAGGTCTTGCGCGGCGGGATCGCTTTGGGCCCTTCCGGCATTCAAGCGCCACCGCAGCCCGATACGGGTGTTTCCTTGTTGGCACAACTTGATCAGGCAGACCTCGACCGTTGGGAAGCCTGGCTGTCCACCTTGTCTGCAAGCAAAACGCCGCTGGCCAGCGCGGCCGTCAGCAAAGCAAGTGCTCTCAGCGACAACGCCCAAGCCTACCTGCCCAGCGCCTTTGCATTGCAGTCACCGGAACTGTCCATCGATGGCCGCCATTTGCACAACGTGGTGGTGGGCGGCTCGCGCCAGGGGGACCTTTGGCGCGCCTCGGTGTCGGCGCAAGAAGTCAATGGCTACACCGAATACCGCCCCAGCACGGCCAACAACCCGGCACGCTTGTATGCACGCTTGGCTTATCTGAACATCCCACCCAGTGCGTCCAACGATGTCGACAATCTTTTGAGCGAACAGCCCGCCAGCATTCCGGCCCTGGACATCGTGGTCAATGAGTTGGAATTGCGTGGCAAGCGCTTGGGACGCGCCGAGGTGGATGCCGTGAACCGCGTGCTGCCCGGGGGTGGGCGTGAATGGCGCTTGAACAAGTTCAACTTGAGCATGCCCGAAGCCAGCTTCAACGCGAGCGGCAATTGGTCGGCGTCCCAGGCCACAGCGCCCAAGAAAACAGCCTTGGATTTCACGCTCGACGTGAACGACTCCGGGGACCTGCTCAAACGACTGGGCATGCCTGGCGCAGTGCGCTCAGGCAAGGGGCGGCTGGCAGGGCAAGTGGGTTGGGTTGGCTCACCGCTCAGCCCGGACTATCCGAGCATGAGCGGCCAATTCAATGTCAACATTGAGCGCGGGCAATTCTTGAAGACGGACCCAGGCGCCGCGCGTCTGTTGGGGGTGTTGAATTTGCAAGCCTTGCCGCGTCGGCTTCTGCTGGACTTTCGGGATGTGTTCAGCGAAGGCTTTGCCTTTGATTTTTTCCGCGGGGATGTGAACATCCAGCAGGGCATGGCCTACACCAACAACCTCCAGATGAAGGGCGTGAATGCCGCCGTCATGATGGAGGGCAAGGCTGACATTGGCCGGGAAACACAAGACCTGAAAGTCGTCATCGTGCCTGACATCAACGCCGGCACGGCCTCCTTGGTGTATTCCACCATCAACCCTGTGGTCGGGCTGACCAGTTTCCTGGCGCAATATTTCCTGCGACGCCCCCTCACGGAGGCCAACACCCAGGAATTCCATGTGGATGGCACGTGGAGCGACCCCAAAGTCACGCGCATCACCCACAAGTCCGTGACCAAACCATGAATTCGGCCCCTGTGACCCGCCGCTGGCTTCTCTGGGGCTGGCTGGTGTTGCTGGTATTTTTGATGCTGGGCACCTTGATTTGGCTGGCCGGGCGCTACGAGGTCAGCCAAGTCCAGGCGCAGATCGAGCGTGATGCGGCCGATGGCGTGAGCGACATCCGCGCGGCTTTGCAACGCAACGTCCAAACCTTGCAGTCGCTGCTCAGTGAAGCGCGCAGCCCCGCCGCATGGACGCAAGAAGCGCAAGACGCCTTGCGCCAACACAGGGAGTGGGTTCGCCTGGAATGGCGTGACCCCGGGTTGCGGGTGGTGGCCAGCGCCGACACCCCTTTTCGACAGCCCGTGTTTGCCCGCTTTGGCCGAGACAATGCCTTGCCTGAAGTGAATGCCGCCTGCGCCTTGGCCAAGCGGCAAAGCGGGCCCGGCTATTCCCACAGCATT
>CAINMN010000330.1 GCA_903850735.1 uncultured Burkholderiales bacterium | reverse complement strand
CTTCGCAAACTCAACCGCACCAGCGAGCACCGCCTGGCAATGCTGCGCAACATGATGAACTCGCTGATTCAGCACGAAGTCATCAAGACCACGCTGCCCAAGGCCAAGGAATTGCGCCGCGTGGTCGAGCCCATGATCACCTTGGCCAAAGAGCCGACCCTGGCCAACAAGCGCCTGGCTTTCAACCGCCTGCGCGACCGCGACATGGTCGTCAAACTCTTTGGCGAAATCGGTCCCCGTTACCAAGCCCGCCCCGGCGGCTACACCCGTATCCTGAAGATGGGTTACCGCGTGGGTGACAACGCACCGATGGCACTGGTCGAGCTGGTGGATCGTCCGGAAGTTCAAGAAACTTCCCCCGAGGCCGCTGAATAAGTTACAATAACCCTCTTACCGCGCGATGGAGCAGCCTGGTAGCTCGTTGGGCTCATAACCCAAAGGTCGCAAGTTCAAATCTTGCTCGCGCAACCAATAAAAATTGGGGTCAGATAACAATTTGTTGTCTGACCCCTTTTTCTTTGCGACGTTGAAATCATGAGTGAACATGTGAGCCAAGACCAGGTGTTGGCCAGCGCCACCCGCATTGAATTGCCAACGCCTGGTGGCATCCAGGTCTGGCATGCCTGGAACACGTCTGCAGGGCGCCCGCTGGTGCTGCTGCACGGCGGCAGCGGCAGCTGGACCCACTGGTTGCGCAACATCCAGGGCTTGTCCAAAGACCGTGCGGTCTACGCACTGGACCTGCCCGGTTTTGGCGATTCCGATTTGCCACCTGACGCGCGCGATGCGGACGATTTGCAGCACCATGTGGCCCAAGGCCTGCGCCAGTTGTTGGGCGAGGGGCCGCACGATGTCATGGGCTTCTCCTTCGGTGGCATGACCGCCGGCTTCATTGCCGCAGCACAGCCCGATCTGATTCGACGCCTGGTCTTGGTGGGCATTCCCGGCTTGGGCTTGTTTGGCGACCCGCTGGACCTGCGCGGCTTGCGCGAGGACATGTCACGCCAAGAGCGGCGCGACATCCTGCGCCACAACTTGTTGCAGATCATGTTGCGCCATCCCGAGAGCGTGGACGAGGCCACCCTCGACTTGCAAGATGCCAACGTCTCGCGCGATCGCTTGCGCCGTCGCCGCATTGCCCGTGGCGATGTGCTGCTACACCTGCAATCGACATGGCAATGCCCGATTCACACCATTTGGGGTGAGTTCGACAGCCTGGTGGAAGATCGCCTCTACCGCGTGCCCGAAGTGCTGAACCAATGCCGTTTGGTCAGTTTCCATGTGGTGCCGCAAGCCGGCCACTGGGTGCAATACGAGCGGCCCGAAGGTTTTTTAAAAGTGGCCTTGCGTTGCCTAGCGGGCGAAGGCGAGTAGGCAAACGCGCAGGCAAGGCGCACAATCAAGCCATGCTCTACAAATTCAAATCCAAAGCCACCGGTGACCTCATCATGCTGGAGCCGCAGGGGCGGCAGATTTTGTCCCTCATTGGCAAGACGCCTTCGCCCAAGGGCATCTTGCAAGTGGCGGAGATGCCTGCAGCCATTGCGGCCTTGCAAGCCGCTGTGCTGGCCCATGAAGCCGCTCGTGCAGAGGCGCTCCAGCAGGCCCATGCCAAAGGCACAGACCCCGAGCGGGAAGAGGGTATCAGCTTGCGCCAACGTGCCGCGCCTTTCATCGAGATGATGCGGCGTTGCTTGAAGGAAGAGCACGACCTGGTCTGGGGCGTGTGAAGCACCCTTACCAAGACCTCACGCCCGATGTGGTGCTGGATGCGCTGAGCGCGCTCGGCCTGCCGGTAGATGGGCGCATGAGTGCCCTGAGTTCTTACGAGAACCGCGTCTACCAGGTGATGCTGGACGATGCCGATCCCGTGGTGGTCAAAATCTACCGGCCTGGTCGCTGGACCGATGCCCAAATTCAGGAAGAACATGCGTTCACCGCCGAGATGGTGGCCGATGAGTTGCCGGTGGTGGGGCCGCTCACCTTCCAAGGTCGAACCTTGCATGAAGTGCAGACACAGGGCGAGAGCGGCCCGCAACGTTTTGTCTTCAGTGTGTCACCGCGCCGGGGCGGACGCTGGCCCGAGTTGGACGATCCCGAGGTGCTGAATTGGATCGGCCGATTTTTGGCGCGCATTCATTTGGTGGGGGCACGCGACAGTTTCAAGGCGCGCCCCGCGCTGAACGTTGAAACCTTTGGCTGGGAATCTTTGCAATGGTTGCAAGAAAACCAGGCCATTGCTTTGGAGGTGGAAGCCACCTGGCTGAGCGTGTGCCGCGAAGCCTTGGGCTTGGTCCAAGCGGCGATGGCGGCCGCCCCCACGGCGCTGTTGCGTTTGCACGGTGATTGCCATCCAGGCAATATTTTGTGGACGCCAGTGGAGCAAGCCAACGGCGGGCCGCATTTTGTCGACCTGGACGATGCCCGCATGGGGCCCGCGGTGCAAGACCTGTGGATGCTGCTCAGCGGCGATCGGCGTGAGCGCAGTTTGCAGCTGTCAGAAGTGCTGGAGGGCTATGAAAGCATGCGGCCCTTTGACCGCAGAGAACTGGCCTTGATCGAGCCCTTGAGAACCTTGCGCTTGGTGCATTACAGCGCCTGGTTGGCGCGGCGGCAAGATGACCCGGCATTCGCGCAGCACTTTGCCTGGTTTGGTAGTGTCGGCTATTGGCAAGACCAGGTGAGAATCCTGAGTGAGCAGATTGCGGCCATGCAAGAGCCGCCCCTGCAAGTCTGATCAGCGCACCGGGTTTTCCAGCGCGCCAATCCCATGCAGCGCCAGTGTGACTTCAGGCCAGCAAGGCATTGACGCGACGCACATACGCTGCCGGGTCCTCGGGCAAGCCGCCTTCGGCCAGCAAAGCCTGGTCGAACACAATGTGGGCCAGGTCATGGAACTGTGTGGCCGCCGCGTCGCTCGCCAGTTTTTTCACCAGCGGGTGCTCAGGGTTCACTTCCAGAATCGGCTTCACCTCGGGGGCCTGTTGGCCTGCTTGCTTGAGCATGCGCGAGAGTTGCAGTGACATGCCCTGGTCTTGCACCACCAGGCAGGCGGGCGAGTCGACCAGGCGGGTGGTCACGCGAACATCCTCGGCTTTCTCTTTCAGCGCCTCTTTCAGCTTGGCCAGCACGGGCTTGAATTGTTCGGCGGCTTCTTCTGCCGCTTTTTTCTCGGACTCGTCTTGCAGCTTGCCCAGGTCCACCGCCCCTTTGGCAACGCTTTGCAGGGGGGTGCCGTCAAACTCGGTGAGGAAGCTCAGGGCCCACTCGTCGACACGGTCTGTCATCAGCAAGACTTCCAGGCCTTTCTTTTTGAACACTTCCAGTTGCGGGCTGTTTTTGGCAGCGGCCAGGGTGTCGGCGGTGATGTAGTAGATGGCATCCTGGCCTTCTTTCATGCGCGCCTTGTAGTCGGCCAGGGACACACTGAGGGCGTCGCTTTGGGTGCTGGCAAAGCGCAGCAGCTTGGCAATCTTGTCGCGGTTGGCGAAGTCTTCGCCCAGGCCGTCCTTTAGCACGGCGCCAAATTCGGCATAGAAGCGGGTGTACTTGCCAGCGTCTTGCTTGTCTTCGTCGCTGGCATCGGTGGCGGGCTGGTCGCGCTTGGCCAGGTCTTCCAGCATGGACAGCACGCGGCGAGTGTTGCCTTCGCGAATGGCTTTCACATCGCGGCTTTCTTGCAGCAACTCGCGGCTCACGTTCAGGGGCAGGTCGGCGGAATCGACCACCCCTTTGACAAACCGCAGGTAGACCGGCATCAGCGCTTCGGCGTCGTCCATGATGAACACGCGCTTCACATACAGCTTGAGGCCGCCGCGCTTTTCGCGGTTCCACAAATCAAAGGGCGCCTTGCCCGGCACGTACAACAACTGCGTGTACTCGGTGCTGCCTTCCACACGGTTGTGCGTCCAGGCCAGCGGGTCTTCAAAGTCGTGGCTCAGGGCTTTGTAGAAATCGGCGTACTGCTCGGCGCTGATGTCTTTTTTGGCACGCGTCCACAGGGCATTGGCTTTGTTGACGGTTTCCCATTCGTCGCTCACCACCATCTCGCCAGGCTGGTCGTTCTCGCCTTCTTTCCACTCTTCCTTGCGCATCAGGATGGGCAAGGAGATGTGGTCGGAGTATTTGGAAATGATGCCCTTGAGCTTCCAGCTGCTCAGGTACTCGGCCGCATCTTCCCGCAGGTGCAGGATGACGCGGGTGCCGCGGGTGGGCATGTCCAGGCTTTCCACCGTGAACTCGCCGGTGCCGCCGCTGACCCAGCGCACGCCTTCACTGGCGGACAAGCCGGCGCGACGGGTTTCCACCGTGATTTTGTCGGCCACGATGTAGCCGGAGTAAAAGCCCACGCCAAACTGGCCAATCAGGGCGCCTTGTGATTTGGCGTCGCTTTGCTGAGCGCCTTCCAGGCGCGACATGAACTCCCGCGTGCCACTCTTGGCGATGGTGCCCAGGTGGTCCACGGCCTCTTGCGCGCTCATGCCAATGCCGTTGTCGGCAATGGTGAGGGTGTTGGCGGCCTTGTCAAAGCTGACGCGAATTTCCAGGTTGGGCGCGTCCTCGTACAGGCTGGCGGTGTTCAGGGCTTCGTAGCGCAGTTTGTCGCAGGCGTCGGAGGCGTTGGACACCAGTTCGCGCAGAAAAATCTCTTTGTTGGAATAAAGCGAGTGGGTGACCAGATGCAGAAGCTGGGCCACTTCGGCTTGAAAGGCATGGGTTTGTGCAGTCATGATGAAAATGAAGAATCAGAAAACAAAACGAATTGGATTTGAGGGCGTGGCCCTTGATTTCAAGAGCCCTAAGCGGGTTCAGGGGCAGTGCAATGGCTTAAAACTTTTCATGCGGCGCCAAGTAGCGCCACTGGCCGACGGGCAGGTTGCCCAGCGCCACCCGCCCCATGCGCACCCGCTTGAGGCCCACCACATGCAGGCCAACTTGTTCGCACATGCGCCGGATTTGCCGTTTTTTGCCCTCGGTCAGCACAAAGCGCAGCTGTTCTGGGTTTTGCCAATCTACCCGCGCGGGCTTCAGGGCCTGGCCATCCAGGCTCAAGCCGTGTCGCAAGCGGGCAAGTTGCTCCGGTGGGAAGGCGCGTTGCACATCGGTTTGCGTTGTGCCGTACTGCACCCGCACCAGGTACTCTTTTTCGGTATGACCGTCTTCGCCAATCAGTTGGCGGGCAATGCGACCGTCTTGCGTCAGCACCAACAAGCCGACCGAGTCGATGTCCAGCCGCCCAGCGGGGGCCAGGCCACGCAGCTGGCCCGCAGAGAAGCGGGTGCGAGAGGTGTCGTCGCGCCAGTGGTTGCGCGGCTGGATCAGGGTGATGGCCGGGGTGTGGCCGTCTTCGGCCTGCCCGCTGACATAGCCCACCGGCTTGTTCAACAAAATGGTGACGCGCTCAGCTTGTTGCTGTTGCGCTTGGCGCTCGACGGTGATGCGGTCTTGCACCGTCACTTGCATGCCCATGCTGGCGGGCTGGCCGTTGACGCGCACCCAGCCGTGCGCGATCCAGTCATCGGCTTCGCGGCGCGAGCACAGGCCCAGCTCGGCCATGCGCTTGTTCAAACGTTGGGTGGCGTTGTCCATGATGCTGGGCAGTGTACCCAAGCCCTTACAGGGTGCGCAGGACGGCGTCGTTGCGCAGCCCTTCCAGGCTCAGCACCCGCAAGCCGCCGTACTCAATCCGAATCAAGCCAGCCTCTTGCAAAGTATTCAGCGCCATGTTCACCCGCTGCCGCGACAGGCCCACCAGGTAGGCCAGCTCTTGCTGGGTGATGCGCAGCACTTCGCCCACCCCGGGGTACAGCACTGGGTTGAACAGCGAGGCCAGGCTGCGCGCCACGCGCACATCGGGGTCGTTCATGCGGTCGATTTCGCGTGCCGCAATGAACTGGCCCAGCCGCTCATTGAGCTGGTTCATGACAAAGCGGTTGAAGCCGATCGAGTGGTCCAGCAGCCACTGAAAGCCCTCG
This sequence comes from uncultured Burkholderiales bacterium, assembly GCA_903850735.1. Classification (GTDB taxonomy): domain Bacteria; phylum Pseudomonadota; class Gammaproteobacteria; order Burkholderiales; family Burkholderiaceae_C; genus Limnohabitans. The sequence continues at coordinate 1,962 of CAINMN010000330.1, read as the reverse complement.
ATGGGCAAACCCGCCACCACGCTGTTGCGCAGGGCCTGCACGTTGTAGCGGTAGGGCTCTTGCTTGATGGCCGTGCCCTCGCCAAACCAGCCGCCAGAGGGCAGGCCGGTGTAGGTCACGCTGTTGCCTTGCGCGCTTTCGGTGCTCATTTTCAACAGGCCATCGACCACGCCAAACCAATAGGTGGGCGAGCGCCCATAACGGCACACATGGTCGCCGGGTTGCGCATCGCCCACCACGATCTGGGGGATGACCCGCGCTTGCTCGGCCGGCTGCAAATGGCGCAGCCAGGGGATGCCTGCCAGTTCATCCGGATGCGGTGGGCGGCGGCGTTGGTGCAAGGTCAGGTCAGTGGCCATGGAATTTCGCTTTGTCAGGGCGGGGTAAGTTGTGATTAGGGTATTCCCTGGATTGTCATCGTAACGACAAAATAACGTCAAACCCGGTCCTAGTATCGCCGCAACAGTGTGGAGAGTCCTCTGCGCGACATGGGTGTCGTCCGTGTCGAGCAAGGCATAAAGAACAAGGAACCCGGAATGCAGACCACGTTTCCTCGATTGCTGATGCAGCATGCGAAGCAGCGCCCCAGCGCGCCCGCCATGCGCGAAAAGGAATACGGCATTTGGCAAACCCTGAGCTGGGCCGATCTGGCCAAGATGGTGTCGCACATGGCCTGTGGCCTGCACCAAATGGGATTGCAACGCGGCGACCACCTTATCGTGGTGGGCTCCAACCGTCCCCGCTTGTACGCCGCCATGCTGGCGACCCAAGCCCTGGGCGCCATTCCCATTCCCTTGTACCAGGACGCGGTGGGCGCCGAGTGCGTGTTCCCGATCAACAACGCCGATGTGAAGTTCTGCGTGGTGGAAGACCAGGAACAGGTCGACAAGCTGCTGGAAATTCGCGAGCAGTGCCCGCAGCTGGCCCACATCTTTTTTGATGACCCGCGTGGCCTGCGCAAATACGACGAGCCCGGCCTGGCGTCCATCGACGAGCTCATGGCGGCCGGTGAAGTGTTTCATGGCCTGCACCCCGACTTCGTGGCCGAGCAAATTGAGTTGGCGCAGCCCGACGATGTGGGCGCCATGTTCTTCACCTCGGGCACCACCGGCAACCCCAAGGGCGTGGTGCACACCCACCGCAGCTTGTTGGACCGCGCCCAAGCCGGCGCCGAGTTTGATCGCCTGGGCCCCAACGAAGAAGTGTTGGCCTATCTGCCACCGGCCTGGATTGGCCAGAACATTTTCAGCTACGCCCAATGGCTGTGCTGCGGCTACATCGTGAACTGCCCCGAGTCGACCGCCACCGTCACCATCGACTTGAAGGAAGTGGGCCCGACCTACTACTTTGCGCCCCCCCGGGTGTTTGAGGGCTTGCTGACCACGGTGATGATTCGCATGGAAGACGCCGGTGCTTTCAAGCGCAAGATGTTCCATTACTTCATGGACATTGCGCGCCGTGTGGGGCCCGCCAAGATGGATGGCAAGTCGGTGGGCTTGATCGACAGCCTGCAATACGCCCTGGGCAACCTGATGGTCTACGGCCCTTTGCGCAACAACCTGGGCATGTCCCGCGTGCGCGTGGCCTACACCGCAGGCGAAGCCATTGGCCCGGACTTGTTCAGCTTTTACCGCTCGATCGGCGTCAACCTGAAGCAGCTGTACGGCTCGACCGAAACCGCCGTGTTCGTGTGCCTGCAGCCCGACCATGAGGCGCGTGCCGACACCGTGGGTGTGCCTTGCCCGGGCGTGGAAATCAAGGTGGCCGACAACGGCGAAATTCTGGTCAAGTCACCGGGCTTGCTCAAAGAGTATTACAAGAACCCGGCCGCCACGGCCGAAGTGCTGACCGCCGAAGGCTGGTACCACACCAGTGACGCCGGCTTCATCGACAGCCATGGGCACTTGAAGATCATTGACCGCGTGAAAGACGTGGGTCGCATCAAGGGCGGCGCCAACGACG
>CAINMN010000329.1 GCA_903850735.1 uncultured Burkholderiales bacterium | reverse complement strand
CACCCGAAGGGACCCCGAACGGATTGGAAGTAGTTCGAACGACTTGGAATCAGTTCGAAATGATCTTGGCGGAGAGAGAGGGATTCGAACCCTCGGTACGGGAAAACCGTACGCCTGATTTCGAGTCAGGTACAATCGACCACTCTGCCATCTCTCCGCGTGTCGAATGGCATATTCTAGCAGGCTCCCAGCCTCAAGGCTTGCGCGGGGCACTCACCGTGGCATTTCGGGGGGACACCGTCAAGGTGACACTTCCCCCACTTAACAAATTCCCCTCTTGCAACTCCACTGTGGCATTGCGCTCTTGTTTGGTGAAAACCAGCAAGCTGGTTTGACCACGCACCGCCGTCACCAAGGTCCAACCTTGCTGCGGGTAGGTTTCCAGAAAAAATTTGTAGGCCGCGCTGAGGTCCCGTCCCACATCCAAACTGACGCGACCGACCCATTGGTCGCCTGCGCCCATGATCAGTGATTTGTCATGCTGAATCTTGGCGCCTGCAGGAAGTTGGGTCTGACCCAAGATGTCAACGCTGGGCCGAGGCATGTCGCTTTTCATCTCCCCTTCGATGGGTCGTGACGCACATGCAGACAGCACCAGCGCCACAGAGAGAACCAGGAAATGACGATCACGCATAAAAATTTGCCTCAGGTCGATGCTTGCAGGCATTCCAAGCCGCCCATGTAGGGGCGCAAAGCTTCTGGAATGCGAACACTGCCGTCAGCTTGCTGGTAGTTCTCCAGGACAGCCACCAGGGTTCGCCCCACGGCCAGGCCAGAGCCATTCAAGGTGTGGACCAATTCGTTCTTGCCCTGCGCGGTCTTGAAACGCGCCTGCAAGCGGCGTGACTGAAAAGCCTCGCAGTTCGACACCGAGCTGATCTCACGGTAGGTGTTCTGCGCAGGCAGCCAAACTTCCAGGTCGTGGGTGCGCGCCGCGCCAAAGCCCATGTCGCCGGTGCACAACAGCATGACCCTGTAAGGCAAGCCGAGCTTTTGCAGGACGGCTTCGGCGTGCTGGGTCATTTCGTCCAGGGCTTCATAACTTTTCTCGGGATGAACAATCTGCACCATCTCGACTTTGTCGAACTGGTGCTGACGGATCATCCCGCGCGTATCGCGGCCATGGCTGCCGGCTTCGGAGCGAAAGCACGGTGTGTGAGCCGTCACCTTGATGGGAAGCTCACTTTCAGCCACCACCGTGTCACGCACGAAATTGGTCAACGGCACTTCGCTGGTGGGAATCAAATACAGCGCCGACTGCTCTTGCGCCAACTCCCCGTCTTGCCCGCCTTTTTTGGCGGCGAAGAGGTCTTCTTCAAACTTGGGCAACTGGCCCGTGCCGCGCAAGCTGTCCGCATTGACGATGTAGGGCACATAGCACTCGGTGTAACCGTGTTCCTGGGTTTGCACATCCAGCATGAACTGCGCCAAGGCACGGTGCAAGCGGGCGATGCCACCCTTCATCACCGTGAAGCGCGAGCCAGAGAGCTTGACGCCGGTGTCGAAATCCAGCCCCAAGGGTGTGCCCAAGTCCACATGGTCGCGCGGCGTGAAGGCCAGGGCTTGGGGCTCGGTCCCAGAAGGGCTCCAACGGCGCAACTCCACATTGCCATGCTCGTCAGCCCCGGTGGGCACGCTTTCATGCGGCAAGTTGGGCACGGCCAGCAACAGGGTTTGCAGTTCAGCCTGCAAGGCCTCAAGGCGTGCTGCAGAGGCCTCGAGATCGGTCTTGATCTGGGCCACTTCGGCCATCACACTCTCGGCATTCTCACCTTTGGCCTTGAGCTGGCCAATCTGCTTGGACAAGGCATTGCGGCGAGACTGCAGCGTCTCGGTGTGGGTTTGCAGGGTTTTGCGTTCGTTCTCCAGGCTTTGGAAAGCCTCGATACGAAGGTAGGGTTGCGGGTTCTTGCGGGCTTCCAGGCGGGCGGTGACCGACCCGAGGTCGCGGCGGAGCTGGTTGATGTCTAACATGCCGCTATTGTAGGTTTGCGGCGGCCTGCCGTTCAGTCCAGTTTCAAGCCCTTGGGCAGGGGGAATTTCACGTGCTCTTGCACGCCCTGCAGGCTGCGCACTGACACGGCCCCCAGGGCGCGCAGGCGCTCGATCACTTCGCGCACCAAGACATCGGGGGCGGAGGCACCCGCAGTCACCCCCACGCGCGGACGGTCCTGCAGCCACGCGTCTTGCAACTCCGAGGCCTGGTCCACCATGTAGCTGGGCACGCCATGCTTTTCGGCCACGTCACGCAAGCGGTTGCTGTTGGAGCTGGTGGGGCTGCCCACCACGATCACCACGTCCACTTGTTTGCTGAGCAATTTGACGGCATCTTGCCGGTTTTGCGTGGCGTAACAAATGTCTTGTTGCTTGGGCGAGCGAACCTGGGGAAAACGGGCCTGAACCGCGGCCAAAATTTCGGCTGCGTCGTCCACACTCAAGGTGGTCTGGGTCACCACAGCCAACCTCTCAGTTTGCGCCAACTTCACAGTGGCCACGTCAGCGACATCTTCTACCAAGTGAATGCCCGCATCGAGCTGGCCCATGGTGCCTTCCACTTCGGGATGGCCCTTGTGGCCAATCATGATGAATTCGTAGCCTTCCTTGTGTAGCTTGGCCACTTCGACATGCACCTTGGTCACCAAGGGGCAGGTAGCGTCAAACACCTGAAAGCCGCGGGCCTGCGCCTCGTGCTCCACCGACTTGGGAACGCCATGGGCACTGAAAACCAAGGTGGCGCCTGGCGGTACGTCCTGCAAATCCTCGATGAAGATCGCACCGCGCTCTTTGAGGTGGTTGACCACATGGGTGTTGTGCACAATTTCATGGCGCACATAAATGGGCGCGCCGAACTTGTCGATGGCGCGCTCCACGATGTCGATGGCACGGTCGACCCCAGCGCAAAACCCGCGGGGCTCGGCCAGCAAAACCTCTTGGACGCGCGGCGCGGTCATCACAGCACCCCAATCACCAGGACTTCAAAGGTCACGGGCTGCCCTGCCAGCGGGTGGTTGAAGTCGAACAACACGGCGTCCTCTCGCGCTTGCTGAACGGCGCCCGCGTAAGACCCTTGGCCGTTGGGCGCGGGGAACTGCACCACATCCCCGACCTGGTAGTTTTCGTCCGGGTCGCCAAACTCTTTGAGCAAACGACGGCTGACCCACTGCTGCATGTCCGGGTTGCGATCGCCAAAAGCCTCGCCCACCGGCAATTCGAAGGTGACGCGCGCACCTTCCTCCAAGCCCAGCAGGCGCTGCTCCATGGCCGGCGACAACTCGCTGACCCCCAGCGTCAAGGTGGCCGGTTGCCCTTCGAAAGTGTTGATGATGTCCCCCTGAGGGCCTGCCAATCGGTAATGCAGGGTCAGAAAGGACCCCGCCTGGATACGGGGCAATGGCGCGGTGGCGGATGTGTTCATTCGGGTCTCGCTAAACTGGGGCCTATTGTAGAAAGCTTCACAAAACCCTGGTCAACGCCATCCAGTCGAGGCGCATTAAGCAAGGCCCTGCCCCTTTCATGACTGTCATGTTGCTTCAAGATCTCCCCCAGCCCTTGCGACCCCGCGAAAAAATAGCGGCCCTCGGCCCAGCAGCGCTGACCGATGTCGAACTTTTGGCGTTGCTGTTGCGCACCGGCGTCAAGGGCCACAGCGTGCTGCAACTTGCGCAATCTTTGCTGACGCGCTTTCAGGGCTTGGCGGGTTTGTTGCAAGCCACCCCGCAAGACTTGCGCAGCGTCAAAGGCATGGGCGGACCGGCCAAGCGCGCCGAGCTGTCTGCCGTGCTCGAGTTGTCGCGCCGCGCCATGGCCGAACAAATGCAAGCGCGCGACCTGATGTCCTCGCCCGAAGCGGTCAAGCTGTTCCTGCAAATGCACATGGCCCATTGCCCGCATGAGGTGTTTGGCGTGTTGTTCCTCGACGCCCAGCACCGCATGCTGAGCTTTCGCGAAATGTTCCAAGGCACTTTGACGCAGACCAGCGTGTACCCAAGGGAGGTGGTCAAGGCCGCGCTCGACCAGGGCGCCCACGCGGTGGTGTTGGCGCACAACCACCCCAGCGGCAGCGTGCTGCCCTCCAAGGCCGACGAAGCCCTCACCCAAACCCTGCGCAATGCGCTGCTGGTGGTGGACATCCGGGTGCTGGACCACGTCATCGTGGCGCCCGGCCAAGCTCTGTCCATGCTGGAGAAAGGTTACTTTTGAAAGCCAAATCCTTGCAAGAACTGGCGGCCATGCGCCAAGCCCTGGCGGAAAAGCAAGCGCGCGAAGAAGCCGAGCGACAACGCGCTGCGGCCGCCGCAAAAGTCCGCCTGGCCGAGCAAAAGCTTTTTGAAAGGGCCATCGGTGCGGTGCAGCCGCTCAACCATGCGCCGCGGGTTGAGCTGCAGGTCACGCGCCCCAGCCCCACGGCGTTTCAGCAAGCGCTGGACGACCAGGCCGCGCTGCGCGAAAGCCTCAGCGACGAGTTTGACGTCTCCACCCTGCTCGATGTGGACGACCAAATGAGCTTTCGCCGTCCCGGCATTGGCCACGATGTCACCCGCAAGCTGCGGCGCGGCGACTGGACCATTCAGGGCCAGGTGGACCTGCACGGCCTGCGCAGCGACGAGGCCCGCGACGCCCTGGGTCAATTCATCCGCGACGCCATGCGCATGGGTTGGCGCTGCGTGCGGGTGGTGCACGGCAAGGGCTTGGGCTCACCGGGCAAGACGCCCGTGCTGAAATCCAAAACCCAAAAATGGCTGGTGCAAAAAAACGAGGTCATGGCTTTTGTACAGGCCAAACCAGCAGAGGGCGGCGCCGGCGCGCTGGTGGTGCTGCTCAAGGGTCAGGCCTGAAGCCTTAGCCTGGCCCACCCCCGACATTGCGCATCCAGTCGGCCGTCTGGAAAAAGCTTTCCAACAAGCGCGTGCGCAAGCTTTCGTCGACGCCGGTTTCCAGCATGGCCTGGTTCATGCACGCCAGCCATTGGTCGCGCTCCTTGATGCCAATGGGAAACGGCATGTGCCGCATGCGCAGGCGCGGATGTCCAAAACGTTCGACATAGTGCTGGGGGCCGCCCAGCCAACCGCACAAAAACCAACACAGCCTCTGCCGCGCATTGCCCAGGTGGGGGCCGTGCACTGAACGCAGCTCGGCATACTCGGCCTCCAGGTCCATCAAGTCGTAAAAGCGCTCGGTCAGCGCCAGCACACGCTCTTCGCCGCCGATCCAGTCAAATGGGGTGGCGTGAGGCTTGGGGTCTTCAGTGTCCATGGTGGCTCAATGTGTGGCTTCGCGCAAGGTTTGTACCACGGGCCGGCGCAGCACATCGCGCAAGCCCCACCAGCCTGCCGCCCAGGCCAGCAAAGCGCCTGCCAGCATGCCCAGCACCGGCGCCCAAAGCGAGCCCGTCCAGCGGAATTCAAAGACGAAGCGTGCCAAGCCCCAGCCCAAACCCAAGGCCACGCTGGCGGCCAAGCCACCCGCCAAGGCCCCCACGCCCATCAGCTCTGCGCGCTGCACGCGCGCCAGCAACTGCTGCGTGGCGCCCAAGGCACGAAGAATGGCGTAGTCGCGGGCGCGTTCTTCGCGGGTGGCCGTCACCGCCGCAAACAGCACCACCAAACCCGCAGCCAAGGTGAACAGAAACAAGAATTCCACGGCCTGAATGACCTGCCCCAACACGCGCTGCACTTGGTTGAGAGAGCTGGCCATGTCCACATTGGTCACGTTGGGAAAGCGTTGCAGCAAGTCGTTGTCGAAGCCTTTGACCTTGGGGGCACGGTAAGCCGCGATGTAGGTCATGGGCACCTCGGGCATGCGACTGACCGGGTACATCACGAAAAAGTTGGCGCGCATGGACGTCCAGTCGACCCGCCGCACCGAGGTGATGCGGGCCTCATGGGTGATGCCGGCCATGTCAAAGCGCAACACATCGCCCAGCCGCAAACGCAAGGTCTTGGCAATGCCTTCTTCGATGCTCAGACCTTGTGCTTCTTCGGCCGTCCATTGACCCGCCACCACCGCATTGTGCGAAGGGGGCTGGGCACTGTGCGACAAATTGAACTCGCGGTCCACCAAACGTTGCGCGCGTTCGTCCTGAAAACGTTCGGGCGTGATGGTTTCGCCATTGATGGCCACCAGGCGGCCCCGAATCATGGGGTACCAGTCAAATTGCGCAATGCCCGCGTCGCGCAATGTTTTTTGAAAATCCTCCGACTGTTCAGGCTGCACATTGATCACAAAGCGGTCCGGCGCATTGGCAGGTGTGGCTTGGCGCCAGCTGCTGACCAAGTCGGTGCGCAGCAAGACCAGCAGCATCAAGGCCAGCAAGCCCACCGACAAGGCACTGACTTGCACCATGGCAAAGCCAGGTCGCGCCGCCAACTGGCGTGTGGCCATGGCCAGCCAAATCGGCGCAGTTTCTTCATTCAAGGCTTTGCGCAAGGCCATCACGGCCAGCCAGCCCATGCCAGCGAACAGCAACAAGGCGGCAGCAAAACCACCCACCACCATCAGGCCCAGCCACCAGTCCTGGCTGACGCTGACCAACAAAGCGGCAAAGCCCATCAGGCCCAGCCCCAGCACACTGAGCGAAGCGACCTGCATGCGGCCCACATCGCGGCGAATCACGCGCAAAGCGGGCACACTGGCCAATTGCAGAACCGGCGGCAAACCAAACGCCACCATCAAGGTCAAGCCGATGCCCAGGCCTTGCCCCCAGGGCGCCCAACCCGGCAAGGGCAAAGCCGTTTCCACCAAGCCCGCCAAGAGTTGCACGAACACCAGATGCAAGCCAAAACCCAGGCACAAACCGCTCAGGCTGGCCACAATGCCCACCGCCAAAAACTCCAGGGTGTAGGTCCAAGCAATGTTGCGCTGGCTTTGTCCCAGCACACGCAACATGGCGCAATCGTCCAGGTGGCGGTTGGCAAATGCACGGGCCGCCAAAGCCACCGCCACCGCACTGAGCAGGGCCGCCAACAGGGCCACCAAGCGCAGAAACTTGCCGGCGCGATCGAGCGTTTGCCGCATTTCGGGACGGCCTGCTTCCAAAGTTTCGATGCGAACGCCTCTGACTTCAGGCAACTTGCTTTGTGCTTCTGCCCACTGGGTATAGGCCTTGACCGCTGCCGCAGGCCCCACCACCGCCAGACGCCAGGTGATGCGACTGGCCGGCTGCACCAGGCGGGTCGAAGCCAAGTCTTGCTCGTTCAGCATGACCCGCGGCGCGAAGTTCATGAACCCGGCGCCGCGATCAGGCTCGGCCCACAGCACCCGGGACACGCGCAACCTGCCGTCGCCCAACAAAAGCTCGTCTCCAACCTGCAAGGCCAAAGCCTCCAGCAAGGGGGCCTCCACCCAGACTTCGCCTTGCGCAGGAATGTCTCGGGTGTCCACCGCTTGCTCGTTTTGCAGCACCTGCAAACGCCCACGCAGCGGGTAGCCTGGATTGACCGCTTTCAGGGCCACCAGGCGACTCTGCCCGCCCTTGTCTTGCGTGGCGCGTGCCATGGTGGGGAAGTTCAGGGTGCTCACCACCTGCAAGCCAGCGTCTCGCGCCTGCTGCACAAAAGCGTCAGGCGCTGGCTGATCGCTGACCACCACGGCGTCACCGCCCAACAACTGAGCCGCATCGCGTTGCAAACCTGCATTCAGTCGGTTGGCCAGAAAGGCCACGGAGCTTAAAGCGGCCACACCCAGGCACACCGCCACCAAGAGCAAGCGCAGCTCGCCGGCGCGTGCGTCTCGCCAAAGGGAACGCCATGCGGCTTGCAGAACAGCCATTCAGGTCACCACCTTGACGCCACCTTGGGCCAACTCGGGCTGCACCACCAAGCGGTCTTGGGCGGTGTAACAAAAGAAATGCTTGTGGGTCGCGCGGCCCACGGTGCACAGCCCCAGGCGTTCGGCGATTTCATAGCCCATTTGCGTGATGCCGCTACGCGACACCACGACCGGCACCTGCATTTGCACAGACTTCATCACCATCTCGCTGGTCAGGCGGCCGGTGGTGTAGAACAAGGCCTCGGCAGGGTTCAGCGCGGTGTTGTCTTGCAACCAATGCCAGCCCGCCAGCGTGTCAATGGCATTGTGACGGCCCACATCCTCCACAAACAAACGCAAGTCTTCCCCTTGAAACAAAGCGCAACCGTGCACCGAGCCAGCCGATTTGTAAGTGGTTTCTTGAATGCGCATGGTGTTCAGCACCGCATACAGGCGCGCTTGGGTCAAACGGGCTGTCGGCAAGGTGAGGGTTTCCACCTCCGACATCAAGTCGCCAAACACACTGCCTTGCCCACAACCCGTGGTGACCACGCGGTGTTGCGTCTTGCTGGCCAAGTCCTGCAGGCCCTGGCGGGTTTTGACGGCAGCGACACCCGCACCCTCCTCCCCAGCGTCCCAATCGACGGTGATGGATTCCACTTCGTCAACGCTGGCCACCAGGCGCTGGTTGCGCAAATACCCCAGCACCAGCCATTCAGGGTGGGCCCCCAAGGTCATGAGGGTCACCAGCTCTTGTTTGTCCACATAAACTGTCAAGGCCCGCTCGGCAGGAATGTCCAGGTCTTGCAGGTCGCCAAATTCATTCAAGGCACGGATGGGCCGGGTCAGCGGCGCTTGCGCTTGGGTCAGGTAGGGCAAAAGTGGGGAAGAAGACATGGGATAGCATTCTCCCGCACAATCAAAAACCATGGACAAAATGCGCATTGACAAGTGGCTGTGGGCGGCAAGGTTTTTCAAGACCCGCTCGCTGGCCACCGACGAAATCCTGAAAGGCCGTGTTCAGGTCAATGGCCAAGAGGCCAAGCCGGCACGGGAAATCAAGATCGGCGACACTGTCGCCATTCGCCAAACTGCCTTGGTGCGTACTGTCCAAGTCCAGGGCTTGAGCCAACAACGGGGCCCGGCCCCGGTGGCTCAACAACTCTATGCCGAAACGCCTGAAAGCCTTTTGTTGAGCGAGCAAACCCGCGAGCAAAGGCGTCTGTCCCGCGAGCCGGCCTTGAGCATTGAGCAAGGCCGGCCCACCAAGCGCCAGCGGCGCGATCTCGACCAGGCACGCCATGGTTGGGACGAGCGCTGGAGCGCATCCATTTCAAAATAAAGGAGATTGACCATGCAACGTTCGTTTTTTCTAAAGCACATCGTGCCCGCCTCCCTGGCGCTGCTGGCTTTGGGCTCAGGCAACGCCTGGGCACAAGCCAGCTATCCCAACAAGCCCATGCGCCTGGTGGTGACCTTCCCCTCAGGCGGTGCGCCTGACATTCTGGCGCGCCTGTTCAGCGAAAAGGCGCAAATGGGCCAGCCGGTGGTGGTGGACAACAAACCCGGCGCAGGCGGCAACATCGGTGCCGACATCGTCGCCAAAGCCCCTGGCGACGGCTACACCTTCGTCATGGGCACGGTGGGCACGCATGCCATCAATGGCTCTTTGTACGAAAAGATGCCCTACGACATGGTGAAAAATTTCACCCCCATCGCATTGATCGCCTCCGCCCCCAACTTGCTGGTGGTGAACAATGACCTGCCGGTCAAAAACGTGACCGAGCTGGTGGCCTACATGAAGGCCAATCCCAATAAACTGTCCTTTGGCTCACCCGGCGTGGGCACCTCGGTCCATGTGTCGGGTGAGTTGTTCAAGTCCATGACCGGCACCTCCATGACCCATGTGCCCTACAAAGGCCGTCAGTACGCCATTCCCGACCTGATTGGCGGCAGCATTCAGCTGATGTTCGACAACATGCCCTCGGCCTTGCCCATGGCCCGCGAAGGCAAGATCCGCGCACTGGCGCAAACCACGGCCAAGCGCTCGGCAGCCGCGCCGGACGTGCCGACGGTGGCCGAGACCATTCCTGGCTTTGAAGCCACCACTTGGTTTGCGATGTTTGCCCCCGCAGGCACACCCAAGCCCGTCATTGACCGCCTGAATGCCGAAGTCCAGCGGGTTTACCGTTTGCCCGAGGTGCAAGAGCGCCTGAAAACCCTGGGCTTGGACGCCGTGCTGTCGACCCCGGAAGAGCTGACCAAGTACCAAGCCGCTGAAATTGCGAAGTGGTCCAAAGTGGTGAAAGACTCGGGCGCAAAGGCCGAGTAAATCACACGATCGAGACCAAGACGCTGCAGGGCGACTCTTCGATCAGCGAGGTGGAGATCGAGCCCGACCACCAACGCTCCACCCAGCCTTTCTTGTGCTTGTGGCCCACCACAATGAGATCGGCTGAGATGCGCTTGGCACAGGCGCAAATTTCGTGAATCGCGTCTCCTGACAGCAGCTCGCCGGTGGCCTGGTAACCATGCTGGGCCAAGATGGCCAGGCCTTCATCCAGAATTTTCTGAAAGGCTTGGCGTTGGCTTTTTTCTTCCTGCATGGAATACACAATGCCCTCCGCCACCACGGTGTTCAGGTTCAAGGGCATGACGGCCACCAGATGCAGCGAAGCCTGCCCCCAGGCTGCCAGGCCGCCAGAATCCAGCAAAGCCTTTTGACCGCTCAACGAGCCGTTGTAAGCCAGCAAAATCTTTTTGTACATGGATGCCTCCTGTCTCGGCTGCAAAGCATCGCGCAAAACCATTGATGATGCGATGGGGTTTTCACGATTAGGGAGACCCACCAAAGGTTTACCCTCATGGTCAGGCGCGACCACCCTTTCTAAGCTTCGCACCTATCTTGTTGATTTTGTTAAATCAACTTCTCTCAGCCCAATGGAGCCCCCATGCTGGAACGTTTGAACCATTTCTATCCCGTGCGCTTTACCGCATTCTTTGTGGCCCTGGCCGGACTGTGCGTCTCTTTGGCGATCTTTGTCGTTTCTGGAAATGGTGGTTTGTGGGCCCTCCTGTTTGGGTTTTTGGCGGTCGTTGGCATCCACGACCTGCAGCAGACCCACCATGCCATTTTGCGCAACTACCCCATCATTGGCCATCTTCGCTTCATGCTGGAAACCATCCGGCCAGAGTTGCGGCAGTATTTTCTGGAAAGCGAAACAGAGGCCGCGCCTTTCTCCCGGGCGCAACGCTCCTTGGTCTATGCTCGCGCCAAAGGGCAATCCGACAAAAGGCCGTTTGGGACGCAACTGGACGTGAAGACGATAGGCTATGAATGGCTGACCCACTCCGTCTCGCCCTCTCACATCGAAGGGCATGATTTCCGTGTGCCCGTTGGCGGCGCCCAATGCCAACAGCCCTACGACATCAGCTTGTTCAACGTGTCCGCCATGAGCTTTGGCGCGCTCAGCGCCAATGCCATCATGGCGTTGAACCAAGGCGCCAGCATGGGCGGGTTTGCCCACGACACAGGAGAAGGGTCCATCTCGCGCTACCACCGTGTGCATGGGGGGGACCTCATTTGGGAAATCGGCTCAGGCTACTTTGGCTGCCGCGACGCCAACGGCCATTTCAGCGCAGAGAAATTCCAGGAGAACGCCTCCAGCCCGCAAGTCAAAATGATCGAAATCAAATTGAGCCAAGGCGCCAAGCCTGGCCATGGAGGGGTGCTGTTGGGACCCAAGGTCACGCCTGAAATCGCCGAAGCGCGTGGCGTCGCCGTGGGCGAAGACTGTGTGTCACCCAACAGTCACAGCAGTTTTTCCACACCTGTCGAACTGCTGCAATTTGTGCAAAAGCTGCGCGAACTCTCCCAAGGCAAGCCCGTGGGTTTCAAGCTTTGCATAGGCCATCCCTGGGAATGGTTCGGCATTGCCAAAGCCATGCAGGAGACCGGCATCCTGCCCGACTTCATCGTGGTGGACGGCTCGGAAGGTGGCACGGGCGCGGCCCCGCTGGAGTTCTCGGACAACATGGGCACCCCCTTGCAAGAGGGCTTGCGTCTGGTGCACAACACCCTGCTGGGGCTGGATTTGCGCCAGCACATCCGCTTGGGCGCCAGCGGCAAAATTGTCAGCTCCTTTGACATGGTGCGCGCGATTGCGCTAGGCGCCGATTGGTGCAACAGCGCGCGCGGCTTCATGTTCGCCCTGGGGTGCATTCAGGCCCAGACTTGCCACACGGGCCATTGCCCCACGGGGGTTACCACCCAGGATGCCAAGCGCCAAGTGGCCTTGGTGGTGCCGGACAAAGCACAGCGTGTGCGCAACTTTCATCGCAACACGCTGGAGTCACTCAAAGAATTGCTGGAGGCCGCAGGGCTGCATGCGCCCTCGGAGCTGTCACTGCGCCATGTCATGCGCAGAGTGAGCCATGCTGAGACACGCCCCTTGTCTGCGCTTTACCCGACCGTGGCCCAAGGGAGCTTGCGCCAAGCCGACAACGCAGAGGCCTTGAAAGACCTGCCGCTGATTTTCCAGGATCACTGGCTTTCAGCCAGCGCTTCAAGCTTTCAAGCCAGAACGCTTCACTGATTGCCGTTGTTGGTGTTGGGCCGCGGGTAGACCAGCATCTTGTCACGCTGTGAAGGCGCAGGTGGCAGCGCAGGCACAGGCGGTGGTGGTGGCTTCACTTCCGCAGCTTTGGGCTCTGGCTTGGGCTCAGGTTTCGGTTCTGGCTTGGGCTCGGGCTTAGGCTCGGGCTTGGCTTTGGCTTGTGCCTGTGCTTGGGCTGCCGCCACAGCAGCCGCTTTGGCGTTGGCATTGGCCGCGTCCAAATCCTTCTTGAGTTTTTGAATCTCAGAAATCACAGCCTGTTGGCTGGGACCGGGGTTGGGTTGCGGACGTTTGGACAAGTCCTGCACCTTGGTTTCCAAAGCCTGAATTTGCTTTTGCAGGCCTTGCAGTTTGGTGTCCAAGGTTTTACCGGATTGGTCCGCCACCAAGTTAGGCACTGCAGCCATCGTTTTTTGGATTTCCTCAAAACGCTGCTCTAGTTTGCCTTGCAATTCCGCTTGCTTCTCCAGCTTTTCATTCAAATCATTGAAGGTGCGGCTGGTATCGACAAAAGCATTCACGGTGGCATCCAGGTCAACCACGCGCTTGCCCACAGCCAGCGACATCGAATCCAGCTGCCGGATGTTTTGATGCATGCGGGTGGCGATGGCGAAGAAAGTGCCCAGGCCAATCAGCAAGAAAGCCAGCAGGCCGCCCAAGATGATGCGCGAATGATGAACGCTGCGCTTGTGCGACTCTGTGATTTGATCCATCACGGTTCGCATGTCCTGGCTGATGTTGGCCGCCACAGACGCTGAGCGGGTCGACACCTCGGCCGAACTCAGCACCACGCCGGTCAACTCTTCCAACTGCTTGGCGACCTCGGTGGAATCGGCAGCCTCTGCCTCCAGGTCGTCCAATCCCTGGGCTAAGGCCGCTTTGTCCAACTGGGCCTCGGGCGCCGATGCCGACACTTCAGGCTTGGCGGCGCTCGCCTCAGCGGAATCCGCCGTAGGCGATTCGCTGGCCGCGTCGCTGGTGTTCTCTTGCGCCATATGAGTTCCTTTGAATTACTTTTCGAGTCGGTCCAGGCGCTGGTTCAATTGGTCCACTTCTTCACGAAGCTTGACCACGCGTCCCACGAACTCTTCTCTACGTGTATCGACTAAGGAGGCTGCAACTTGAGGGGCTGGTTCCGTTTCGCTGTGCTGCTCAGACGCAAGCTCGGGGGCAGCGGGTGGGGAATGGGGCGAATCAGCATCCTGCGAAACCAGGGTCGGATCGCGCAAATCAGGGGCGTCAGGTGGAAGCTTGATGCGGTTTTCAGTGGCGCCCTTTTCCGAGACCACCAAGACGTTGTCGCCTTCCTCGACGACATCGGAAATCACAGGAATGCGGTTTTCGTCAATCGATTCATCCGGCAAACGAATTCGGTTTTCTTCGCGGTTGTCTTCGGGCAGCAGAGCCCGGTTCTCCCCTGCAGACGGGTCCGCGTCGAGCTTGACGTTTTCACTGCCCGCGCCGTGAGACGCATCGACCGACACACGGCGGTCAATGACCGTGTTGGAATTGGTGACTTTTTCGACGTGCTCGGGCTCAGGACTGGCGGTCCCAACGGAGCTGCTTATGCTTTTGGCATTGATGGATCCCTCTGGAATCACCACCTGATGCTCTTTGGTACTTCGAATAATGTCTTCACTCATGCGGAATATCCCCCTCTAAGCTATCGACACGAACCCCAAGAAGTTGACTCAGTCCTGCAATTGGGTTTTGATGGACTTGACCGCGCGCAACCAAGACTTGGCCATGGCCGGCTGGGTTTTGATCAAATTTTCAGCCTCTTGGCGGGTGGCGTAGGGACCCGTGAGCAGAATGAAGTAAGCAGCCCCGCTCTTGCGCTTGGTTTTGAGAATTTTGGCGTCCTTGAAGGCCGCCTGTTTCGATTGAAACAGTTCGATTTCCTGCTGGGTGTCAAAGGCAGCGTGTTGCAGCACCCAGCCCGTAGCAGGCAACTTGTCGAGCCAAGCTCGGTCATCGCTGGGCGGGGGGGGCACTGGTTCTGCCTTGGCCACGGGAGTCACAGGCGCAGGCGCAGCGACAGGGGGGGCTGCCGGTGGGGTGACAGGCGGGGTCGGCGCAGCAACTGCCTGTTTGTTCTCTGCCGCGGCCGAAGGCGTGGCGGCAGGCGTGGCGGGCTCGGGCTTGATCAGGGCTTCTTTTTCGGGGATCAGCGAGTCATCCGGCTTCACCGGCAGCTGCGCAGTGCTGGACATGCCCACCGACGGCGTGGCCGCAGCAGGCGCAGCTTCCTTGGCGCTGACCGGGGACTGGCGCGACAAATAGCCCTTCATCGCTTCAAACTCCGACTTGATGAAGTCTTGGTACAAGAAGCTGAAAACGACCAGCGAGACCAGCAACACCAAAAGCACGCCCCAAGCCAACAAACTGTTTCCCTTGGCGCTGGGGGCTGCGGGTGCGTCCCAGCTGCTGGCAGCGGGTACCACTTGCTCCAACTCGGGCGACGTCAAAGGTGCAGACTGCGCTGGTGAGGAAGAGGCAGACGCTGCGGCATGAAACTCAGCTGCGGCTTCGTCGAAGGTTTCAATGCGCTGCAGCTTCTTGGGCGCAGGATTCTCAGACTCCAAAACCCATTGCATCAAATTTTTACCGAAGGCTGCGAGCTTTCGCTCGTGCGGCTCCAGGCTGTTGACCAACAGGATGACGTGGATGTTGCTGGCCGGAAAGCCATTGATCAAGCGCGCCAGCAGTTGCAAATCAATCTCTTGGATGGACTGCGCATCCGGAAAAATCATGTAGCGCTTGGTGGACGCCTTCTGCGCTTTGTTCAAGGCATCTTGAACCGAGACTTCGGACAGTATTTCGTTGAAGCGCTGCACCAGCTTTTCAGAGTCGGCCGAGGTCCACAGTTCGACCTCGATCGCCGGGTTTTGGCGCAGGTGTTGTGCAATGCGTCGCGCGTAGTGGGCCAAGCCCACGTCGTCCTCGCCCAGAATGGCCAGGTTCAGGTTGCCTTCGCTCAGGGTCTTGAGAAGAATGTCGAGGCGCAGTTTGTCGCCAGGGCTTTGGTAGAAATCAGTCATGGGTTCGCGGATTCAATCAAGCCGTTCATTGCATTAAGAAACCATTTTCGTCGTACCGCATATTGTCCGGGATCTTCGGGGTGGGCTTGACATACCCCTCAGCGCCTGGGTAACGGTCGTTCAGGCTGAACACATAGGCGATCACCTGGGCCACCGCATGGTAGAGAGACTCCGGAATGGGCTCGTCGACCTTGGTGGTGAAGTACAGCGCGCGCGCCAACTCGGGCGCCTCAAACAGCTGAATGCCCTCCTCTTTGGCGGATTCGCGAATTCGCCGGGCCAAGTCATCCGTCCCTTTGGCGATCAGCATGGGGGCGCCGTCTGCGGTGGGGTCGTATTCCAGGGCCACGGCAAAGTGTTGCGGGTTGGTGATGACCACATCGGCGTCTTTCACCTTGGCCATCATTTTGTTGTTGGCCATTTCGCGCTGGCGGCGGCGGATTTGTGCCTTGACCTCCGGACGACCCTCCGCATCCTTCATTTCGTCCTTGATTTCTTGCTTGGTCATCTTCAGTTTCTTATGGACTTGGTAGCGCTGCAACGGCACGTCTGCCACCGCAATCAGCACCAAGCCCATGCTCATCCAGAAACAGGCATCGATGATCATTTCACCGGCATGGCGCACCGCGGTGCCCAGGTCCATGCGGTTCAGGTTCAACAAGTCGTCAATGTTGTGCATGACCGACAGCAACAAAATGGCGCCCACGATCACAAATTTGCCAATCGACTTGGCCAGCTCAATCAGCGCCTTCATGCCAAACATGCGCGCCAGGCCACTCAGCGGGTTGAGTTTGTTGAATTTGGGGCTGATCAGCTGCATCGAAAAAATGAAACCGCCCGTCAAACCCGACGAAATGATGGCCATCACATACAAGACCAGCATGATGGGCAAGACCAGCAAAAAACCATCGAGCAAGGATTGCGCAAACAAGGAGGGCATCAATTCCGCCTTGTCCATCACCTTGCGGTCAAAAGCCAGCTGGTAGGTGAACAACTGCCCCATCTGCTTGAACATCCAACTGCCCATGAGCGTGAAAAACAGGGTGGCTGTCACCAACAGCACGGCCGTTGGCAGCTCCACCGAGCGCGCAACCTGGCCCTCTTCGCGCGCCTTTTGCAGCTTTCGCGCTGTCGGTTCTTCTGTTTTTTCGGAGGAGCCTTCTTCTGCCATATCAGGTCAGCAGCAAGCTGCGAAGTTGATTGAAGGTTTGGACCCAGAGCCAATTGATGCGGCCAATCACATTGGGCAAGGCCAGCCAAAGAATCAAGAAGCCGGACAGCACCATGGCGGGGAAGCCCACCGAAAAAATATTGAGGCTGGGCGCGGCGCGGGTGACAAAGCCCAAGCCCACGTTGACGAACAACAGGGTGATCAACACTGGCAAGGCAATCAGCATGGACGCCAGGAACATCATGCCGCTCCAGGCGATCATCTTGCCCATGAAGGCCTGCGTCATCAGGCTTTGGCCAATCGGGAACTGGGTGAACGACTCCAGCAGGATGCCAAACACAATCAGGTGCCCACCAATGGCCAAGAAAACCAGGGTGCCCAACAAGGTGAAGAACTGCGAAAGCACCGGCACGTTGCCCAACGTAGGGTCAATCATGTTGGCCATGGTCAGGCCCATGGAGCCGGACAAGGCTTGGCCGGCTATGACCAGTGCCGCCGTGGCCAATTGCATGACCATGGCCATGCTGAAGCCAATGAACAGCTGGTTGAAAATTTCCTTGACGCCCAGCACGGTCACCGGGTCGATTTTGGGGATGTCGATTTGCATCGCCACAAAAACGGTCAGGCCAAATGAGATCAGGATGCGAATGCGCAGGTTGACAGCGCGAATGGAAAAAATCGAGGCAAAGCCCATGAAGGCAGAGATGCGCAGCAACGGCCAGATCAAGGCATAAAAGCGATCGACCAAATCAAGCATCAACAGGTTCATGGGGCCTCGCTCATCCAAACAAGGTTGGAATGCGGCCAAACAACACCCGGGTGTAGTCCACCAGAGTGTTGATCATCCAGCCGCCCAGAATGGCCAGCGTCAGGCCCAGCGCCACCAATTTCGGGATGAAGCTCAGGGTTTGCTCGTTGATCGACGTCGCTGCCTGAAAGACACCGATGATCAAGCCCACCAACAAGGCCACGCCCAGCAAGGGCGCGGAGATGAGCATGGTCATCCAAAGTGCTTGGCGTCCCAGATCTACCACCATGGCTGTGTCCATCGCGACCTCACTTGAAAATAAAACTTGACGCCAACGAGCCCATCAGCAGGGTCCAGCCGTCCACCAGCACAAACAACATCAACTTGAACGGCATGGAGATGATCATGGGCGACAACATCATCATGCCCATGGACATCAGCACGCTGGCCACGATCAGGTCAATCACCACAAAGGGGATGTAGATCATGAAGCCGATGGTGAACGCGCTTTTCAGCTCCGAAGTCAAAAATGCGGGCATCAAGGTGGTGAAAGGCACATCGGCTGCGCTGGCAATTTCTTTTTTCTGCGCGATTTGCATGAACATGGTGATGTCATCTTCGCGCGTTTGGTGAATCATGAAGTCACGCACCGGCGCCTCGGCTTTGGCCAAGGCTTTTTCGAAGGGCATGTTGCCATTCATGTAGGGGCCAATGGCGTTTTGGTAGATGTCATCGAACACCGGCGACATGATGAACAGGGTTAAAAACAGCGCCAGGCCAACCAACACCATGTTGGGAGGGGTTTGCCCCGTACCCAGGGCTTGTCGCAAAATGGACAAGACAATGATGATCCGAACAAACGAGGTCATCATCAGCAGGATGGACGGCAACAACGTCAGCGTTGTCATCAAGGCCAGCAACTGCAAGGTCAGGCTGTACTGCTGGCCCGACTTGCCGCCCGTGACATTCACCATGGGGATTCCCTGTGCTTGCGCCCACGCTGGAATCAACAAAGCCAGCAAGCCCAAAATGGGCAGCCAATGTTTAAACCGCATGGTTCACTCCTTGGGAAACGGTGGGTGGCAGATGGGCGCTCGCATCAGCAGGCCAAGCATGCAGGGTCTGCAAGCCCTGGGGGTTGACGGACACCAAGACCATTTGCTGGTCGGCCTGGACCAGCATCATTTTGTGCTTCAGGCCCAAGGGGCAAATTTCCAAGACCTGAATCCGGCGCGTGTCCAGCTTGGGAAACAGGGCCGACTTGCGCCGGCGCAGCCACCACAGCAAACCGCCCATCAGCACCAGCACCCAGGTGGCGCTGAGGGCATAGCGAGCCCAATCTATCGACGCCATGTGTTACCTCTTGGTTTTTGACATTTTTGGAGAAAATCCAATCACTTCGATTATCCCGCACGTTATAGTGTTTTCTTCATGCATTTCACTCGCAAAGTCCGGACCATGTTGGATTACCGTCACCCCCACTTGCCTGCCTGGCGGGAGGTTCTGTGACCTCTGAGCGCGCACCTGGCCAGCGTTGGGGTCGCTGGCTTCAAGATGCCGCCAGTGCTGGCGGCACGGGCGGCCTGAATTGGCACCTTCATGCTTTGGCCTCCCTGAAGCGGTGGGAGGAAACCCTGTCCGTGATTGATGGCTTTTTAAACCGCGTCAGCCCCCCATCAGACCACTTGCTGCTGCTGGGTGGCAGCGCGGGCTGGATGATGCCGCCCGCCTGGCTGCAGCGTTTTCGCCAAATTGACGCCTATGACATCGACCCCCTGGCCCCCTGGCTCTTCAAGCTGCGCCATGGCAAAAGCCTGAAAGCCAGCGGCACAGACATCCGGTTTCATCGGGCCGATGCCATCGCAGGCCTGCCCAGCTTGCTGAAACAGCATCCGCAAGCCTGCATCTGGTTTGACAATGTGCTGGGCCAACAGCGTTACCGCATGGGGGACGAGGAAGTGGCCGAGCGCCAACTCGGACAACTGCAGCGTTTATTGCGCGGCCGGGAATGGGGCAGCCTGCACGACATGTATTCCGGGCCCACCGATGCGCAAACCTCGGCCCAGCGTCATCCCAAAACATTGACACGGGCCGGGACAACTTTGGAGCCAGATGAGGCGCAAACCCAGCAATTGCTTCAGTTGCTGGACGCCCAAGGCATCTGGCAGGACCATGCCACCCGGGTTGTCTTTCCGCCAGGGACGGCCACCCAACTGATCCCTTGGGCCTTTCGCCCACACTACTGGCACTGGCTGGAGGCCGGCTGGGTCAAGCCTTCAAATTGAACAAGGTGATGCCCAAAGCATCCATGTGTTTTTGGTCTTTTTTGAGCTGATAGGCCTTGACCCGGTGCTGGTCTTGCTCCATCAAGGATGTCATCTTGATGCGCTGCTGTTCGGCTTTTTTCTGCGCTTCCCGAGCTTGCGTTAGCTCTTGGTGGGCGCGGTGCAAGTCTTGGTCAATGCGTTCCACCAATTGCAACAGATGCGTCATGAACTGTCGATGGTTGACGGTGTCGGCCATGGAGTGCCAATGCTGCTGCTTGTCTTCGATTTTTCGCTTGTAGTCGGCGTACATGTCCAGCAACTGCTGGCGCCGGGCCTGAAGATGCTCAATGTTTTGGCGGATCTGAACCACCACCGCCATGGCAGCGTCCACCTCTTCTTGCGCTTTTTTGGCCAACACAGGCCAGCATTCACGTGCTTTCATGGCTTACAACCCTCACTGTGAGGTCAGCAATTGGCGCAACTCTTGGCGGGTACTTTCGTAGTCTTGGCCAATGTGCATGTCTTGCCGCAAAAAATTCACAAGGCGATCGTGCAAGCGGATGGCCTCGTCCACCTCTGCGCTGGAGCCTTTTTCGTAGGCCCCCACTTGGATGAGGTCCTCGTTTTGTTGGTACAGCGACCACAAGCGGCGCAATTTATTGGACATTTTCATGTCCTCGCTGCTCAACAATGACTGCATCAATCGGGAAATGGAGCCGTTGAGGTCGATCGCCGGGTAATGCGCCGAATCGGCCAACTTGCGGGACAACATGACTTGGCCGTCCAAGGAGGCACGGGCAATGTCCACAATCGGGTCGGAGGCGTCGTCGCCTTCGGCCAGCACGGTGTAAATGGCGGTGATGGAGCCATGACCGTGGCGTCCCACGCCGCCGCGCTCAATCAAGTTGGGCAGCAGGGCAAACACCGAAGGCGGGTAGCCTTTTGCCGTTGGCGGCTCGCCAATGGCCAAGCCAATTTCACGCTGGGCATGCGCCACGCGCGTCAAGCTGTCACACAGCATCAAGACATTCTTGCCCTGGTCGCGGAAATACTCTGCGATCACATGGGTCATGTGCGTGGCCTTCAGGCGCAGCACGGGCGACAGGTTGGCGGGTGCGGCCACCACGACCGACTTGGCCAAGCCTTCTGTTCCCAGGGATTCGCTGATGAAGGCCTGAACCTCGCGGCCACGCTCACCGATCAAGCCAATCACCACCACGTCGGCTTTGGTGAAGCGCGTCAGCATGCCCAAGAGCACGCTCTTGCCAACACCGGAGCCCGCCACCAAGCCGATGCGTTGGCCGCGGCCCATGGTCAGAACACCGTTGATGGCCTTGACCCCCACGTCCAAGACCTGCTGAATCGGCCCGCGCTCCATGGGATTGAGCGGTCGCCCCATCAGGGCCAGGGTGTCGCGGCACTTGGGCGCAGGCTTGCCATCCAGCGGCTGGCCGCGACCATCGATCACGCGACCCAGCAACTCGGGCCCCAGGCAGACTTGGGAGGAATGGCTGAGCACACGCACCATGTCACCGGGACCTACGCCCACGGGGTCTGTGAACGGCATCAAAAACAAGGTTTTGTCATTGAAACCCACCACTTCGGCCTCGACGCGGTGGCCATGGCGCCCGACCACCTCGCAACAGGCACCCAATGGCGCCATGATGCCGCGGGTTTCCAGGGTCAGGCCGACCAAGCGCACCAAGGTGCCCGTGCGTTGTGGCTCAGGGGCGCGCAAGCGCGGCAGGCAATGAGAGACTTCTTCAGCAAAATCAAACATGCTGCTTATCCATCAATTTTGATCATGCGTTTGAGCACACTGGCCACACGCGCCTGCTCTTGGTCCACCATCATTTGCACCACCATCAATTTGTCCTCGTAGCTGTTGGCGTCTTTCAGCAACTCGGTGGGAATCGTCGGCTTGGCGGTCTTCTTTTGCTCTTCTTTGATGCGCTCGCGCATCTGGCGAAGGGCCTCTTCTGGATCAGGTTCAACGGCCTCAGCGGCCGGTTCAGCGGCGGGCTCTGTGGCTTGCGAGGGCGCTTGTGCCACATCCGACACGGGCGAATCTACAGCCTTGGCTGACTCAGGCAATTCTTCTTGTTCAACGGGCGCACTGTCGGCATGAATCGGCTCAGCGATGGGCGCGGGCTCTTGCGATGCAACGGGCGTTGCCACTGAGGGCAACAACCGAGGCGGCGGATTTTTAACGCCCAGGGACTTGAATGCAGAATGAACTGCAGAGTCGACAATTTCTTCGATTTCCACTTGGTTGGGTTCACGCCGACTCAATACAAAGAGCATGGGACGAACCACCCAAACCAGAAAGGCCAGGCACATCAAGGTTCGCAGGGCAACGTTGATCAAATCAAGCATCGAGGACCTCGTCGGAGGCTGAGTCTGGCAAGGCCGGGCGCTGGGCCACATCTTGCACATCGGTTTCACGTTGCGACAAAGGCTGGCGAAAGAACGGCGATTTTTCTCGCCAGGCCTCTGGCTGCCCCAAAAGACCATGGGCCAAGGCCTCCAAGCGGTGTTGCACCAAATCTTCCACTTGGGTGTCGTTCACAATCACGCGCACACTTGCGGGCTGCAAGCCCGGGACGGCTTGCAACTGAATGTGCTGCAAGGTTTCACCCGCAATCTCTTGCAAGCGCGCCTTGTCTTGCGCATTCAATTCGACCGTGACCACCGGGGTACCGTGAAGGTTCAATTCGTCCAGGCAGCGCTGGACCAAGCGCTCAATGGCGGCGCCAGAGACATTGAGTTCGGCCAAAACCAATTGCTCGGCAATGTGCACGGCCAAACGCTTCAAAGGCTCGAACAGTTGCTTGGGGTTTTCAGCCCAAGCTTCCAGCTTTTGCGTCACTTCGCGCAAGAGCGCCAATTCAGACTCGATCTTCTCGCGCAATTCTTTTTCTTGCGTCGACAAGGCAAGCGCCTGTGCTTTCTCGGCAGCTTCAGTTGCCTCGGCCATCGCCTTTGTCAGAGCAGCCTCAGTCTGCGATTCTGCGGCCTCACGGCCCTCCAGCAAACCGCGTTGGTAGGCCTCTTCACAGGCTTGCGCCAAGGCGACCGAATCCAAGGCAGAGGGGGCTGGCTCTTGCGGCGTTTCCAAGTCTGCATCGGGCGAGGCGTTCAGTTCATCAACGCGCAAATCCATGGGTTGCGCGGCGTCCATGTGCTCAGCCAGGTCGCGTTCCTCAATGGCCACTTCGGATGCCAAATCTGATTCCGTGGAAGTCTCTGCAGATAACAGAAGGTTATCGTCATCAGCAATTGGCGCCATTTGTTCTGACTGCGCTTCGATCTCAGCGTTCGCCTTGAGGGAAGCTTCTCTTAGGGAAGCGCCAAAGTCCTCGACCACAAAATCGTGCAGGCTTTCGATCACCCGTGCGGGCTCTGGAATCGCCAACTGCCGAAATTGCGAGCTGGCGTAGTCCAGCTTGGGCACCGCGTCCCAGTCCATGGCATTGAAATTCGATTCGTTGTTCCTCTTGGACACCAACACATCGAGGTTCTGCCAGTCTTTGGGCGCAGCAGCTGGATGGGCAGACTCAAACAAAATCTGCTCCTCCCAGCATCAGCTCGCCGGAGTCTGACAACTTACGCGCAATGCGCATGATTTTTTTCTGCGACTCTTCCACGTCGGCCATGCGAACCGGGCCTTTGGCCTCCATATCGTCCTTGAACATGCCGCGAGCGCGCTCGGACATGTTGTCCAAAAAGCGATCCTTGACGCCGTCGCTGGCGCCTTTCAGGGCCACCATCAACATGTCGGGCTCGACGTTGCGCATCAGCACCTGAATGCCCTTGTTGTCCACGGTCACCAGGTTCTCGAAGGTGAACATGTTGTCCTGGATTTTTTGCATCAAATCGGGGTCGATTTCTCCCAGGTTGGACATGATGGCGTTTTCCAACTCGGTCTTGGTCATGTTCATGATCTTTGCAGCGGCCTTGATGCCGCCAAAACTGGACGATTTGGCCGAGGAGTTCTTGGAAAACTGCATCTTCATGATGGCTTCCAATTCCGCCATCGCCGAGGGCTGTACGGTGTCCAAACTGGCCACCCGCTGAATCACTTCGGCGCGCGTGTCCGGGGGCAAATAAATCAGCACATCCGCAGCCACTTCATGTTCAAGCAGTGACAAAATGATGGCCACCACTTGGGGATGCTCGCCGCGAATCATGTCGGCGATCGATCGCGCATCCATCCAGCTCAAAATGTCCAAGCCCTTGGTGCCTTGTCCCGGCATGATGCGGTTCAAGACCGATGCAGCCTTGTCGTCGCCCAGCGCACGGCGCATCACTTTCTCGACATAGTCTGAATTGCCCAGGCTCAAGCTGGTCTGCTTTTTCAGCATGTCGACGAATTCGTCGAGCACCGCATTGACGGCATCTTGCGACAGGTCGGCAGCAGCCACCATCGCCCCACCCAGGGCTTGCACCTCTTTGGGGTTGAGGTATTTGATGATGTCGGCAGCTTGTTCTTCACCCAGCAGCAACATCAGCACGGCGGCGCGTTGGGTGGAAGTCATTGCGGCCATTTCGGCGCGCAGCTCGGGTGACCAGTCTGCTCCCACGGGGGCGCTGTTCACTTCGGTTGTATCTTTTTCGGCCATGGTTTATTCCTTGTTCAATTCAGCCCATCAGCTCAATTGAATCATGTTCTTCAAGACACCGGCAACTCGGGCGCGGGCTGCGTCTTCCGAAACGATCATCCGCAACAGTGCCACTTTATCGTCATAGGTGTTGGCTGTGTTCAGCATGTCCGCAGAAATGGTCGGCTTCTTGGGCTTCAAGCTGGACATGCGGGCCTTGATTTCTTCCAGGGACTCACCTTCCTGGATTTCAATCTCATCGGTCTTGTCCGCGCTTTGTTCAGCCTCTGCCTTGGCGGCCTCGGCGGCAGCCAGAGCGGCGGCGGCTTCTGCAGCCTCTTTGTCGGCTTTTTCCTGCGCCAGGCGGGCCGCCACTTCGGCTTCTGCAGCCGCAATGCGCTCGGCTTTGAGTTTTTCGGCAGCGGCGGCCTCGGCAGTGGCTGCAGCAATCGCCGCAGCTGCAATGGCCGCAGGGTCGATTTCCGGTCGGGTCATCTTGCGGACCATGGGACGCACCACCAGGAACAGGAACAGCATGAACAGCAGGGCCACCACACCGCTGTTGGCGATGGCGGTCACGGTTTCATCTTTGTACCAGGGCACGAAGTCGGGATCCACTTGGGGTTCGAAACGGGTGGCCACCACAGTCACCACGTCGCCTCGGTTTTCACTGAAACCCACAGCGCCACGCACCAGTTGGTTCAGGCGATCGAGTTCTTCCTGGGTGTAAGGAATCGTCGTGGGCACAGGTGAGCCGTCGGCAGGCTTCTCCACCTTCATGCCCGCAGGAATGGGGCGCTCATTGATCAGCACGCCAACACCAATGCGTTGGACGGTGCCCATGGCGGCCTTGGTATGGCGAACGGCACGGTCGAGCTCGTAGTTCTTGGTGCTGCGGGCGGTCACTTGAACACCCTTCTCGCTCTGGCCTTTGGCCGGGTCAGCCCCGGTCGCCGGGGTGGCCGCCGGGTTTTGCGGCGGATTGGGCGGGGTGTTGGTCAGCGAGCCCGGAATGCCAATCGCGTCTTTGAAGGTGTTGCGGTCTTCGACAAACAATTCGGAGCGGGTCTTGGGCCCTTTGTCGCGGGCATCAAAATCTTCAGTCGTCACTTCCTGCTGGGTGAAATCCAAAGCCATGCTGACCTGCGCGCTCACATTGGCCTCGCCCACGATGGGTGCGAGCAGCTGGATCAAGCGGGTGCGGTACAGGTCTTCCATTTGCTGCTTTTGCTGCAATTGGGCCGAAGTCAAGCCCAAGGGGGCCTCGTTCAGCATGTCGTTCATCAAGGTGCCGAAGTTGTCCACCACAGACACGTTTTCAGGGGCCAAGTACGGCACGCTGGAGGCCACCAACTGCACAATGGCTTGCACGTTGGCGGAGGACACTGATTTACCGGGCGCGCGGGTGATCACCACCGAGGCTTTGGTGGGCACGCGGTCACGCACAAACACGCTTTGCTTGGGTGAGGCCAGGTGCACGCGGGCGCTTTTGATACCGCCAATTTGGCTGATGGTGCGCGCCAACTCTTGCTCCATGGCATTGTTGTAGCGAACTTGCTCCATGAACTGGCTGGTGGTCATGGCCGGCATGTCTTTCAAGCCTTCGATGCCCTGGGCGTCGGTGCGCGGCAGTCCTTTGGAGGAGACCAGCATCCTGGCCTCGTGGTACTTGTTGGCTGGCACCGTGATTTGACCAGTGTTGGCATCGATTTCGGGCTTGAAATCGGCCCCTTTCAGAGCTTCCAGGGCCAACTGCTTGTCAGCCTCGGACAGCATCATGGTCAGAGGGCGGTAGTTCGGCGTCTTCATTGACAAGGACGCCAGACCGAAAGCGGCCACCACCAACAAGATGATGATCACCGGCAGCACCTTGCGCACCGTGGGCTGGCGCATCATGTCGCGGATCATGCCCATGGGGTCGCCAATGGCCTGGTTGGCCACACCTCGGGCCAGTTCACCTGGCTTCAAAGCGGCAGCGGTCGGCGCGGTTTGACCCGGCAGACGGACATTGTTGGCAGAAGGCGCGTCAGCTGTGCTGGCATCGCTGCCAGGCAGGGCCATTGCGGGGGTGTTCATAGAGGCAGTAGCGGAAGCCATGGTGGTCTCTCAGTCTTTAAACCGGCATGTTCAAAATTTCTTCGTACGCTTTCAACACTTTGTTGCGTACTTGCAGCGTGGCCTCGAAGGCCAGCGAGGACTTCTGCATGCCCAAGACCACATCGGTCAAAGGCACATCCTCTCCTCGCTGAAAGGCTTCTTGCAGTTTGGTCGATTGCGTCTGCACATCATTGACTTTGTCGACGATGTTCTTCACCGAGTCGGTGAAGCTGGGCATCTGTGTTTTGGGCGCCTGAATGTCTTCGGCGCCGCGGGTCCCAGTCGCTGCTTGCGACTGGTAAGCACGAATGGTTTCCAGCATCGACTGGATGTTGGCGGCGGAGGTGCGATCAATCATCTGTCTCTCCTTACTCAGCAAATGACAGGCTCATGCCGCGGTTGCGCAGTTGAGCCAGCTTGTAACGAAGGGTTCGCGGGCTGATGCCCAGCTTGCGAGCGGCCTCCTCGCGGCTTTCGGTGCTTTGCAAGGCCGCCATGATGATTTGTTGCTCGCTGGACTTGACGGCATGCTGCAGGTTCACCGCCAGAGCTGTAGGCTCCTCAACGGCCTCGGCAGCGTAGGCTTGCATTTCTGGGGTTGCCATCGGCGTGCTGGGCAAGGCCTCGTAGGCCGCTTGCGGTGGCAGGGGTTGCAACACGGGTTGCGACAGAGGTTGAGGCGTTTGTGGGGCGAGCTCCGGCACAGAGTTCATGGCGCTGGCCTCGTCAAACATCAAATGCACAGGCGTGATGGTTCGGCCATTGCAAAGCACCACGGCGCGCTGCACCACGTTTTCAAGCTCGCGCACATTGCCGGGCCAGCTGTACTGAAGCAGCATGTCACGCGCCTCGGCCGACAAGGTGTAGGGCACGCCCTCTTTCGCATGACGCGCCAGGGACTGCAGTACCAAAGGCACGATGTCGCCCGGACGCTCCGCCAACGGCTGGATACGTAAGCGGAACGTGCTGATGCGGAAATAAAGGTCTTCTCGGAATTCACGCTGCTGAATGGCTTGTCGCAAATCTTTGTTGGTGGCAGCGACCACCCGCACATCCAGCGTGATGGACGTTTCACCACCCAAGCGGTTCAATTTTTTCTCTTGCAGCACACGCAGCAACTTGGCTTGCAAATGAATCGGCATCTCACCGATCTCATCCAGGAACACCGTGCCGCCATGCGCTTGCTCGAACAAGCCTTTGTGCTCTTTCAATGCGCCCGTGAAGGCGCCCTTTTCGTGGCCAAACAGCATGTCTTCGATCAAATGCTCTGGCAAGGCCGCGCAGTTCATGGCCACAAACGGCCCCTTGGCACGCGGAGAGGCTTCATGCAGCACCCGCGCCAGCACTTCTTTACCGGCACCGGTGGGCCCCACCAACAAGGCCGTCACCTCGGCTTGGGCAACCCGCTGGGCCAAGGCCAACAGGTGCTGGCTCACAGGGTCCACGAACACATAACTTTTGTTCTTCAATTCGGGAGCGTTCAGGCCTTGCAGTGCCTCGCGCCAGGCTTGCGGCTCCCATTCATCGGTCGGCAAAACATGCAAGGCGCCAAGGCGCATGGCCTCCACCACCACTTCCATGCGGCGACGCTCGACGCGACACAGCACGGGCACCACGTGGCCGAGCTGGGCGATGAGTGTCTGCACTTCCAGCAGCAAATCGGCGCTGTCTCCCAGGCGCACGACCAGCACATGGGCACGGCGCAGGGCCACATTCATTTCGCCCAGGGTTGAAACACATTCCAGGGTGACGCCAGCGGCATCCAACTGGGCGCGCTCGGCCTCGCCCAGCGGACTAAACGGGTCCAGCCAGACAGCATGTAGGGCGTTGACAGAAGAAGCAATCACGTTGATCAGCCTGTAATAAAGGTAAGACTGAAAAGCAAACGTTATGCCATGTTTATTTTGAGTACTTATGAATTCTTTAAATACTCAGAATTCAGATAAATTTAGTTTAATTTGATTATTCAGACGAAAACTCGACAGCCCTGCTTCATGCTTCCCAGATGCGGGTTGACGGTTTTGCCGAGGGTTTGGCCATGGCAACCTGCGCAGAAGATGCAACAGCCGGCATTTTGGCGATGAAGCCACGGCACACCTGGCCATCCGCGCGCAGCACCTCAATGCTGGGCAGCACCTTGGATTTGAAGCCCATGAGCCGGCAACTGTAGGGGCGTGCTGTATCCCAGCTGATGCCGAAATAACGGCATTGCCAACAGTTGGGCCCCCCTGAAGGGGCGTCACGAAGGTCAGCCAGTGGCACCGCAGGCATGATGAAATCTCCTGGACGTCACTGTGCTGACACTTCAGCCCGCGCGATCAACCGCCTTGCAGCAGTTTCAGCACCGACTGCTGGCTGGTGTTGGCTTGCGCCAGCACAGCCGTGGCCGCCTGCTGCATGATCTGCGTCTTGGCCAGCTCGGTACTGGCGGAGGCGTAGTCTGCGTCCTCAATCTGGCTGCGCGATGCAGACAGGTTCATGGACACATTGGTCAAGTTGGTGATCACATGGTCCAGGCGGTTCATCACCGCACCCATGGTGGCACGGGTGGCGTTCACGCGGTCCATCGTCACATCCAGCTTGTTCAGCACTTCCAGCGCAGACTCTTTGGAGGTGATGAAGCTGCGGGTCAGCGGCTTGCCGTTGTGAATCGGGTTGGCCGTGCCGGGTGTCGGAACGGTGTCACCCGGCTTCATGGGGTCCAGGTCCACGTCCCAGGTGATTTCCTGCGTGATGGGGCCGGACTTGCCGAAGTCGGCGAGGTCGAAAGAAATCACTTGGCTCGCGCTCGGGCCCACCTGGAAGTTCATGCGACCCACGCGCGGGGGCGAGAGGTCGGCGGCAGAACGACCACCGTAGGTGCCTTCGATGAAGCCCAAAGCGTTCAGGTTGGAGCTGGCGCCTTGGCCGTTGGTTCCTGACTCGATGGTGAATTTCTTCTCCGAAATCAGCGTCACGCTGCCGTATTGGGTTTTGGCGCCATCCCAGGTGGCGTCGGCATCGGGGTAACCCAAGACGTCGCTGGCCACGGGAGTGACAGTTTCTGCAGGATCACCAGCTTGTGATGCAATGGTGACCGAGGTCAGGCTATTTTCCGTGACGACCGTCCCCACCTCGAAAGCGTTGGTTTCGGATTCCAAGGTGATGACGTTGTCCGTCACAGACACCGTGATGCCCAGGTCATCGAGTCCGGTGCGCCCGATGGCGGTCTGAAACGCTGCAGCCAAGGCGTCAGGGTCGTTGGCTGTAGGCGCCTCCACTTCCACCACAGTGCTGTTGATCTTGAAGCTGACTTTGTCGCCCACCGCCATTCCGCCACCCAGGGTGACGGTGGTGGTTTGGGGCACTGCCGTACCAGACTGCAAGCCAAACATGCTGGCCGTGATGGACTGCACATTGTTGTCTTCATCCAGCTGTGTGGAGTCAAACCATGTGGAGAGGTTGCGTCCGTCCTTGGTTTCCAGCCTCAAGCCGCCCATGGCGTTCTTGCTGGCCTCGACGCCGTGTTGGCCTTCTTGCTTTTTGAAGGCACTGATGATGTTGTTCAGACGCTCATCGGCGGTTTCGTTTTGGCTCAAGTAAACGGTCACCTGATGGCCGTTCACGAAAATAGAGTAATAGCCTGAAGCAGGTAGCTTGGTGTTGACCGCAGAGGTCGCCGACATGACGGCCGAGTTCGCCACCGCCTTGACGCCTGTGATTTCAGTCTTGGAGTTGATCGCATCGGCAATGGCAATGGCGCTGCTGGCGCGGTTGCTGCTGTTGGCGACTTCCTGCGAATACACATCGCCTGTTTCAATGCTGCCTGGAATTTCCACGCCATTGATGACCAGGTCGCCGTGCTTGAGGGCACGGTCGGCACGCGGCGTGTTGGCCACCGGCGTGCTCAATTCCATGGTTTGTGCGCCATCGATGGTGCCACTCAAGGTGAAAGGCACGCCTTCAACGGTCGACGTCAAAACCAATTCGTTGCTCGCCCCCACCGAGGCGCTGACTTGCAGCTTGTCGCTCTTGAGATTGATGGCGTTCCGCAGTGCCGTCGAGACGCTGTTCGCCGTTCCTTGGCTCACCGTGAAGGACTCGCCATTGACCACCACCGTGACGTCACCGTCGGGGTCGCCGCTGTAGTCCACCACGGAGATCTGTGCCACCGGCGGCTCAACTTTAGGACGCTCCAAGGTCGACATGCGTGTGATGTTTTCGGTGAAGTCACCGACGCGCAAACCTGCGCGCTCAATCACGCCGCTCTCAGAAGAAGTGATCTTGACATCGGTTTCTACTTTGGACTCGAGCGAATAGGTGCCAATTTGCAACCCCTGCTTGAGGCCAGTGCGCGATGAAAAATCTGCGACTGTGCTGTCGCTGGTATTGAAGGCAATTTCAATGTTGCGGCCATCGGCGGCGGTGAGCTCAATGCCTTTTTGGTCCAGGCCGGTGTCTTTGGCCACCACGCCCGTCAGTTCCGAAATCATGTTGATGGCCTTGACCACCTCTTCACGCGATGAGCGTGTGTTGTTCTCGACGGTGGTGAACTTGGCCGAGGTGTAGCCGTTGATGGTCACGGTGCCAGAGCTGGTTCCCGTCAGAATCGCGTCGCCCGACATGGCCGCACCGCTCATTTCAGTTTTCTGAACCACAGCGCGAACGCCCGTCAGGCCATAAACTTCGTTGATCGCCGCTGCACGCGACATGGCGCTGGAAATGGCATTGCCACTGTCTTGCGGAGAAATCGTGTCATTTTTGGCCAAGGCCAGGGGCACGCCAATGCCGTTGATGATGACGTCGTTGGATTTGATCGGCTGAACTGTTTTGAAGCTGCGGCCAATATCCACGGACACCACCTGGGCGGCGTTGTAGCCGTTGGCTGTGTTCGTCACCAGGTCGAACGTGCCATCGCCATCGGTCAGCAACGTGTCCTTGAAGCGAAGAATGGTCGGCTTGCTGGAATCATTGTTCACCACGGTGTAATCCAGGGTCACCACGCTGCCATCTTCCAAACGCAAGGTGGCCGTGCCCTCATCGCCATCAACGACTGCTGCATCCAGGTTGACTTCCAAATGCCCGGCTTTCGCCAAGGTACCTGTGCCTGTGGCGGTGATGGTTGCACCACCGACGGTCGTGATGGCCGACCCTTCCGTCACCGCATTGGTGATGGTGCCGTCGTACAAACCGTTACCCGTTGCCTTGTAGACCGGCAGCGGCCCGACGATTTCACCGGCCGTGCCGTTGAGCAAGGGGAAGCCGTTCCAATCGGTGTTTTCCGAGATCTGAACGATCTGCTTCTTCAGCTGTTGGAATTCCAGATCCAAGTAGCTGCGCTGATCATTGGAGTTGGTGTCGTTGGCCGCCTGGATCGCGAGTTCACGCATGCGCAACAGCATGTCGGTGATCTGGTTGGTCGCGCCTTCCGCGGTTTGAATCATGCTGACAGCATCGCCCGCATTGCGCACCGCCTGGTTCAAGCTGCGAATCTGATGCGTCATGCGGGTGGCAATGGCCATCCCGGCTGCATCATCGCGAGCAGAGTTGATGCGCTTGCCTGTCGACAATTGCTGCATCGCGACGGTCTGAGACCGTCCAGTAGAAGCCAGTGCTGCCTGAGAGAACAGCGCTTTAACGTTGGTATTGATAACTGCCATGGGTTTTCTCCTGACCTTCTCGGTCGATCAAACTATGAACACATTCAAGCAAAGCGCGTGCCAGATATTTGTCGACATGATCTTCACAGTTTTTTCCGTGATTTGACCGAGTGGCGCTTGCATAAAACAGAGGGGCGGCAAGGTTGTGTCAGCTAGAGAGGCAAAGGGTTGCCGCTTGCCGCTGCTCACTTTATTGCCGGTTAGTGGGACTGGCCCGTTGAAGACATGGCGTCGCTGAAGTCATCCAAAGCGAGACTTTCAGCCACCAACTCGAGTTGGTCCGGGTAGGCCTTCAGGCCTTGGCGAACCGCTTCCAGCGCGCGCGCCGGCTCCAGGTTGCAACGCAGAGCGCGCACCAACATCACGTAGGTGAAGGGCTGGGTCTGCTCGCCTTGCAACTGTGTCAATTCCTCCAGCAGGTCTACCGCCTGCTGCCAGTCTTGGCGCATGATGGACAGCAGGCCATTGATGGCCAGCATGTCCTCGCTCTTCGGATAGAGGCTCATGCCCGCGTCGCCCAAGGCATAGGCCAGGTCAATTTGCTCGGTAGCCACCAACTGCTGGATGGACTCGCGAATTTCGGCGGCCGAGAAGCGGCTGATCAGATGAGGCTGCAAAAGGCTGCCGGTTGCGGCCTGGTTCATCAGTTCTTGTAGAAGGGACATGGATGCTCCTGAAGTGACGGAAAGTTGACTGAGGCTCATAGAAATGGGCCGGGTGAGTCGACTTGAGCAAAGGCCGTGCCAGCTCGTCAGAGCCACTTCAACACGGCAAAGGCATCACAAAGCGCTGAAGGGGCGGATCTGCGCAGATAGAACAAGTGTCAAAGTTTCAGGGCATGTGAATTGCTTAAGATGACCCCAAGATCCCTTATCAGGATTGCGGTAGCCTCTACAAATGAGATTTCAAAGAACCTATGGTCCCTAAATTAAGACTTCAAGTTGAGGGGTGGCGGGGTATCAGCCATTCATACGCACTGGTCAACCAATTTCAGTTGCTGGCCTGGGCAAGCGATCCCACGATTGAATTAGGGCATGTGGACACGCCTTATTTTTTTGAAAGCTGGGGAAAGCACAAAAATCCCGCAGGCTTGACGGAAAAGGATCAAGCCATCATTGACGATTTAAAGCCACTGCCCGATTTTGATGCCCTCTTCCGCATTCATTCACCCTTTAATTTGACGCCCGTTCCTGGTAAGCGGACCGGAATCTTCATGGTGACAGAGTTCGGACTCGACGTCACGACCGTCAACCTGCAGGCAACAGCTGCGCTGCGCGATCAAGGTGGGTTCATTGCCACGCCCAGCCGCTGGAGCCAAGAAAGATTATTGGCCAATGGGATACCCGGTGACATTCTGCACGTGGTGCCGCACAGCGCTGACGTCTCTTATTTTCACCCGCTGTCGCCAGACATCATTGCGCAGCAGCGCAAGGCACTGGGATTTAACGACAACGACGTGATCCTGCTGAATGTGGGCACCCAACATTGGGCCAAAGGCATGGATTTGCTCATCAGGGCATTCGCAATCGCGCGACAGTCGCGCAAAAACTTGCGCCTCATTCTCAAGGACCAGAGAAATACATACACCCTCAATACAGAAGAGTTCATTTACCAAACGCTCAGGGAAAGCAAACTGCTGTCCGATGACCTGATCAATGCCATCACCATGATTCCCATGAATCTGAGTCTGCATGAATTGAACGCTCTCTACAATGTCTCAGACGCTTATGTATCGCCTTATCGTGCAGAGGGCTACAACCTTCCTGTGCACGAAGCACAGCAGTGCCATACCCCTGTCATCGTCACCCAAGAAGGCGCAACGAAAGACTTTGTATTGCCAGAACATAACCATCTCATTGAGGGCCAACTTCACACCAATGCCAGGCTCAAAGATGAGATCCCGGTCAACGCATACATTGAGCCTCGTTTCGATCAACTGTGTGAAGTCCTGCAAATTGTTGGGCAAAAGTCGACCCGGCCGTCACAGCCCGCGCTGAGTACCTGGCAAGACTGCAGCAAGATGTTGCGGGATCTCATGTTCACAAAATAACATGAGAATCGCCTTTATCAATGACTACGATTGCTCGGAATATTTGGGCGGTGCGGCTCTGGTCAATGACTACATCATCCATTTTCTGCAGGAAGCTGGGCACAGCGTCACCTACATCGGCATCAATCCGAACAGAAACGATTGGTCCCTGCTTGAAAGGGATGCATTCGACATTTTGTTTTTGGCCAATTTGCCCTTCTTGAGTGTTCAGCAAATCGAACACCTCACAAACTGCGGGACGCCCTATATTGTGTTCAGGCACGATATATTGCCCTGTTGCTACGTTGAAAATCCAGAATCACGAAATGAATACACGCTGATCAAAAATTTACTGAAAAATTCACACAAGAATTTTTATATTTCTGAAACCCAAAAGCAGTATTACCACCGCATCCATCAACGGGCTGACGACCGCGTCATTCCACCACCGATCAATCTGACGCAATTCTTCAACCAAAACATACCGACCCGTGCAGGCATTATTTATCTTGGGCCGATTTCAGAAATCAGGGGCATCAACGAAATCCTTGCCTACCAAAAAGATGCCAATATCAGCCAACAAATCACTTTTTGCGGCAAATTAGAGTCAAGCGAGCTACTGAATAAAATTATCGACTCAGGCAACATCTATATCGAGGAAGTCCCGCGAAGCCGTGTCCCGGAGCTTTTCAATCAATATGAAGCATTGATTCACATCCCCAATTTTTTTGACTCTTTCTGCGTCAAGGTCATTGAGGCGGAGCTTTGTGGCATGCGAATCATCACCATACCGCAGCGAATTGGCCGTTATTGCTACGCCATGGACGCAACAGCCTTGGCGGCGCTCATGCAAAAGGACAGTCTGGCTGCCCTGCAAGGTGAAATCATGTCGATTTAATCCGTATAAAGCAATAAATTCATAGATTTAAAAATGCAACCCAGTATAAATTTCGGATTCCCTGATTTTCAGTTCAATTTTGAATTTTCATGCGAGATTCATCATTGCTTTCCAAGAGCGGTTCCAGACCCTAAGAATTTCAGAGTTTTAATTCATACAGCAGAGCCTACGCCGCTTAAATGGTCTTCAACGGAGGTGCGAAAGTATCACAGCAATTTCGATCTGATCATTACGTCTGATGAAAATTTAATTGATTTGCCGAACACTGAATTTATGATTTTTGGTGATAACTGGGTTTCAAAAATGCCCAAACAGAAAAAGTTTTCAATTAGCTATCTGCACAGTGTTGGCGTTAAAGCAGATTGGGATGGGTACATTTTTAGAGACGAAATCTGGCGAGAAAGGAACAGACTGACATCACCTGCAAAATTTGATTTCTGGTACTCAAATCGTCGTCCTCCTTGCTTGTCGCAAATAGAAAAGACTGATCAGTGCTATCCCGATGAAGGTAAAGATTTGGTTTAT
>CAINMN010000328.1 GCA_903850735.1 uncultured Burkholderiales bacterium | reverse complement strand
GGAGAGCAGGTCGCCGCCGCATGGAAGTTGGAAAACTTCATGCCAGACCGGGCGAGTGCGTCGATGTTGGGCGTGCGGATTTCGCTGCCAAACGCACCCACATCGGAAAACCCCCAGTCATCACCAACCAATAAAATGATGTTGGGTGCTTTGGGTGCTTTTTGTGCGCCACCGGCAGCCATTGCACAAGCCATGAGCAATAGCGCAGCTACAAGTTCGAATGGTCGGATTTTTTTCATGGCTCTCAATTCCCCTTTTTGATTTAGCTCGCCAGTGCCGCGCTCGGTGTTGGCAGGACCTACGCGCGGTCTTGAGTCCATTGAATGAGCGCAGCCGTTCCGAACTCGCCAAGGTAAATGCCGCACAAGCCAACCAGTGCCACCAGTGGCGGCGCGGGTGAACGCACTTGCATGAGGGCGTAGAGACCGCCCACAAGCAGACCAGCAACGGCGGACACGAGGTACAACTTCATGGTGAATGTTGGGGGGCTATACCCGCCCCATCCAAGGATGGAAGCATCCTCGCGGGTCGTACTTGGCGCGTACTTGGTCCAGGCGGGCCATATTGGTGTCGGACACAAATCGCGCCGGGCGACGCGCCAGGTTTTCATCCGCCAGTTGGATGCCGCGGCTCCAGGGCTCCAGCGCTTTCATGTGGTCTGTGGCCCAGTTGACGTGTTGGGATTCATCTACGCCTTTGCCCAATCCGCAATACAGCGCGAGATAGGTTCGGTGTTCCTGCGAAAACGCCATGTCTGGGCGCTGCACGGGTCCGTTCCAGTTGAGCCATAGCACGTGGCTGGGGTGAGGGGGCTGGGAGTCTGCAATGCTGCGTATTGCGGGCAGCAGCGGGTCGATGGGTGTGTCCATCCACATGTTGTCGGCGCTCCAGCGGGTGTTGGACAAGAACAAGGTTTTTTCGCCCGCCTTCATCATGAAATTCAGCGACATGGGTAGCAGCGGCAGCGTAAAGCTAGCTTTGGAACGCACTGGGCTATTGGCCATAAAGGCCACCATCTCGCGCGCTTCTTTCCAACTGTCAGCCATCACGGGACAGACCACTTCCATGCCATGGGCATTGATGAGGGTGGCCTTGGGGTTCATGACGATCTGAAATTCCGCCTTGGGCGAAACCGAAGGCCCTATGCGATCGGCCCAGGCCAGCACTTCTTCGAGGTGCTTGATGCGAAACACCTGCAACTTCATGCCAATGAAGTTCGCGCGCTGGTGCAGCTTCAGGTGAAAACCCACCACCACCCCAAAAAAGCCCGGCCCTGCGCCACGCGCTGCCCAGAACAGGTCGGCATGTTCGGTTTCATTGGCGTGCACCAGCGTGCCGTCGGCCAGCACCACGTCAATGCCGATGACGTTTTGGCACCCTATGCCTAGGTTGCGGCTGTTCCAGCCAAAGCCGCCTTGCAGCAAAAAGCCGCCCATGCCCACCGTCCATGCGTGCGCCGTCGGGAAGAACAAATTGTGCGGCACGAGGGCCAGATTCAACTCCCCCGCAAGCACCGCCGGGCCAATGATGGCCGTCATCTTGGTGGGGTTGACTTCAATCGACTTCAGCCGCGAGAGGTCGAGCATCAAGCCGCCTTCGCGGATGTGGTTTTGCGCCCAGCTGTGTCCGCCGGAACATATGCCGATGCGCATTTCGCCAAGGGCGGCCTGTCGCACGGCAGAAACGACTTCGTCCGCGTTATTGGCTTGCACGACGATCTCAGGGCGGCGCCCTGGGTCGCGCACGGTAAAACTGGTACTGAGCACCGCTGCATCGAAGCCGGCGTCCCCACGGCGGAATGTGGCGCCTGGCGCAAGGGTTTTTTGCATGTGAATTACCTTAGCCCTTGTGTCCAGGGCCGAACGTTGCATAGAGGTCTGGCAAGATGCCGGCGAGATGGTTCATTTCCTGGGCGCAGTGCACCAGCAGGTC
>CAINMN010000327.1 GCA_903850735.1 uncultured Burkholderiales bacterium | reverse complement strand
GCATGTAGAGCATGTCGCCCATGCCCAGCAGCGCCTCGGCGCCCAGTTGGTCGAGGATGGTGCGGCTGTCAATCTTGCTGCTCACTTGGACCGCACTGCGCGTGGGGATATTGGCCTTGATCAGTCCGGTAATCACGTCCACGCTGGGGCGCTGGGTAGCCAGAATCAAATGGATGCCGGCGGCGCGCGCCTTTTGCGCCAGACGGGCAATGAGTTCCTCAATTTTCTTGCCCACTACCATCATCAGGTCGGCCAGCTCGTCAATCACCACCACGATGTGTGGCAAGCGGCTCAGCGGCTCCGGGCTTTCCGGTGTGAGGCTGAAGGGGTTGTAAATAAACTCGCCGCGGGCCTTGGCCTCGTCGATCTTGGTATTGAAACCGGCCAGGTTGCGCACACCCATCTTGCTCATCAGCTTGTAGCGCTTTTCCATCTCGGCCACGCACCAGTTCAAGCCGTGGGCCGCCTGCTTCATGTCGGTGACCACCGGCGCCAGCAGGTGCGGGATGCCCTCGTAGACCGACATCTCCAGCATCTTGGGGTCGATCATCAACAGGCGCACGTCGCGGGCCTCGGCCTTGTACAGAAGCGAAAGGATCATCGCGTTGATGCCCACCGACTTGCCAGAGCCGGTGGTGCCTGCGACCAGCACGTGCGGCATTTTGGCCAGGTCGGCCACCACCGGGTTGCCCACAATGTCTTTGCCCAAGCCCATGGTCAGCATGGACTTGGCTTCGTTGTAAATTTGCGAGCCCAGAATTTCGCTGAGCTTGATGGACTGGCGTTTGGCGTTGGGCAATTCCAGCGCCATGTAGTTTTTGCCTGGAATGGTTTCCACCACGCGGATGGAGACCAGGCTGAGCGAGCGCGCCAAATCTTTGGCCAGGTTCACCACCTGCGAGCCTTTGACGCCGGTGGCGGGCTCGATTTCGTAGCGGGTGATCACCGGGCCCGGGGCGGCGGCCACCACGCGCACTTCGACGCCGAAGTCTTTCAGCTTTTTCTCGATCATGCGGCTGGTCATTTCCAGCGTTTCGGGCGACACCGTGTCCTGGCGCGCGGTCATGCTGTCGAGCAAATCCACCTGCGGCAGGCGTGAGTCGGGCATTTCGCTGAACAAAGGCTTTTGCCGCTCGCGCGCCA
The DNA here is from genome assembly GCA_903850735.1 of uncultured Burkholderiales bacterium. Taxonomy (GTDB): domain Bacteria; phylum Pseudomonadota; class Gammaproteobacteria; order Burkholderiales; family Burkholderiaceae_C; genus Limnohabitans. The sequence continues at coordinate 5,493 of CAINMN010000327.1, read as the reverse complement.
CCCGGGTGCTCTTGGGGATCTCGACCACCTCGGGCTCCACAATCAGGATGGGGGCCGGGTGCTGCTCTTCGATTTCGATGCGCTCTTCCTGCACCACCTCTTCGCGCTCTTTGGCGGCCATGTGGCCCATGGCCATGTCTTCGGCACGCTCGCGTTTTTCGCGCTGCGCCTGCAGCAAGCCGTCGATGCGCGCGCCAATGCCCTCGGCCAGCCCGACCCAGGAGAATCGAAACACCCAGGACAGGCTCACCACCATGAACACAATGAAGATCAGGCCCGAGCCGTTGAAGCCCAGCCAATGCAGGCCTGAAGAGCCTGTGAGGTAGCCCAGCACGCCGCCGCTGTGATGGCCCGGCAAGCGGTCTTCAAAGCGGTACAGGCGGGTCCACTCCAGGCCTGTGCTGGCCAGCATCAGGATGACCATGCCGGCCCAAAAAGCCCAGCGGGTGTGGATCCATCCCTTCGGCGGCGCATCCTCTTCGTCGGATTCGGTGCGCAGGCGGTTTGCCAAGGCGGCCAGCCAACTCAGCAAAGCGGCCACAAAGCACCACCACACCGAGTAGCCAAACAGGAAGAAACTCAGGTCCCCCAGCCAAGCGCCCAGGCGCCCACCCCAGTTGTGAACCACACCGATGGTGCCCGAAGTGGTCCAGGCAGGGTCGCTGACCGAATGGGTCACCAGCGCCAAAAACCAAAAGGACAGGAACACAAAGCCCACAGTGAGGGCAATTTCCTGGGCAAAACGCCGAAAGCCGGTGGTCTCGGCAGGCGCAGGCGCATCGTTTTGAAGGGTGTGCAAAGAGTAGGTCATGTCAGGCACCGAAGCTTAACCGATCCCCAGCGCCGTTCACAGGCTCAACAAACCTGAAAAAGCCAGGCCATGGCGGGCTTCTTACAATGGTGGTCTGGCGGCCAGGGGGCTGCCCTCCTCTTGTCTGCACACCATGTCCACCTCACAACACGCCCAAGTTCTGATTCTCGGCTCCGGCCCTGCCGGCTACACCGCCGCTGTTTACGCTGCCCGCGCCAACCTCAAACCCTTGCTGATCACCGGCATGGCCCAAGGCGGCCAGCTGATGACCACCACCGAGGTCGACAACTGGCCCGCCGATGTGCATGGCGTGCAAGGACCGGACCTGATGCAGCGCTTTCAAGAGCACGCCGAGCGCTTCAACACGCAAATCGTGTTCGACCACATCAACCAGGTGGACTTCAGCCAGCGCCCGTTTCGCCTGACCGGCGACAGCGGCACCTACACCTGCGACGCGCTGATCATTTGCACCGGCGCCTCGGCCAAGTACCTGGGCCTGCCCTCGGAAGAGGCCTTCATGGGCCGCGGCGTCTCGGGCTGCGCCACCTGTGACGGCTTCTTTTACCGCGAGCAACCGGTCTGCGTGGTGGGCGGCGGCAACACCGCCGTGGAAGAGGCTTTGTACCTCTCCAACATCGCCAGCCAGGTGCACCTGATCCACCGCCGCGACAAGTTCCGCGCCGAGCCCATCATGATCGACAAGCTGATGGAAAAAGTGGCCAGCGGCAAAATCGTGCTGCAGGTCAACAGCGTGCTGGACGAAGTGCTGGGCGACACCTCGGGCGTGACCGGGGTGCGCGTCAAGCGCAACGACGGCCGCACCGAGGACTTGAAGGTGCAGGGCTGCTTCATCGCCATTGGCCACCAGCCCAACACCGACATTTTCAAGGGCCAGCTGGACATGAAGGACGGCTACATCGTCACCCGCAGCGGTCTGCAGGGCTTTGCCACCATGACCAGCGTGCCCGGCGTGTTTGCCGCCGGCGACGTGCAAGACCATGTGTATCGCCAGGCCATCACCAGCGCCGGCACCGGCTGCATGGCCGCCCTGGACGCCCAACGCTTCCTGGAACAGTAACCCCTGGGATGTGGTTATAATCTAAGGCTTTGCTGAATCCAACCGGGTCAGCAAGCCGGCACCCCGTGATGGGATGCCAGGGGATACCGCCCCCCGATCTGGCGAGGTGAGGCTCGCTGCGACAGCAGTCAGCCGTTATTCATGGAGTGTCCTCATGGCACGCGTATGTGAAGTCACGGGCAAAGGCCCGATGGTGGGCAACAATGTTTCCCACGCCAACAACAAAACCAAGCGTCGGTTCATGCCGAACCTGCAATACCGCCGTTTCTGGGTGGAAAGCGAAAACCGTTGGGTGCGCCTGCGCGTCTCCAGCGCCGCACTGCGCCTGATCGACAAAAATGGCATTGATGCCGTGCTCGCCGACCTGCGTGCACGCGGTCAAGCCTGATCCCCTCACACTGAAAGGACACCCTCATGGCTTCCAAAGGCGGACGCGAAAAAATCAAGCTGGAATCGACAGCTGGCACTGGCCACTTCTACACCACCAGCAAGAACAAGAAAACCATGCCCGAGAAAATGACGATCATGAAATTTGATCCGAAAGCTCGCAAGCACGTGGAATACAAAGAAACCAAGCTGAAGTAATTCAGGCGTTTCTCCCCACAAAAAAACCCGCTCTCGAGCGGGATTTTTGTTGTCTGCAAAAGCCGAAGGACTCAGGCGCGGGCAGCTCGCAGACGCACCGAGAACTCTTGCAACGCAGCCACGCCGCTGTCTTCGGCCCGCTTGCACCAGGCCTGCAGGTCGGCCGCCAACTGCTCGCGGGAGCGGTGGGTGTTGAGCCAGAGTTGGCGCAACTCTTCGCGCATGCGCACCATGGTGTCCACTTGCGGCAAGGCAGCGCGCGCTTGGGCCAGCAGGCTCAGGGCTGAGGCCGGCACTTTTTCGACATCACGGTGCATCCAGCGGCGCGCGGCTTGCACCACGGCATCGGTGGGGCGCTGCTGGAGCGCGCGCAGGTCTTGCTGGCAAGCCAGGCGCAGTTGGCGGGCGTAATGGGCCATCACCTCATAGCGGTTGGCAATGACGGCCTCCAGGGTTTTTTCGTTGGCTACAGGCTGGATGTCGCCAAAGGCGAGCTTGGGCGGCGTCTTTTTCACATGGGCCAGGCCCAGGGTTTCCAGAATGCGGATGTAGAGCCAGCCGATGTCGAACTCGTAGGGCTTGACCGACAGCTTGGCCGAGGTGGGATAGGTGTGGTGGTTGTTGTGCAACTCCTCGCCACCAATGATGATGCCCCAGGGGGAGATGTTGGTGCTGGCGTCGGGCGCCTCGAAGTTGCGATAGCCCCAGAAGTGGCCGATGCCGTTGATGACGCCAGCGGCGGTCACGGGAATCCACAGCATTTGCACGGCCCAGACCGTCAAGCCCAGGGCGCCAAACAGGGCCAGGTTGATGATCAGCATCAGACCCACGCCTTGCCATGGGAAGCGGCTGTAGACGTTGCGCTCCACCCAATCGTCAGGTGTGCCGTGGCCGAACTTGGACAGGGTTTCGGCGTTGTTGGCCTCGGCACGGTAGAGCTCGGCACCTTGCCAGAACACGGTTTTCAAGCCACGGGTTTGCGGGCTGTGGGGGTCTTCCGCGGTTTCGCATTTGGCGTGGTGCTTGCGGTGAATGGCAGCCCAGGCCTTGGTTTGCATGCCCGTGCCCAACCACAGCCACAGGCGGAAGAAATGCGAAGGCAGCCAATGCAGGTCCAGCGAACGGTGGGCCTGGTGGCGGTGCAGGTAAATGGTGACGCCCGCAATGGTGATGTGGGTGGTGGCCAGGGTGTAAAGAACGATTTGCCAAGCGCTCAAATCCCACAGACCGTAGGCCAACCAATTCAAAAGCGCATCCACCCAGGGCAGATTCAGTACAAACATGTGCAACCTTTAACTCAAAAGTGTTCTCTCGAGAACCCGACCATTTTACGCGGCAATCCAAACCGACGCAAAGAAGCCGTCGGTTCCGTGGCGATGCGGCCACAAACGCAGGTAAAGCCCATCGGATGTACACAGTTGCGCGGCGTTGGCGACTTTCAGCTCTTCCAGCAAGCTGGCCACGGGCACCGGCTTGAAGCCGGGATGCGCGGCCGAGAAAGCCGCGGCAATCTGCTCGTTTTCTTCGGGCAAGACGCTGCAGGTGGCGTAGACCAGGCGGCCACCCGACTTCACCAAGCGCGCCGCGCTGGCCAGAATGGCGGTTTGCTTTTGCACCAGTTCCACCACGGCCTGGGGCGACTGCCGCCATTTCAGGTCGGGGTTGCGCCGCAGCGTGCCCAAGCCAGAACATGGGGCATCGACCAGCACGCGGTCAATCTTGCCGGACAGGCGCTTGATGCGCTCATCGCGCTCGTGGGCAATGGCCGCCGGGTGCACATTGGAGAGTTTGCTGCGCGCCAAACGCGGTTTCAGGGCCTCCAGGCGGTGGGCGGAGGTGTCAAAGGCATAGAGGCGGCCCGTGCTGCGCATGGCGGCGCCCAGGGCCAGGGTTTTGCCGCCGGCACCGGCACAAAAATCGACCACCATCTCGCCGCGCTTGGCGTCGACCAGGAGCGACAACAGCTGCGAGCCCTCATCCTGCACTTCGATGGCACCGCGGACGAAGGCGTCCAGCTTGGTCAAGGACGGCTTGCCCTGGATGCGCAATCCCCAGGGTGAATACGGCGTCGGCTGCGAACTCAGGCCCGCGAGCTTCAGTTCTTTTTGAACATCGGCGCGCTTGTCGGTGAAGCTGTTGACGCGCAGGTCCAGGGTGGCACTGTGCTGAAAGCTGTCCACCAGCGCCCAAAATTCTTGCCCACCGTCTTGGCCCAGTTGCGCCTTGAGCGGTTGCACCAGCCACTCGGGCAGGTTGTGCCGATGGCGCTCGAGCAAGTCGGCCGTTTGGATTTGCAAACAGTTGTCCAGCCAGGTGCGCTCGTTGGCGAAGAGCGCATCTTTTAAAAAATCCAGTGCGCCCGGTTTGCCCACCGCGCTGTCTTGCAAATGCTGCGCAAAGCCCAGGATGGCCAGGCGGCGCTCTTTCGGGCCCGAGCCCGAGGGCGCGAAATGGTCGTAGCGCAGCTTGAAGCGCAACACGTTGTAGACCGTCTCGGCCAGCGAGGCGCGCTCGCGCGGGCCGAAGGCATAGGTCCTGCGGTGGTCGCGAAAAAACTTGGAAACCACCGCATCGGCGGGGTGGTCAAACTTGAGAATCAGCCGGACCAGTTCGGTGCAGGCGTCTAACAGGGCTTTGGGGTGCATGGACGTATTGTCCCACCCTCTCAGCCCTGGATGAAATCGGCAAACAATTCGGCCAGCGTGGGCTCGTGCTCAGCCCAGGCCGAGAAGGGCAAGACGGGGACATCCTGGTCTTCAATCGGCAGTTCATACAAGACGCTGCCGGGAATGAGGGCGGCAGCGGCGCGCCCGCCGGCCGCGTCGTGGGTTTTGTCATTGCCGGGCACCACCAGGGTGGGCACACGAATGGCCCGCATGGCCTCCTCGGTCATGCCCAGCACGGGCTTGCGCGGACCCTTCAAGAAAATGTCCAGCCAATGGCTCATGACCGCGATGTAGCGCGCCGGGTCCATGGCCAGCAAGCGCGGCAGGTTGTCCGGGTTGGCCTGGATGCGCTC
>CAINMN010000326.1 GCA_903850735.1 uncultured Burkholderiales bacterium | reverse complement strand
GGCACATTGAGTGAGCGGGCCAAGTCGTACTCCATGCCGGAGACCACTTCGGCCCATGCGCCTTCTTGTTGGAAGATGGCACACACGGCTGGCAGGTAATTGGTTTTGTAGGAATAACCAATGATGGTGTCTATGCCGGGTGCGGTGAACGCATCGCGAAATGAGCGGTACAGCGTACGAACTGCCTTCTCAGACACGATGTAAAGCGGCGAGCCAAACTCGGCCAGCAGTTCATTGACGTCGCCCATTTCGTCAAATTCACCGTCCTCTGATTTGATTTCATGCACGCGGTGTTTTTGCATGCCTTGCTGGGTAGCCAATTGCTCCAAGCGAGGGGTTTCATATTTCTTTTTAACGGCTACTAGCATGACGAATCTCACCTCGGTTAATAAACATGGCCATGGCGCTGGCGCTGGCTGGAATTTCTTGGGCAGTGCGTAAAAACACCAGATCTTTGTCCAAAGCGGGTGCTTTGGGCATGGGCAAGGGTTCTCTGCCCAGGGCTTTAAGCATAAGCTGTCGCGGCAAATTGCTGTTGACCAATTGGCCATACCCAATCCAAGCGGGGAAACGCGGATTGACCTCGATCAAGATCATGCGGTCGGTGGTGATGTCGCGAATAAGTTCCACATCCGCAGGACCTTGCCAGCCGACCTTTTTCAACAAAACAGCCAAGCGCTGCATCACATCAGGCATGTCCACTTTGATGCCCGACCAGGTTTTTCCGCGTTCGCACATCACGGTTTTTTTCAGTGGTAAGGCATCAAACAAGTCGCTGCTGCTGTCGCAGACCACGCCAATGCTGAACTCCTCACCAAACACCACGGCTTGCACAATGATTTTGTTCTCGCCAAATTCTTTGTAGCGCGAAAAAGCCAACTCGGCTTGCGCCAAACTGAACACCTTGGTGGCCAGAGAGTCCATGCCCTTGATCATCATGGGCGAACCAAACCGTTTCCATGCGGCTTGCAGGTCTTTTTTGCTGCTCACCACCACCGTGGGCGGAAAGTCAAAATCAACTTGAGCGTTACGGTTGCTTAATTTGATGAGGCCTTGTTTGCTGAGCTTGTCAGTGGCTTCGGGCGTGGGCAACAAGGTATGGATACCATGCGAGCGCAATTCTCCTGACAGCCTTTGGTAGCGAGCGATTTCTACATCCAAATTAGGGATGACCATGTCCAAGCCATGCGCTTTTTGGATGGCCAGCAAGCGGTTCAAGGTGGCTTCGTCGCAGCGCTCGGGTTTGTCCTCGTTTTCATCGATGGGCATGCGGGCACACACATCAAAGATTTCTTTGCGAAACAGTCCCGTGTCGGTGGAGGCGTAGCCTAGACCAATGACTTTCGCCACCTCAGGCGCTGCTCGCAAGCTGCGGCCCACACCCAAACCTGGTTGTGTTAACTCCAATGCGGATATGCCTGTGACGGCAACAGACACATCGCCACGGCGGGACTTCACGATGGCAGGTGCCGGAACATCAGAGGAACCTGTGCGGGCTAGCTTGACGATAGAAGAGGCTGGCACCACCATTTCTTGCACATCACGGGCATACATGGCACCAATTTGCGCTTGCTTAGGGGCTCTGCTACCGGGCTCCAAAATTTCTTTGACCAAGGCCATGGGCTGGTTGGCACCGGCCAAGGCGGTGAGGTAAATCCAAGAGGGAAAGCGGCAGTTCACCTCGAGCAAATAAAACTGCCCATTGCTTTGTGAGCGCACAAATTCAAGCTCTAAGGGGCCGCGCCAGTTGAGCTTGGAGAGGATATGCAGCGCCAGTTTGCGCAAGCTGGGGTCTTCCACCACCGAACCTACCATGCCTTTGCCACGCGCATTGAGACCAATTTTGCGCATCATGGTCATCGCCAAACACGAGCCGTCTTCACGTGCCACCATGGACACGACGTGCTCCGAGCCTTCGATGGCTTCTTGTAGCAAAACGCCGCCACCCCACTTGGCCGCCAGCAAGCTGGCTTCATAGGCCGCTTGCCCGGCGTTATAGACCCGCTTGGCACCAGCGACCGTACCCTTGACCCACAGGGGATAGCCAAACAAATCGGCATGCAAAGCCACCGAAGAAATATCCAGTACGTGGGTGGTCTTGGGGGTGACGATTTGGTTGGAGTAGCAAAACCAATACAGCTGCGG
>CAINMN010000325.1 GCA_903850735.1 uncultured Burkholderiales bacterium | reverse complement strand
TAACTACATGCGCTGGTTGACCTCTTGAGTTATCCACAGAAAAAAGGCAAAACTCAAGACCTGACCCCATGATCCCTCACTTAGGGTTGCGCATTTGCAGCAAGAGGTTTTCGTAAGCCCCTTCAGCGAAACGAGACCAGAGAATTTGGTCGTCGCGGAATTTCGCGAAGCTGGCGTAGATCTTTTTCCACTTTGCGTTCTTTTCGGACAGCTCCGCGTAAATATCGTTGCTGGCCTTCCAGGCGGCGACGCCCACATCCTTGGGGAAGGGGCGCACCTGAACGCCGTTGGCGACCAATCGGCGCAGGGCATCGGGGTTGCGGGCATCGTACTTAGCCTGCATTTCCACGTGCGCGTCACTGCATGCCATCTCGAAAATTTGCTGATAGTCCTTGGGCAGCGCTTCCCAGGCCTTGGAATTCACATACATGGTGATCTGGCCGCAGGGATCCCAGTAGCTGGGGTAGTGGTAGACCTTGGCAATTTTGTAGAAACCCAGCTTCTCATCGTCATAGGGCCCCACAAATTCAGCGCCATCGATAGTGCCTTTCTCCAGCGAGGTGTAAATCTCACCGCCGGGCAGGTTTTGAGGCACCAATCCCAAACGCTGCAATACCAAGCCGCCAAAGCCACCGATGCGGAACTTCAGGCCTTTGACATCGTTCAAGGACTTCACTTCCTTGCGGAACCAGCCGCCCATCTGGGTGCCGGTGTTGCCGCAGGCAAAGTTCACGATGTTGTAGTCGCGGTAAAACTCGCGCAGCAACTGCAAGCCGCCACCGCTGTACATCCAGGCGGTCATTTGGCGCGAGGTCATGCCAAAGGGAATCTGGCCATCCAGCGCAAAGGTGGGGTCCTTGCCAAAGAAGAACACCGACGCGGTGTGTGCGCATTCCACCGTGCCCTGTTGCACAGCGTCGGCCACTTGCAAGGCCGGCACCAACTCACCGGGGCCATGCACGCTGATTTCAAAGCGCCCACCGGTCGCGGCTGAGACGCGCTTGGCAACCGTGTCTGCACCCCCATAAATGGTGTCCAGGGCCGTCGGCCAGCTGGAGGCCAAGCGCCAGCGAATCTGAGGCTGGGCCCGCACCACAGCGGGCGCCGCCAGGGCAGCGCCAACGGCTGCGGTTTGAATGAAGGAACGTCGTTCCATGAAGTCTCCTTGAGGGTGGTTGAAAAAGGTTCTTGCATTTCATCTGCCAACTGGTATGATGAGTACATGAATGACGATTATGTAAGAACTCCCCCGGGTCGTCAACCGACGCCCGTCACCGATGGCTTGCCCATCGCTAGGCGCAAGCTCTCGCACGAAGTGCTCGACCGCTTGCTGCCACGCATCCGCTCGGGAGAGTTCCCGGTCGGATCGCTGCTGCCCTCCGAGCGCGACATCATGGCCAATCTGGGCGTGGGCCGACCTGCGGTGCGTGAAGCTTTGCAAACCCTGGAACGCATGGGCGTGGTGGGCATCGTGCACGGCGAGGGCGCACGGGTGCTGCCGCTGTCGGCCAACACGGTGATCAGCCAGATTTCCGATGCCGCCATGCATTTGCTCTCGGGTTCGAGCGACTTGTTGGAGCAATTGAAAGAGGCACGCTTGCAATTCGAGGTGGCCATGATTCGCACGGCGGCCCAGCGCGCCACGCCCGAACAAATCGAACACTTGCGTGCACTGCTGGAAGACCACAAATCCTCACTGGAAGATTCGCAACGCTTTTTGGTCACCGACATGGCCTTTCACCGCGGCATCGCTGAAATCTCGGGCAATGCGATTTACAAAGCGGTCTCGCAAGCCATGCTGGAGTGGCTGGAGCAATTCCATCACGAGGCCGTGCGCGCCCCGGGCGCCGAGAAAACCTCGTTGAACGAGCACATCAAAATGTTCAAGTGCATTGAGGCCCACGACCCTGATGGCGCAGCGAAAACCTTGATCGCCCACCTCAAGCGCGCGAACAAGCACTACGCGCCACATACCGAACCCAAAGCCGCTGCACCTGTGCGCAGGAGAACCAAGTGACACATCCCACCTGGCTTGAAGTGGCCATCAATGGCCCCTGGTCCCGCGTGCGCCAACCCAACATCCCGGTTCTGGCGGATGAAATCGTCGAGCAGGCCCTGGCCTGTGCTGCCGAAGGCGCATCCATCATTCATTTCCATGCCTACGACCCCGACACCGGTCGACAGCGTGATGACTATGAAATTTATGCCCCAATCATCGAGCGCATTCGTGCCCGTGCCGATGTCATCTGCTACGGCACCCTGCCCTTCGCCGGCAGCGTGGACGCGCCCAGCACCTTGACGCCAGCGCAACGCTACGCGGCCGTCGACAAATTGGTGCGCGCCGGCCTGATTGAATGGTCTGTGGTGGACCCGGGTTCCACCAACATCAGCCACTATGCCGACATCCAGGCCGACAAAGAGGGGTTTGTGTATGCCAACCCCGAATCCCATGTGCGCTATGGCTTGGGGCTGGCGCAACAGCACCACATCACGCCCTCGTATGCGATTTACGAGCCGGGCTTCATGCGCCTGGGTGCAGCCTTGCACCGCGCCTACCCTGGCGCGCCCATGCCGATTTACCGCCTGATGTTCTCGCAAGCCATCGCCTTTGGCTTCCCGCCCACCGAATGGGCGCTGGATGCTTATTTGCGACTGCTGGCACAAGAACAACCCGAGTCGCCCTGGATGATTGCTGGACTGGGCGTGGAACTGGGCAATCTGATAGAGCATGCGGTCTCGCTGGGTGGGCATGTCCGGGTGGGACTGGAAGACGCTCCCATGGGTTGCCCGCAAGACAACCTGACGCTGCTGCGCGATGCCCGCCGTCGCATTGAATCGGCAGGCGGCACCCTGGCCACTGCGGCGCAAGTGCGCGCACGGCTTCGCACCGCCCATTGATTTTTCAGGAGTTGTTCCATGAGCCTGTTTCCTGGCTTTGAGGTCGGCCGTTTTCAATCCAGCGGCGCCAACATCCATTACCGCCGCGCAGGTGCCGGTGAGCCTGTGTTGTTGTTGCATGGCTATCCGCAAACCCATGCATGCTGGCACCACCTCGCACCTGAACTGGCCCAACACTACACCGTGGTCTGCCCTGACTTGCGAGGCTATGGCGACTCCTCCAAACCGGTGGGACTGCCGGACCATGCCAACTATTCCAAACGCGCCATGGCACGCGACATGGTGGAGCTCATGGCCGATTTGGGCTTCCAAAAATTCCACCTGATAGGCCATGACCGCGGCGGGCGTGTCAGCCATCGGCTGGCCGCAGACCATCCACAGCAAGTGCACAGCCTGACCGTGATGGACATCTCCCCCACCCTGCGCATGTTCGAACGCACCGACATGGCTTTTGCGCGCGCTTACTACCACTGGTTTTTCATGCTGCAACCTCCTCCCTTGCCCGAGCAGATGCTGCAAGGCCAGGTGCCCTTCAATATTCTCGGGCGCGTGGGGCGCGAAGAGCCCGATCTGAGCAAGTTTTCCAAAGAAGCCGTCAGCGAGTATGTGCGCTGCTTTGCCGACCCAGCAGCGATTCATGCCAGCTGCGAGGACTACCGCGCCGCCGGCACCATCGATTTGGAGCACGACCGTGCCGACCGTGCGGCGGGCTTGAAGCTCAAAATGCCGATGATGGCGCTGTGGGGCGCCGAGGGCGTCGTCGGCAACATGTTCGACTGCCTTGCCGATTGGCGCGCCGTGGCCGAACAGGTCACCGGTCGAGCCATGCCCTGCGGCCACTTCATTCCCGAAGAAGCCCCAGAGGAAACACTGGCCGAAGTTTCAGCCTTCTTGGCGCTTCATCCCATGCAAAGCGCCGCATGAGTGAAACACCCTTCGACCCCCGGCATCGCAGCCGGGCCTTGCTGGATGGTCCCGACCGTGCTGTGGCACGTGGCATGCTCAAAGCCATCGGCCTGCAAGATGACGATCTGCGCAAACCGCAAGTGGGCGTGGCGCACTGCTGGATTGGCACCATGCCCTGCAATTTGAACCACCGCGTCTTGGCCGCCGAAGTGATGGCGGGCATCCGGGCGGCGGGCGGCACGCCGCTGGAGATCAACACCGTCTCGATCAACGACGGCATCACCACCGGCACCGAGGGCATGAAAACATCGCTCATCAGCCGGGAACTGATTGCCGACTCGGTTGAACTGGTGGCTCGTGGGCACATGCTGGATGCCTTGGTGGTGATTGCTGGATGCGACAAGACCATTCCGGCCATGGCCATGGCGCTGGGACGCTTGAACCTGCCGGGACTGTTGCTGTACAGCGGCTCCATCGCCTCGGGTGCATGTACCCAACCCAACCGACTGTTTGGCGACCGCCGTTTGACCATTCAGGAACTGTACGAAGCCATTGGTGCCTTCAACGCAGGCCACATCAATGAACAAGAGTTCAAGGACGTGGAAGACCATGCCTGCTCCGGCGCCGGTGCTTGCGGCGGCCAATTCACCGCCAACACCATGGCGACCGCGTGCGAGATGATGGGCTTGTCGCCCCTTGGCTTGAATGGCATCCCTGCGCTGGACAGCACCAAGAACGCCTCGGCGCAGGCTTGTGGGCAGCTGGTCATGGGTTTATTGCATGGCGGCGTGACACCGCGTGCGCTGGTGAATCGCCGCAGCTTTGAAAACGCCATCACCGGCGTCATGGCCACGGGCGGCTCGACCAATGCGGTCTTGCACTTACTGGCGATGGCGCGCGAGTTTGAGGTGGCGCTGGCCATTGACGACTTCGACCCCATCTCACGTCGCACGCCCGTGCTGGCCGATATGCGGCCCTGGGGACAATTCACCGCACCCGAGTTGCATGCCGCTGGTGGCATGCCGGTGGTGGGCAAGCGCTTGCTGGAAGCGGGCCTGTTGCATGCTGAAGAACGCACCGTCACTGGGCGCACGCTGGGTGAGGAAATCCAGCTGGCCACCGAGCCCGAGGGACAACAAGTGATTCGTCCTTTGTCCAACCCGATGAAGGCCGAGGGCGGGTTGGCCATTTTGCGCGGCAACCTCGCGCCGGGTGGTTGTGTGATCAAGCTCTCGGGGCAGTCGAAAGACACCCACCGCGGTCCTGCCCGTGTCTTCGAGTGTGAAGAAGATGCGTTTCAGGCCATCAAGTCGGGCACCATCCTGCCCGGCGATGTGATGGTCTTGCGCAACGAGGGGCCGCGCGGCGGACCGGGCATGCGCGAGATGCAACTGGTCACCGGCGCACTGCAAGGCGCTGGCCTGGGCGACACAGTCGCTTTGATCACCGACGGACGCTTTTCGGGCGCGAGCCGAGGCTTTGTCATCGGCCATGTGGTGCCTGAAGCGGCGAACGGGGGTCCCATTGCCGTGGTGCAAGAAGGTGACGTCCTGCTGATTGATGTCCCGGGACGCCAACTCCATATTGAAATTTCTGAAGCGCAGCTACAGCAACGGCTGCGCGATTGGCAACCTCGTCCCATGTCCCCCTCTGCCACAGGCGTGATTGCGAAATATGCACGCCTGGTCAGCGACGCCTCGCAAGGCGCCGTCACCCTCACAACCCCTTAGGAGACTTTATGAAACATTGGAAAACCTCACTGATGGCCTTGGCCGCAGCCGCTGTGCTGCCGCTGGCATCACATGCACAACAAGCCAGTGGCGACTTTAAAGAGCGGACCATCCGCGTCAGCCACGTGGTCCCCAAAGACCATCCCTTTCAAGTCGGCGTGGAAAAGTACGCGGAAATCCTGGCGCAAAAAAGTGGCGGCAAGCTGAAGATGATTGGCTTCCCCGATGGCCAGTTGGGCGCCGAGCTGCAATCAATTTCTGCAGCGCAAGGTGGCATTCTGGAAATCGCACTGGTGTCCACGGCTGCGGCAGCGTCGGTGGTGAAAGAGTTTGGCGTTTTTGACCTGCCCTTCTTGTTCACCGATTTCAAGGAAGTCGATCTGATTCTAAATGGCCCCATCGGCCGTCGCTTGCTGGAGCGCGTGTCTGAGAAAAATTTGGTGGGCTTGTGCTATTTCGAAACAGGCTTCCGTCATGTCACGAACAGCCGCCGTCCGATTGTCAAAGCCGAAGACCTCAAGGGCTTGAAGATTCGCACCATTCAGAATCCGGTATTCATCGACATCTTCAACACGCTGGGCGCCAATGCCACGCCCATGGCGTTCACCGAAGTTTTTACCGCACTGGAGTCCAAGGCGATTGACGGTCAGGAAACGCCATACAACAACATTCATGGCAACAAGTTTTACGAGGTCACGAAATACATCAGCAACACCGGGCACATCTACGGAGGCGCAGTGATCCTGGCGGGTAAGAAATTCTGGGACCAGCTCTCGCCCGCAGAACAAAAACTGATGCAAGAAACCTGCAACACCGCACGCGACTTTGAGCGCAACTACCAGCGCTCGGAAGATCCCAAGTTGTTGGCACAAATCAAGGCCAAGGGCGGCATCTACACCGAGATCGCCCCGGCGGAACGCGCCCGCATGCGCGAGATGCTCAAGCCGGTGTACGAAAAGTACACCCGCACCTTGGGTGAAGACGTTGTTCGCCAAACCCTGGCCGAACTTGAGAAACACCGCGCTTCTGTGAAGTGATGGAGGGGGTCAGGTCTTGAGTTTTGCCTTTTTTCTGTGGATAACTACATGTGCTGGCTAACCAGTTGAGTTATCCACAGAAAAAAGGCAAAACTCAAGACCTGACCCCAGCCCCCGGAGAAGAAATTGTTAAAGAAAGAAGTAGCCAGCGGCCCGCGTGGTCGCGTCTTGGTGATGGACTCGATCACCAAAGTTTCACCTGAAGATGAAGACACGATCGTGGTGTCAGGCTCTCATGGTGGCGCCAGTTCAGGCGAGTTTGCCCTGGAGGTGCCGCTGCGTGCGGCCTTTTTCAACGACGCCGGTGTCGGCAAGGACGATGCAGGCATTGCCGCGCTCGATATGCTGCAAGACCGCGGCGTTGCCGGCGGCACGGTGTCGCATGTCAGTGGGCGCATCGGTGACAGCCAGGACATGTGGGATCACGGCGTGGTGTCGCACGTCAATGCCTTGGCACGCGCCATGGGCATCTTGCCGGGCCAAGCCCTCAACGAAACACTGACTCGCCTCACGCGCACCTGAAGCGCGCTTCCACTCAAGCACGACGCACATGCAAACCTACCAACATTTCATTGACGGCCACTACGTCGACCCCCTCAGCGGACGCTGGATGGACACGGTGGATCCCTACACAGGCCAAGCCTGGGCCCGCATTCCGCAAGGCTGCGAGAAAGATGTGGATCGCGCCGTCGCTGCAGCCTCTCGCGCCTTGAAAGAAGGCCCCTGGCACACCATGACAGCCACCGAGCGCGGCAAGCTCATGCTGAAACTGGCCGACCTGGTGACGCGCGACGCCCAGCGCTTGGCAGAAATTGAAGTGCGTGACAACGGCAAGTTGTTGGCCGAAATGCGCGGTCAGTTGAACTATCACCCCGAATGGTGGCGTTATTTCGGTGGCCTGGCCGACAAAGTGGAAGGCCGCGTGATGCCAATTGACAAGCCGGAGATGTTTGCATTCTCGCGGCAAGAGCCCGTGGGCGTGGTGGGCGCCATCACGGCATGGAACTCCCCTCTTTTGTTCATTGCCTGGAAGTGCGCTCCGGCGCTGGCTGCGGGCTGCACCGTGGTGATCAAGCCCTCTGAATTTGCCTCCGCATCGACCTTGGAATATGCCGCCCTGGTGCGCGAAGCAGGCTTCCCGGATGGCGTCTTCAACGTGGTTGCCGGGCTGGGGCATGAAGTCGGCTCCGCGTTGGTGGACCATCCCGGTGTGGCCAAGATCACCTTCACCGGATCCGACACCACCGGTGCACGCATCTACGCACAAGCTGCGGCGAAGATGAAGCGGGTGTCCTTGGAGCTGGGCGGCAAATCGCCCAACATCGTTTTCGATGACTGCGACATCGATCAGGCGGTGGCAGGCGTGGTCTCCGGAATTTTTGCGGCCACCGGCCAGACCTGCATTGCCGGCTCGCGCTTGCTGGTGCAAAACTCGATCAAGGAAAAATTCACCCAAAGTCTGGTGGAACTTGGCGCGAGTGCTCGCAAGGGCAACCCCATGCTGCCAGACACCAACATCGGCCCCATCACCACGCCCGGCCAGTACCGCAAGGTGCTGGACTACATGGACATCGCCAAGGCCGAAGGCGCGCGCTGTGTTCTAGGGGGTGGCCCAGCCACGCAATCCGATCTTTCAGGCGGCCAATTTGTAGAGCCCACGATCTTTGTGGACGTGAAGCCCGAGATGCGCATTGCCCGCGAAGAGGTATTTGGTCCGGTCTTGTCCATCATGGGCTTCGAGGATGAAGCACAAGCGATTCGCATGGCCAACGACACCGTCTATGGCTTGGCTGCAGGTGTCTGGACGCAAAACATGGGCCGCGCCATGCGCATGTCCAAAGCCTTGGAGGCCGGCACGGTCTGGGTCAACACCTACCGCGCCGTGAGCTACATGATGCCGTTCGGTGGCATGAAGCACTCGGGCATCGGGCGTGAAAGTGGCGTGGACGCGATCAAGGAGTTTCTGGAAACCAAAAGCACCTGGATCTC
>CAINMN010000324.1 GCA_903850735.1 uncultured Burkholderiales bacterium | reverse complement strand
GTGTGTCAGAGGGGTCTGGCAATGCCGGAAGCTCTCGGGGTCGATCGGGCAAATTCAAAGCCGACACTTCCCGCCGCATCAACGTTGACAAGGCCGAAGGCGAGCTGGTGTCGCGCCAGATCAACACCGATGACGAAACCCAAGTGTCTGATGGCCTGGGTCACAACGACCCTGGCCTATTGGTGCCGCAACCTGAGAACGGTCAGACTCAGGGCGCGCATCTCACGACCGGCGCAGACCAAAATGGGCCCGTGCTGGAGCGCGAGGCCCTGTCCGACCGTTTTCAAGCCGTGAGCGAAGGCACTTCAGAAGAAAACCGCCAAGCCTTGCCCAGCGACAAAGCCGAGGCTGCGCAACGACTCCTTATCCAAGCGCAAGCGACCGCAGACAACTTGCAGGTGTTGCCGGACACTGACGCCGCTGCGCCCAATTTGGCGCTTTTGCCCACGCAAGACAGCCTGCAAAACCGGGTGACATTGCCCGCCACAGACGCCCGCGATGCCGCCAAGGGCCCCATCATCCAGGCCGATGCGTCGCACCCTGCGCCGTCCTTGGCCAACGCCGCTTCAGGGCCAGCGTCTGGCCCGGCCCCTGAACATTCCAACCATCCGCATTCAGCGCCGATGGCCAAGCCCGAGACGGCCGACCACCGGGAAGGCCTGACATCGGCTGGGCAAACCAATCACCAGGTCCCCATCGAAGCCGATGGCATGGCCGATCGGCATGTGCCTTTGCCGGGCGGAGCCGGCCAGTCCGACAACCGGCAAAGCCTGGACGCCCAGGCCTTGCAAGACCACCTCGAACCCGTGCCGGGTCAAAAGCTGACCTCCAACGTGCTTCATTTGCCCACGGGTGGCAACGGCTTGGCATCCGTCGATATCGGCCATGCGCAGCCCGATGATTGGCATGAAAATGCTGAAAATATTGATGAAAATGAAGCGTTGGCGCACACTCACTTAGATGATGGGGCCGAGCTGGCCATGGCTGAGGAGGCGCATGAAAGCTCGGCTGCGCCTCAAGCCGTCAAGCTTCAAGCCGATCTATGGCGTGAGGGGTTTCGCGGCCGGGTGGCACAGATCAGGGAGCAAGTGGCCTTGATCCATGAAAACCTCGACAAGCTCGAAAAGTAAAAAACGGAACAACACATGTCGGACGAGACCAAGGGCCAAGACACCGAGCCCACACTGCAAGACCCAGACGCTGCTGATGCCGCGTCCGAGCACGGTCACGCCAGTCATCTCGACGACGTGGCTGCTGAAGTCCAGGCCGCTTCCGAGGCCTTGGCCGAGTTGTCGGGCAAACCGCTGGACGCCGATGAGGTGGCGCGCCAACTCGAAGACATCACCAATGTGGTGTTGAACTCGGCTGAAGTCTCGACCCGCTCCGCCTCGGTGGCCGCCAGCATTGGGCATCAATTGCGTGCGGTCAGTGACACCATCACAGATAACAACAAGCGCAGCATCCTGCACTCGCGCGTCATCATGGTGGTGTTCATGGTGTTTGTGGCGATGGCGGTGGGAACTTTCTTTGCCATCTCCACCCGCATGCAGCAAAACATCCGTCAGCTCGACACCATCACCACGGCTGCGGCCAAACGGGTCATCGAACTCGATGCAGCCATCAGCTACTCTGTGGACTCGACCAAGCGGCAACAAGAGTTG
>CAINMN010000323.1 GCA_903850735.1 uncultured Burkholderiales bacterium | reverse complement strand
CCAATGGGGCACGCGCAGTCAAGACGCGCAAACCGAGCTGGAAACCCTGGCCGAACAAGCTGCTATGGCCGAAGACCAGAGCATGACCTTGGCCGCCCAAGTGGAAGACCAGGCCACGGCCTTGCCTGATTTAGAAGATGCGCTGCGCAAAGCCCAAAACGATGCCAATGCCCAGCGGGCCAGCGTGGTGCAGGTTCAGCAGCAAATTGGCGTGCTGGCCGCAGACCAGCGCAACGTTGAAGAGCAATCGCGCCAAATAGAGCAGCGCCGCGAGCGCCTGCTGACCGATCGCAATGCGCTGGTGGCGCCTGACGAGACACGTTTGCACATGCTCCAAGAGCAATTGGCCGAGGCGCAAGCTTTGTCTGCAGAAGCCGAGGCCCGGCTGCACGAGTTGCAAGAGCAAGTGCCCGCGCTGGACGAAGACCGACGCGAACGCCAAAAAGCGGTGAACGAAGAATCCGGACGACTGGCTGATTTGAGCGCCCGAATTGAGGCGCTCAAGGCCTTGCAAGAAAAAGTCCGCACCGACGGCAAGCTCATCCCCTGGCTGTCCAAGCACGGCATGGAGGGTTTACAGGGCCTGTGGAGCCGCATTCACATTGAGTCAGGTTGGGAAAACGCCCTTGAATCCGCCTTGCGCGAGCGACTTTCGGCTTTGGAAGTCTCCCGCCTGGACATGGTGCGCGCCTTTGCCGCCGATGCACCGCCAGCCAAACTGTCGTTTTTCAGCCCGCCTTTGGCATCGGTCGCCAAACAACGTACCGGTTTGCCCGGCGCTTGCCGGCCCTTGTCGGACTACCTGCGCATTGCCGATGCGGGCCTGTTGGCACTTTTGACGGATTGGTTGCAAGGCTGCTGGACCGCCCCCACGCTGGAAGATGCGTTGGCTTGGCGAAGCCAGTTGCAAGCCGGTGAAACCCTGTTTGTGCAAGCAGGCCACGCGGTGGACCTGAACAGCGTGGTGTTTTATGCCCAGGACTCCGAGCAAGCCGGATTGCTGGGCCGCGCCCAAGACATTGAAAACCTCGAAAAGCAGCAACGCGCCCAAACTCTGATTTCTGAAGACAGCCGAAGCGCTCTGGTACGAGCCGAGGCGGCCTATGCCGACGCGGCACAGCGCCTGATCAGCGTGCGGCGCGAGGCCAGCGATAGCCAGTCCCGCACGCATGAATTGCAAGTGGAGACGCTTCGTTTGTCCCAATTGGTGGCGCAAACCCGTGCCCGCAGCGACCAAATCAACAACGATCTGGCCGAAGTCGAGGCTTTGCTGGACGAGTTGCAAGAGCGCAGGGTGACGGCCGAAGCCCGTTTTGAAGAGCTGGACATGCAATTGGCCGATACCCAAGAGCGCCACGCCCAGTTGGACGAACGTGTCATAGAGGCCGAACGCAAATTGGCTGAATGCCGTGAGCAGCAGCGCAGCCTAGAACGCCGTGCCCAAGAAGCCCAGTTTTCGCAGCGCAGCCTGGATGCCCGGCGTGCCGAGTTGAACCGAACCATTGAAACGGCACAACAGCAGGTCACCAGCATCGATGCAGAAATGCAGCGTGCCCGGGACGAGCTCAGCCGATTGACCGATGCCGCAGCGCAAGCCGGTTTGCAAGACGTGCTGGCCATCAAAATGGAGCGTGAGCAGACCCTGGGTGCCCGGCGCAGCGCCTACGACGACCTGACCGCCAAGCTGCGTGCCAGCGATGAGCGCCGGGTTGGCTTTGAGCGAGAGCTGGACCCTTTGCGCCAACGCATCACCGATTTACAACTCAAAGAGCAAGCGGCACGTTTGGGCTTGGAGCAATACAGCCAGCTGCTGGCCGATGCCCAGGCCGACTTGGAGATCGTGGCCCAGTCCATCGAAACGGGTCAAGTGCGGTTGGCGGGTCTGCAAAACGAAATTGACCGCATCCACCGAGAAATTACGGCATTGGGGCCGGTGAACCTGGCCGCATTGGATGAATTGACCACCTCCCGTGAGCGCAAAATTTTCCTTGATGCCCAGTGCGCTGACTTGACCGATGCCATGAACACGCTGGAAGACGCGATCAGGAAGATCGATACCGAAACCCGCGAACTGTTGGGCGGCACCTTCAAAATTGTCAACGAGCACTTCAGCCGCATGTTCCCCGAGTTGTTTGGT
>CAINMN010000322.1 GCA_903850735.1 uncultured Burkholderiales bacterium | reverse complement strand
GGTGGACGTCACCATTCTGCCGACCGACAACACCCTGACCAAGATCGCTGCCGCCATCAACAATGCCGGCGCCGGGGTGGTGGCCACAGTCATCACCGACAGCGCTGGCGAACGCTTGGCGCTGCGCTCCTCGGCCACCGGCGAGGCCGCGGGTTTTCGTGTGCAGGTGACCGATACGGGTGACAGTAACAACACCGATGCCAATGGCCTGTCAAGACTGGCCTTCGACCCGGAAAACGGCGCCGTCAGCATGGGGGCGATCAACAGTGCCACCACGCTGTTGGGCCAGGATGCCAAAGCCACGCTCAATGGCGTGGCGGTCAAGTCCGCCACTAACACCTTCTCTGGGCTGGTGCCGGGCCTGAACCTGACGGTGGCGCAGATCACCGCTGCACCTGTGGTGGTCACGATCGGGCAGGATGTGGCGGCCATCAAAAAAAGCATAGGTAACTTCGTAACGGCCTACAACCTGCTCAACGCCACCTTGATGGAAAAAACCAAGTATGACCCCGACAAGAAGGTCGGCGCGCTCCTGCAAGGGGACTCCGCCACCTTGGCCCTGAGCAGTGGCTTGCGTTCACTTTTGGGATCTACCACCTCAGGCGCAGCCTACAACCGGCTGTCCGACCTGGGCATCAATATCGCGACGACGGTGGAAGCTGGCCAACCCGATGGCCGGCTGGTGATGGATTCGACCAAGGTCGATGCCGCGCTGCAGGACTTGGACAAGGTGAAGACCTTTTTCACCATCGACAACAAGAATCTCGCCACCAATGGCTTCGGTCTGAAGTTAAAGACCTTCACCACCGGGCTTCTGTCGGCCAGTGGGCCCATTGTGGCCAAGCAAAACGCCCTGGCCAAAAGCATAAACGCCAACGAGGATGAGGAGCAGAAAGTGATTGACCGGGCCGATGCTGTTGAAGCCAGGTTACGCAAAACCTACAGTGCGCTCGACGCCAAGATGGGATCCTTGGGAGCGCTCGACGCGTACGTAAAGCAACAGATCACCACTTGGAACCAAGACACCGCCTGACCTTCGCCAGGCGACATGCGGATGGGCAGCTGAGGCCTGGCTTGGCATCGATGGTCTGGATATGCAAAGATATCAAAAGTGCTTGTTTGCCTTGTCCTGCATAGATAGTTTGCTACTATTTTAATAGTAAAGGGTCAATCACCTGTTGATCAGGGCATTGCGTTCAAGGTGTTGGCAGCGTCAGCCCTTCAGGTACTGGCGGAAATGCCGATAACAAAAGCATACCTACCCAGGAGCTTTTCATGTTCACACCTTCGGCCTACCGTGCTTCTTCCGCTTATAAACGTGTTGGTGTCGACACGACGGTCCCCGGCGCTGATTCGCATCGGCTGGTGCAAATGCTGTTCGATGAGGCACTGGAAAGCATCTCGGCCGCCCGAGGCGCCATGCAACGCCGAGAAATCCCCGCTAAGTGTGCGTTGATTGGCAAGGCGCTGCGCATCGTTGACGAAGGCCTGAGGGCCAGTCTGAATACCGATCGGGGCGGCGAGCTTGCTGGCAACCTGAACAGCCTGTACAGCTACTGCGTCCAAAAGCTGATGCTTGCCAATGCGCGCAATGATGAAGCCCTGTTGATTGAGGTACGCGAATTGCTAGAGCCAGTGGCTCAGGCCTGGCGGGCCATCAGCCCGGCTGCCTTGGCCGCGCAAGCGGCGGATGCCTGATCATGTCGGGCAGCCTGTTGGACTGTTACCTCGCCATCGAGGCGGCCAGCCAGCAGATGCTGGAGGCGGCGCGGCTCCAGGATTGGGACGAGGTGGTGCGCTTTG
>CAINMN010000321.1 GCA_903850735.1 uncultured Burkholderiales bacterium | reverse complement strand
GTATGGCAATGCGGGCCAGGCCAACTACGCAGCGGCCAAGGCCGGCATCAACGGCCTGACCAAGGCCATGGCCAAAGAGTGGGGGCGTTACAAAGTGAACGTCAACAGCGTGGCGTTTGGGCTGATCAAAACCCGTCTGACAGAGGCCTCGGCCGACGCCGATGCCAAGATCGAGATTGCCGGCCAGGAAATCAAAGTGGGCGTGAATCCGCAAATTCTCAAAACAGCCGAGGCCATGATTCCCCTGGGGCGTGGCGGCACGCCAGAGGAGGCCGCAGGCGCGGTCTACATGTTCTGCATTCCCGAATCCAATTATGTGAGCGGTCAGGTGCTGGTGTGTGGCGGAGGTCGGCCATGAAGCTGGCCCCACGCGCCTGGATGACGCCCGAGCTGGAAATGCTGCGCGACACCGCCAAGCGTTTCTTTGAGCGCGAATGCGTGCCCAACGACAAGCGATGGAGCGAGCAGCGCCACGCCGATCGCGAGATCTGGCAGAAAGCCGGTGCCGCTGGCTTGCTGTGCGCCAGCATTCCGGAGGCCTATGGCGGCGGCGGAGGCAATTTTTTGCATGAAGCGGTCATTGCCGAAGCCCAGGCCGAGTCTTTGGTGGCGGGGTTCAGCAACAGCGTGCACAGCGGCATCGTGGCCCACTACCTTTTGGCCTACGGCACCGAAGCGCAAAAGCAGCGCTGGCTGCCGCGCATGGCCACGGGCGAGTGTGTGGCGGCCATCGCCATGACCGAACCCAGCGCGGGCACCGACTTGCAGCGCATCCGCACCCGCGCGGTTCGTGAGGGTGACCACTACCGCATTCAGGGCTCCAAAACCTTCATCACCAATGGCTACCACGCCAACCTGATTTGCGTGGCGGTCAAGACCGACGCCAACGCCGGGGCCAAGGGCGTGTCGCTGGTGTTTGTCGAGACCGATGGCCTGGCCGGCTTTCGCCGTGGGCGCTTGCTGGACAAAATGGGTCAAAAGACCATCGACACGGCCGAGCTCTTTTTTGACGACGTGCGCGTGCCGGTGGACAATCTCTTGGGCGGTGAAGAAGGGCAGGGCTTTGCCCAGTTGATGCAACAGTTGCCCCAAGAGCGCTTGCTGATCGGCATCGGCACCGTGGCCCTGATGTTTCGTGCCTTGCAAGAAACCACAGACTATGTCCGCCAGCGCGAAGTGTTCGGCAAGCCCTTGTTGGCACAACAAAACACCCGCTTCAAATTGGCGGAGTGCGCGACCCAGGCCACGATTGCCCGCAGCTTTGTGGACGATTGCGTGGCCCGCCTGCAGCGCGGCGAGCTCGATGTGCCCACCGCCGCCATGGTGAAGTGGTGGACCACCGATGCCTACGGCAAACTGGTGGATGAATGCTTGCAGTTCTTTGGTGGCTATGGCTACATGAACGAATACCCGATAGCCCGCATGTACGCCGATGCGCGGGTGGGCCGCATTTACGGTGGCGCCAATGAGGTCATGAAGGAAATCATTGCCCGCGCGATCGAGCGCGACTGACCATGACCGGCATGCTTCCCCCCCCACCGCGCCATTGGCCGCGTGGCTTGCCGCGCGATGTGCGCGTGCCTGACGCCACCTACATGCACTACCTGGACACGGCCGCTCTGCGCTATCCCGACAAGCCCGCCGTGATCTACGGCGGTGGGGTGTTGACCTATGCGGCGTTTCAGCAGCGTGTCACGGCCATGGCGGGGTTCTTGCAGCGCACCTTGGGCGTCCAGCCTGGCGACCGCGTGTTGTTGATCAGTCAGAACTGCCCGCAATGGGTGGTGGCCTTTTACGCCATCTTGCGCGCGCAAGCGGCGGTCGTGCCTGTCAACCCCATGAGCACAGCCGGAGAAATTGCGGGTTACCAGCAAGACAGTGGCGCCACCGTCGCCTTTGTGGCGCAAGAGTTCCTGGCGAATGTGGTTCCTTGTTTGGAGGACCACGGTGGCGGTCTGCAACATGCGGTGGTGCATGCCTACAGCGATGTGCTGCCCAGCCAAGGCGCGGACCCCGATTTGCCCGAGGTGGTCACCGCACCGCGGGCGCCCCTGAACCACGCACGTTTGCATGCTTTTGAGGACGTGCTGGCCCTGGGCTTGCAACCGATGCCCTATCAGGGGCAACCGGAAGACCTCGCGGTCTTGCCCTACACCTCTGGCACCACAGGTCATCCCAAAGGGTGCATGCACTCGCACCGCTCCCTGGTGGCGGCCAATGTCACTTCGCAACAATGGCGCAGCTTGCACGCCGATGTCACGGTGTTGTGTGTGGCGCCCTTGTTCCACATGCTGGGCTTGCAAAATGCCATGAACATGCCCCTGACCCTGGGGGCCACGGTGGTGATGATGCCGCGCTGGAATGCGGTCGTGGCCGCGCGCCTGATGGAGCGTTACCGCGTGACCGCCTGGGCCGCGCCGCCGGCCATGGTCATCGATTTCTTTGCGCACCCCGACGCCGCCACCCGTGACCTGTCCAGCCTAAGCTTGCTGTCAGGCGGTGGTGCGGCCATGCCAGAGGCCATTGCCAAGCTGTTGTTTGAACGCTTTGGCCTCAGCTACAACGAGGCGTATGGCTTGTCTGAAACCGCTTCTTTTTTGTTGGCCAACCCGGTGCACCGTGGCAAGCGCCAATGCTTGGGGGTGGTGACGCCCGGCGTCGATGCGCGCATCATCGACCCCGAGACCTTGCAAGAGGTGGCACAAGGCGAGGTGGGCGAGTTGGTGACCCGAGGTCCCCAAGTGATGAGCGGTTACTGGCGCAATGACGCTGCCAATGCGACCGCCTTCATCGAATTGGACGGTCAGCGCTTCTTTCGCACGGGCGACCTGGCCATGCAAGATGAAGAAGGCTACTTCTTCATGAAAGACCGGCTCAAACGCATGATCAATGTGTCGGGCTACAAAGTCTGGCCCGCCGAAGTCGAAAACGTGATGTACCGCCATCCTGCCATTCACGAGGCCTGCATTGTCGGCGTGCCCGATGCACAGCGTGGCGAGCGCGTGGTGGGCTTGGTGGTGCTCAAGCCCGAGCACCGGGGGCTGCTGAGTGAGCAGGCGCTGATCGATTGGGGGCGTGACAACATGGCTGTGTACAAAGCCCCGCGTGCCATTCGCTTTTTGGACAGTTTGCCCAAATCGGGGGCCGGCAAAATTTTGTGGCGCGAGCTGCAAGACCAAGAACGTGCCAGTGCAACACAAACAGGAGCAAGCGCATGAGTGACAGCGAATTCAAAGACCAAACCGTTTTTGTGGCCGGTGGCAGCAGCGGCATCAACCTGGGCATTGCCCGTGCCTTTGCGCAAGCGGGCGCAAAAGTGGCCATTGCCAGCCGTTCCCAAGAGCGGGTGGATGGTGCCGTGGCCGAGCTGAAAACCTATGGCGCGCCAGTGCTGGGCTTCAGTGCCGATGTGCGCGATCCGGAAGCCATCGCGCAGGCCTTGCACCAAACCCATGTGGCATGGGGCGACATCGATGTGCTGATTTCAGGTGCCGCAGGCAATTTTGTGGCGCCGGCCTTGGGCATGTCTGCCAAAGGCTTTCGCACCGTCGTCGACATCGACTTGAATGGCACCTTCCATGTGTTGCGTGCCGCCCATGAGTTTTTGCGCAAGCCGGGTGCCTCCATCATCAACATCTCGGCGCCGCAGGCTGTCAACCCCACCATGTTTCAATCGCATGTGTGCGCCGCCAAGGCCGGCATTGACATGCTGACGCGTGTGTTGGCCATGGAGTGGGGCCCCGATGGCGTGCGCGTCAACGGCATTGCGCCCGGGCCCATTGCCGACACCGAGGGCATTCGCCGATTGGCCCCCACCCCCGAAGACATTGCCCGCATGACCAGCAGCATCCCCTTGCGCCGCATGGGCACCACCGAGGAAATCGCCGACATGGCGCTGTTCCTCAGCTCAACCCGCGCGCAGTACGTGACGGGCGCCGTGATTCCCGTGGATGGGGGCAGTGCGCTTTCGGGGGGGCGAAACCTGGGCGGCGCCCTGAACAATTAAAGGAGACACCATGACGACTTACAAACATTTGGGTTTTGAAGTGCGCGACCAAGTCGCTACCCTGACATTGAACAACCCCAGCGCCCGCAACGCCTT
The DNA here is from genome assembly GCA_903850735.1 of uncultured Burkholderiales bacterium. Taxonomy (GTDB): domain Bacteria; phylum Pseudomonadota; class Gammaproteobacteria; order Burkholderiales; family Burkholderiaceae_C; genus Limnohabitans. The sequence continues at coordinate 2,721 of CAINMN010000321.1, read as the reverse complement.
GAGCGCCGACATGCGCTTGGAAATTGAGGATGCCATGACGCGCATCCGCAAGGACGACCAGGTGCGTGCCGTCATCCTGACCGGTGCCGAGGGGCATTTTTGTGCGGGCGGCGACATTCGCAACATGTCGACCAGCCCGCGCGACGCCGCCACCTGGCGCCAAGGCATGAGCCGCCTGCATGACAACCTGATGCCCTTGATGACGCTTGACCGCCCCTTGATTGCTGCCGTAGACGGCGTGGCCTATGGCGCCGGCTTCAGCTTTGCCTTGATGGCCGATTTTGTGCTGGCCACGCCGCGCGCGCGTTTTTGCATGTCGTTCCTGCGCATTGGCCTGGTGCCCGACTGCGCAGCCTTTCACAACTTGCCACGCATCGTGGGCGTGCAACGCGCCAAAGAGTTGATGCTGTCGGCACGCGAAGTGAAGGCCGACGAGGCATTGCAACTCGGCATCGTCATGGAATTGCATGCGCCCGAGCAATTGATGGCACGCGCCCACGCTTTGGCTGCCAGCATGGCCCATGCCTCGCCGGTGGCGGTCAGTCTCATCAAGCGCGCCTTGGCCACCGTGGGCGGCGCCGATTTGCCGGGACTCCTGGAAATGGAAGCCACCGCCCAAGGCGTGGCCGGCAGCACCGACGCGCACCGCCAGGCGGTGCAGCGCTTTTTGAACAAAGAACCGGCGGCCTTCCAGTGGCCCAACAAAGTTTGAATGTTGAATTGAAAAGGAGGACAACATGAGTGACGCAAAACAAGCCCGCATGGTCGAGGGCAAGGTCGTGGTGGTGACGGGCGCGGGTGGCGGCATTGGCCGTGACATCGCTCTGGCCATGGCGCGCGAAGGCGCCCGCTTGGTGGTCAATGACATTGGCGCATCCGTCACCGGTGAGGGCGCCGATGCCGGCCCCGCGCAAAAGGTGGTCAACGAAATCAAGGCCCTGGGCGGCGAGGCCGTGGCCAATACCGACAGCGTGAGCGAGGCGGCCAGTGCCAACCGCATCGTGCAAACGGCGCTGGATCATTTTGGTCGCATCGATGTGGTGGTGAACAACGCCGGCATCTTGCGTGACCGCTTTTTCCACAAGATGAGCCTGGACGAATGGGACGCTGTGATCAAGGTGCATTTGTACGGCGCCTACCATGTAAGCCGTGCGGCCGCACCGCACTTCAAAGAGCAAGCCTCCGGCAACTACATTCACATGACCTCGACCTCGGGCCTGATTGGCAACTTCGGCCAAGCCAACTATGCGGCGGCCAAGTTGGGCATTGCCGCGCTGTCCAAGTCGATTGCGCTGGACATGCTGAAGTTCAATGTGCGCTCCAATTGCATTGCACCCTTTGCCTGGAGCCGCATGATTGGCTCCATCCCCACCGACACGCCTGAGCAGCAGGCCCGGGTGGACCGCATCAAGCAAATGACCCCCGCCAAAATCGCGCCACTGGCGGTGTGCCTGGCCAGTGAGGCCTCGCGCGATGCCAACGGGCAGATCTTCGCGGTGCGCAACAACGAAATTTTCTTGATCAGCCAGCCGCGCCCTGTGCGCTCGGTGCAACGCAGCGAAGGCTGGGACCCGCAAACCGTGGCCAGCCATGCCTTGCCGGCCCTGCAGGCCAGTTATTTCCCGCTGGATCGCTCCGGCGATGTGTTCAGCTGGGACCCCGTTTAAGGAGTTTGGAAAATGACAACCGAAACCCCCAACCCCGCAGCTGCGGGTGTGCAAGCACAGCACACGGCCGCCCTGGACCAGGGACGCTTTCTGATTCAGCGCTGCCACAGCTGCCATGGCGCCATTTACTTCCCGCGCGAAGTCTGCCCCCATTGCGGCAGCGATCACCTCAGTTTCGAAGCGCCCAAGGGCACGGGCACGGTGTATTCGGTCACCACGGTGCGCCGCAAGGCCGATGCCGGGGGCGACTACAACGTTTCCTTGATTGACCTCGATGAAGGGGTGCGCCTGATGTCGCGCGTGGAGCAGCTTTCGCCCGACCAAGTCAAGATTGGCCAACGGGTGAAAGCGCGTGTGCAAGTCACCGATGGCAAAGGCCTGGTGGTGTTCGATCCTTTGAAGGAGGGCCAAGCATGAGCGCCCAATTGTCTTCTTTGCGCGGCAGCGCCGTCATTGCCGGTGTCGGCACCTTTGGTTGTGGCGAAGCCCATGGCTTCACCGAAATGGAACTGCTGGCACGTTCTGCGCGCCAGGCCGTGGCCGATGCGGGTCTGAAAATGTCGGACATCGATGGCATTTGCACCGCCAGCGTGTCCTCCACCATGTGGAGCATGGCCGTGCCCGAGTATCTGGGCATCAACCCCCGTTTCCTGGACGGCACCATGATCGGTGGCTCCAGCTTTGTCGCCCACCTGATGCCGGCCATGCTGGCCCTGCAGTCCGGGCAATGCAATGCGGTGTTGGTCTGCTACGGCAGCACACAGCGCACAGCCACCCTGGGCCGCAAGGAGATGAACGCCAGCCGCCGCGTGCTCGACCCCATGCCTTATGAGCATCCCTTTGACCCGGTCATGCCCGCCAGCGCCTATGCCTTGGCCGCTGCGCGCCACATGCACCAGTACGGCACTACGCGCAAGCAGTTGGCCGAAATTGCGGTGGCGGCCCGTGCCTGGGCGCAGCTCAACCCGGAAGCCTTCATGCGCGACCCGCTGAGCATTGACGATGTCTTGTCGGCGCGCATGGTCTGCGACCCCTTGTCGGTGCGCGACTGCTG
>CAINMN010000320.1 GCA_903850735.1 uncultured Burkholderiales bacterium | reverse complement strand
TTGTTCTACATCGGCGGCATCATCAAGCACGCCCGTGCCTTGAACGCCATCACCAACCCCACCACCAACAGCTACAAGCGTCTGGTGCCTGGCTTTGAAGCCCCGGTGAAGCTGGCTTACTCCAGCCGCAACCGCTCTGCCTCGATCCGCATCCCCCACGTCGCCAGCGACAAGGGCCGCCGCATCGAAGCGCGCTTCCCCGATCCCATGGCCAACCCCTACCTGTGCTTTGCCGCACTGATGATGGCGGGTCTGGACGGCATCGAGAACAAGATCCACCCGGGCGAAGCCGCCACCAAGGATCTGTACCATTTGCCCCCGGAAGAGGACGCATTGGTGCCAACCGTGTGTCACAGCCTGGACCAGGCCCTGGAGTACTTGGACAAGGACCGCGCGTTCCTGACCAAGGGTGGCGTGTTCACCGACAGCATGATCGACGCCTACATCGAATTGAAGATGGGCGAAGTGACCCGCTTCCGTCAGGCCGTGCATCCCATCGAGTACGACATGTACTACTCGCTGTGATCCAGCCGGGCTCAGCCACATGAAAGGGACGGCCCAGGCCGTCCCTTTTTACTTGCTCTTTTGTTTTTATGGCGCGCACCACATTTTGTAAATTCGTGTTTTGGGGGATGGCCTGCACAAGCCTGGGGTCTGTGCACGCGCAGGCCCCGGCGCCCGGCATTTGGCGCTGCGGCAATGCCTACACCAACCAGCCTGACCCCAGCCAAAACTGCCAGCAGCTGGAGAGCAGCACCATTACGGTGATTGAGGGAACGCGCGTGCAACAAAATGGTGCGCCTGTGGCGACGGGCGCCCGCAAGCTAGCGGATGTTCAAATCTCCACAGCAGAGCAACAGCGCCGCGATGCGCGCTCCCGCCAGATTTTGCAGGCGGAACTCGACCGCTTGCTGTTGCAGCAACGCAGCTTGCGCGCGCAGTGGGCCCAGGCCGATGAAGCAGAAAAAACACGCTTGCGCTTGCCCTTGGAGCGCCTGGAGGCCGATGTGGCGGCCGTGAAAAGAGAGATGCCCCCATGAACAAATCGCCCAAGACGCCTTCCCCGAGTCGCCCAGCCGCAGACGCCCGCTGGGCCGTGCTCGATTTGTTGGCCACGCTGACCTTGTTGGTGCGAGACGATGGCCTGGTGCTGTTTGCCAACTCGGCCACCGAAGATGTCATGGGTGTGCCGCGCCGCTCCATCGAAGGCGACTTGCTGCAGAATTATTTTGTCGACGCCTCCGCCTTGTTGCGCGCGCTGCAGGGCGCGCGCAAAGAGCAGTTTTCTGCCCTGCGTTACGACGCGCACCTGCAACGCGCGGGGCAAGAGGCTTTCCCAGTGCACGTCATCGTGGCCCCCGCCGATCGCCCGGGCGAGGTGCTGGTGGAGTTGCTGCCGCTGGAGCAGCAAGCCCGGCAGGACCGGGAAGCGCGCATCATCGACCAGGCCCAGGCCAACAAAGAACTCATTCGCAACCTGGCGCATGAAATCAAGAACCCGCTGGGCGGCATCCGCGGTGCGGCTCAGTTGCTGCAAATGGAAATTGAGTCGCGCGACTTGATCGAGTACACCCAGGTGATCATTCGCGAGGCCGACCGGCTGCAAACTCTGGTGGATCGGTTGTTGGCCCCGCACCGTCGCCCACATGTGGTCGCCGCCGTCAACATCCACGAGGTGTGTGAGCGGGTGCGCTCGCTGATCTTGGCGGAATTCCCGCGCGGCCTGCAGGTGGTGCGCGACTACGACGCATCCTTGCCCGAGTTCCGGGGCGACATGGAGCAACTGATTCAAGCGGTGCTGAACATTGCGCACAACGCTGCGCAAGCCTTGGTGGAGCGCATTGCCGAGGGGGATGGCGAGATCGTTTTGCAAACCCGCATTGCCCGGCAAGTCACGTTTGGCAAAAAACGCTATCGCTTGGCATTGGAATTGCATGTCTTGGACAACGGTCCTGGCATCCCGGAAGCGATCAAGGACCGACTGTTTTTCCCGCTGGTGTCCGGTCGGGATGGCGGGTCAGGCTTGGGGTTGAACCTGGCACAAACCTTTGTGCAACAACACCAGGGCTTGATTGAGTGTGACAGTGTGCCAGGGCGCACGGATTTCAAAATCCTGATTCCCTTGCCCTGAAATTTTGAATGTGGCTGCGCTTGACCTGAGGTGACTGACTGACATGAAACCGATCTGGATCGTGGATGATGACCAGTCCATTCGCTTCGTGCTTGAAAAAGCATTGTTGCGTGAGAGTTTGCCCACCCGCAGCTTCACCAGTCCGCGTGAAGTGCTGCAGGCCCTGGACGCTGCCACCGACGAGGATGGCCCGCAGGTGCTGGTCAGTGACATTCGCATGCCGGGAGGCTCCGGGCTAGAGTTGCTGACACGCGTTAAAGAGCGCCTGCCGGGCTTGCCCGTCATCATCATGACGGCCTTCTCCGATTTGGACAGTGCCGTCTCCGCCTTCCAGGGCGGGGCGTTTGAGTACTTGCCCAAGCCCTTTGACTTGCCCAAGGCGGTGGAGTTGATTCGCCGCGCCGTAGACGAAAGCCAGCGCGAGGAGTTTGCCGGCGACAAAGTAGACATCACCCCCGAAATGCTGGGCCAGGCGCCCGCCATGCAAGATGTGTTTCGTGCGATTGGCCGTCTCAGTCAAAGCAATGTCACGGTGATGATCACTGGCGAGTCGGGTACTGGCAAAGAGTTGGTGGCGCGTGCGCTGCACAAGCACTCGCAGCGTGCGTCAGGCCCGTTTGTGGCCATCAACACGGCAGCCATCCCCAAAGATTTGCTGGAGAGCGAGTTGTTTGGCCATGAGCGCGGTGCCTTCACGGGCGCGCAAACCATGCGCCGCGGCCGCTTTGAGCAAGCCGAAGGCGGCACGCTGTTTCTGGATGAAATTGGCGACATGCCGTTTGACCTGCAGACCCGTTTGTTGCGGGTGTTGAGCGATGGCAATTTCTACCGTGTGGGTGGCCACAGTGCCATCAAGGCCAATGTGCGTGTCATTGCGGCTACCCATCAGGATTTGGAACAACGCGTCAAGGAAGGCGCCTTCCGCGAAGACTTGTTTCACCGCCTGAACGTCATTCGCTTGCGACTCCCCGCCTTGCGTGAGCGTCGCGAGGACGTGCCCATGTTGACGCGCCACTTCCTGCAGCAAAGCGCGCAACAGCTCGGCGTGGACCCCAAGCGTATTTCCGATGCCGCGCAGAATTTGTTGCTCGGCTTTGGCTTCCCCGGCAACGTGCGCCAATTGGAAAACATTTGCCACTGGCTGACCGTGATGGCGCCCGCGCAAGTGATCGAGCCCAAGGACTTGCCGCCGGAAGTGCTGATGCC
>CAINMN010000319.1 GCA_903850735.1 uncultured Burkholderiales bacterium | reverse complement strand
GTTGTCCGCCAGGCTGGGGTCTTGCCCCAGGTCATTGCGGTTCATGGTTTGCATCAGGCGTTTGAAGATGCTGTCGCCGTTGCCAGCAATCAACGCATAGCCGCCATCTTTGCAACGGTAGGCGTTGCTGGGTGCAATGCCGGGCAGGGCGCTGCCCGCCGCGCCGCGCACGGCGCCAAAGGCGCTGTACTCGGGCAACAGGCTTTCCATGCAATTGAACACCGCCTCGTACAAAGCCACATCGATCACTTGGCCCTGGTTGGAGCGTTGACGCTCTTGCAGCGCCAGCAAGATGCCAATCACGCCATGCAAGGATGCCAAGGTATCGCCAATTGACACGCCCACACGCACCGGCACACGCCCTGGTTCGGCGGTCAGATGGCGCAAGCCGCTCATGGCTTCGGCAACCACGCCAAATCCGGGCTTGTCACGGTACGGCCCGGTCTGGCCATAACCGCTGATGCGCAGCATGATGAGGCGCGGGTTGATCTTCAGCAGCGCATCGGGCCCCAGGCCCCAGCCTTCCATGGCGCCGGGCCGAAAATTTTCAATCAGCACATCGACGTCGCCGGCCAGCTGCCGCACGATGTCTTGCGCGCGCGGGTCTTTCAGGTCCAGGGCCAGCGAGCGCTTGTTGCGCGATTGCACCTGCCACCAGACCGAGGTGCCGTCTTTCAGCAAGCGCCATTTGCGCAGCGGGTCGCCCATGCCCGGCGGCTCGATCTTGATCACGTCGGCGCCAAAGTCTGCCAAGGTTTTGGCGGCAAACGGGCCGGCGATCAGCTGGCCGAGTTCCAGCACTTTCAGGCCGCTCAGCGGGCCCGTGGGCGCATCCGTGGAAAAAGAGGTGTTTTTCATGAAGCCCGAGTGTGCCTTTGGCAGGCTCGGGCGTCCATTGCTCTGTTTAAACTTTGGCCTTCGTGTTTTGCGAAGGCTCGCGCAAAAAGGCGAGCAAGCCCTGGATCGCGGGGTCGTCGGCGCGCACACCAATACCGGGGGCCACCATCAGCCGGCGCCGAGCCCAGGGCTCGGCCAACGGCCGTGACACCAACTGCATGCCCCGAAGCAGCGGAGCGGTGGCGGCCTTGGGCAGCAAGGCGATGCCCAGGCCCGAGGCCACCAGGTGACAGACCGCGTCAAAACTGCGCACTTGCATGCGCAGCTTCAGGGGTTTGCCCGCCGTCAATGCGCTTTGTTGCAATTGCTGCATGGAAGCCGCGCCGGCGTTCAAGCCAATCCAGTCTTGGTCCAGGGCCTCGGCAATCGGCAAGGGCTTGCGCGCGCGCGCCAAGGGGTGCTTGCGCGGCAAGACCAACACCAACTCGTCTTGCCGAAAAGCCTGGCAGCGCAGGTCGCCGATGTCCGGGCCTTCGACAAAAATGCCCACATCGCAACGGCCTTCGCGCAACGCGGCCACCACGCCTTCGGACACTTGCTCTTCGAGGTCGAGGCGCACTTGCGGAACCTGCTCGGCATAGGCCGCCAACAAGGGTGGCAAAAACTGGTTGAGTGCAGCGGTGTTGGCACACAGGCGAATGTGGCGCGCCACGCCTTGCTGCAAATCGCTGATTTCGTCGCCGAGTTGCGACATCGATTGGATCAAGGCCAGGCCATGCCGAACAAACACCCGTCCTGCAGGGGTCAAGGTCAGCCCGCGGGCGTGGCGTTCAAACAGGGGGCTGCCCAGCGCCTCTTCGAATTCACGCAGGCGCCGGCTCGCCGCGGCCACCGCCAAATGCACCTCGCGTGCGGCTTGCGACAAGCTGCCACTTTGCGCACACGCCAAAGCCAGGCGAATCGTGACCAGGTCAAAGCGAATCAGGTGCGACAGGTTCATGCGAGCTTTCAGGCAGCGGGCAAGGGCAGGGCGGTTTTGTAGCGCACCTGCTTGAGGGCGAAGCTGGACCGAATTTTTTCGATGCCAGCGATCGGTGTCAATTGCTCCAGAATGAATTTCTCCAACGCGCCAATGTCGGCCACCGCCACCCGAATCAGGTAATCGGAGTCGCCGGTCATCAAGTAGCACTCCATGACTTCGTCGTGCTCTGCAATGCGTTGCTCGAACTCGGCCAAGGCTTCCTTGTTCTGGGTTTTCAGGCTGATGTTGATGAACACATTCAGCCCCAGGCCCAAGGCGCTGGCATTGGCCAACGCGACATAGCGGCTGATGACGCCGGCGGCCTCCAGCGCTTTCACCCGGGCGAGGCAGGGCGAAGGCGAGAGGTGCACTTTTTTGGCCAGGGCCACGTTGGACAGGGCGCCGTCGGCCTGGAGCTCTGCCAAAATGCGTAAATCGATGCCGTCAAGCTTCATGCGCTGAATTTTATCAATATTTCAGAATAATATGCTGCCATGTTCAAATTTCGTGGCTAATTTGGCATCTCATTTGGCAAGGGTTTCGGTATCGTTCAGGCATGAATGCACCTTTGCCCCTCGCCATGATGATCCCCGCCCTGCAAGCGCCGTCCCTGCGCGACGTCGACCCCGAAGAAACCGCCGAATGGCGCGAAGCCTTTGACGCGCTGGTGGCCACCCAGGGCCCTGAACGCGCCCGCTTCATGCTCGATGAAATGGCCCGCTGGGCCCGCAGCCGCCAAGTGCCCTGGAAGCCTGACGGCTCAACGCCCTATGTCAACACCATTCCGGTGGATCAGCAGCCCGCCTTCCCAGGCGACCTGGCCATTGAAGAACGCTTGGCCTCCCTCATGCGCTGGAACGCCTTGGCCATGGTGGTGCGTGCCAACCAGGCTTATGGCGAATTGGGCGGCCACATTGCCAGCTATGCCAGTGCCGCCGATTTGTTTGAAACTGGCTTCAACCATTTCTTTCGCGCGCGCGATGCGCAGCACCGCGGCGACCTGGTCTTCTTCCAGCCGCACAGTGCGCCCGGCGTTTACGCACGGGCCTATCTGGAAGGCCGCCTGAGCGAGGACGACCTGCTGCATTACCGCCAAGAAATCCGCGCCCCGGCCGCACGCGAAGGGGCTGGCGCGCGCGGGCTCTCCAGCTACCCACACCCTTACCTGATGCCCGACTTCTGGCAGTTCCCCACCGGGTCCATGGGCATAGGCCCGATCAGCTCGATTTACCACGCGCGCTTCATGCGCTACCTGTCCCACCGCGCCCTGCTGGACTGCCAGGGTCGCAAAGTCTGGGGGGTGTTTGGCGATGGTGAGATGGACGAGCCCGAGTCCATGAGCGCGCTGACCCTGGCCGCACGTGAAGGCCTGGACAACCTGGTGTGGGTGGTGAACTGCAACTTGCAACGGCTGGACGGGCCGGTGCGCGGCAATGGCCGCATCATCGACGAGCTGGAAAAATTGTTTGCGGGCGCCGGCTGGAACGTCATCAAGCTGGTGTGGGGCAGCGATTGGGACGGCCTGTTTGCCCGCGACCTCACGGGTGCCCTGACACGCGCATTTGCGGGCACGGTGGATGGCCAGATGCAAACCTTCGCCGCCAAAGACGGCCGCTTCAACCGCGACAATTTCTTCGGCCAAAACGAAGAGCTTGCGCGCCTGGCACAAGGCATGACCGATGAGCAAATCGACCGCTTGAAGCGCGGTGGCCACGACCTTGTGAAAATCCACGCAGCCTACGCCGCTGCTGCCCGCCATGTGGGACAACCCACGGTGATTCTGGCGCACACCAAAAAAGGTTATGGCATGGGCAGCGCGGGCCAAGGCAAGATGACCACGCACAGCCAAAAGAAGCTGGACGACGAGGATTTGATTGCCTACCGCAACCGTTTCAATTTGCCCTTGACCGATGCCCAGGCGCAAAGCCTGAGCTTTTACAAACCGGCGCCTGACAGCCCGGAAATGCAATACCTGCAAGCCCGTCGCGCGGCCTTGGGCGGCTACTTGCCGCGCCGCGACACGGTGTGTGAGACCGTGGCCGTGCCGCCCCTGCAAAGCACGGCGCAATTTGCCTTGCAAGCTGCGGGCAAAGAGATGAGCACCACCATGGCCTTTGTGCGCCTGTTGGGCAACCTGTTGAAAGACCCGGCCCTGGGTCCGCGCATCGTGCCCATCGTGGCCGACGAAGCCCGCACCTTTGGCATGGCCAACTTGTTCAAGCAAGTGGGCATTTATTCCAGTGTGGGCCAGCGCTACGCGCCCGAAGACATCGGCTCGGTGCTCAGCTACCGCGAAGCGCTGGACGGCCAGATTCTGGAAGAGGGCATTTCCGAAGCCGGCGCCATCGCCAGCTGGACGGCCGCTGCCACCAGCTACAGCGTGCATGGTCTGGCCATGTTGCCCTTCTACATTTACTCCTCCATGTTCGGCTTCCAGCGCGTGGGTGACCAAATCTGGGCGGCGGCAGACCAGCGGCCGCGGGGCTTCTTGCTGGGCGCCACGTCGGGCCGCACCACCCTGGGCGGCGAAGGCTTGCAGCACCAGGACGGCAGCAGCCATCTGGTGGCGGCCACCATTCCCAATTGCAAGGCCTGGGACCCGGCCTTCGCTGGTGAAATGGCCGTGATCGTCCAGCAGGGCATGCAGGACATGATGGTCGACCAAAAAGACGTGTTCTATTACATCACCCTGATGAACGAGAACTACGCGCAACCCGACTTGCCCGCCGGTGCAGACAAAGATTTGCTGCGCGGCGCTTACCGCTTTGCCAGCCTGAAAGCGCCCAAGGCGCGGGGCCAGGTGACCTTGTTGGGCTCTGGGGCCATCTTGACCGAGGTGCTGAAGGCGGCCCAAGACCTGGTGGTCGACGGGCTGTCGGTCGATGTCATCAGTGTGACGAGCTGGAGCGAGTTGGCGCGCGACGGTGTGGCTTGCGATGAGGCCTGGCTTGCCGGCGCTTCTCAAAAAGCGACACCGTTCTTGGCTGAGTTGCTGGCCGCCACCCAAGGGCCGATCATTGCCGCCAGCGACTATGTGCGTGCCGTGCCCGAAAGCGTTCGCGCCTACTTGCCCGAAGGCCGACGCTACCTGACGCTGGGCACCGATGGCTTTGGCCGCAGCGACACCCGTGCCGCCTTGCGTGACTTCTTCCGGGTCGATGCCAAGCACATTGCCCAGGCCGCGCACAAACTGCTTTCTTGATCCGCATCAAACGCCTCAGGTGGGACTTGTGAGAACCTTCGACACATCCTCTTCCATGTCGAAAGATCACCATGAGCCACCTGAGCCTTCGCATCATTCGCGACGAACACGCCGCGCTTTCTGCCATGCTGCGTTCCCTCGCCATGATGGTGCAGCGCGGCCCGGTGAAAGACAGCGAGCGGCAAAATTATTTCGAAGTGATGCGGGCCATGCTGTTTTACGTCGACGAGTTTCCCGAGCGCTTGCACCACACCAAGGAATCCGAGTTGTTGTTTCCGAAGGTGGCCCAGCGCTCGCCGCACATCAGCGCCATCATTGATCAACTGGAGCACGAGCACGCCCGCGGCGAGCATGCGGTTCGCGCGTTGGCCCATCTGCTGCTGGCTTGGGAGTTGTTGGGTGACACACGCCGCGCCGCTTTTGAAGCCGCAGTCAACCGCTACATCAGCTTTTACCTGGAACACATGCGGCTGGAGGAACAAGAGGTGATTCCTGAGGCGCTCAAAGTGCTGAGCCCAGAGGATTGGCAAGCGCTGGACGAGGCTTTCAGCACCAATGCCGACCCGCTCACAGGCAAATACCCCACCCATCCCGACTACGCCGGGCTGTTCAGCAAAATCACCTTGCATGCGCCCGCGCCCATTGGGCTGGGGGCGGCTTAGGCTGCCACCTTGCGGACAACCCACCATTGACGAACCCCCCGGGGGTTTCTACATTTGTTGTCAAACAACATTGTGGAGACTCTCGGTCCATGAACTCATCCAGCCAAATTGTGGGCGTTGTCGGCGCCGGTCTGATCGGACGCGCCTGGGCCATGGTGTTTGCGCGTGCAGGCATCCAGGTCAAAATTTACGATGCGAGCCAACCCGCACTCGCGGCCTGCATGGGCCTGATTGCCGAGCTGGTGGCCGACATGCACGCCAACGCCCTGGTGCACGAACCGGTGGCCGACATTCTGGCGCGCATCACCCCTGTCGCCACGCTGGAGGAGGCCTGCCGCGATGTGGTGATGATCCAGGAAAACGTCAAAGAAACCGTCGAGGCCAAGATCGAGGTCTATGCCCAGATGGATCGCTATGCGCCTCCCGACGCCGTGCTGGCGAGCTCCACCTCCTGGCTGCCCACCTCACTGTTCACTGAAAAATTGCCTGGGCGTCACCGCTGCCTGGTGGGCCATCCCACCAACCCGCCTTACCTGATTCCCCTGGTGGAAGTCAGCCCAGCCCCCTGGACCTCGGACGCCACGGTTGAAAAAGCCATGGCCTTGTACGCCCAGGTTCACCAGGAGCCGGTCTTGGTGCGCAAAGAAATTCACGGGTTCTTGTTGAACCGCGTGCAGGGCGCGGTGCTCAATGAAATGCTCAACCTGTACGAGCAGGGCTTTGCCAGCGCCGAAGACCTCGACAAGGTCATGAAATTCGGCCTGGGCTTGCGCTGGTCCTTCATGGGCCCGTTTGAAACCATTGACCTCAATGCGCCGGACGGTGTCACCGATTACGCCGCGCGCTATGGCCACACCTATGCCGAGGTAAGCAAGACGCAGGCCGACAACCGCTGGGACGCTGGGGTCATATCGCGAATTGAAACCGAGCGACGCCAAAAGTTGCGCCATGACGAGTTGTCAGCCCGCGCCCGCTGGCGCGACAATCGTCTGATGGCCTTGCGCCGGCACCAACAAGACCAGCCCACCTAAAACATTCAGGAGACCCTCACCATGGCCCGTAAAGTCATCATCACCTGCGCTGTCACTGGCGCCATTCACACGCCCAGCATGTCGCCGCATTTGCCTGTGACGGCGCAAGAAATTGCCGACGCCGCGCTCGGTGCGGCGCAGGCGGGCGCGGCCATCGTGCACTTGCATGCACGCGACCCCAAAGACGGCAGCCCCTCGCAAGATCCCGAGTTGTTCAAGGCCTTTCTGCCGCAAATCAAGGAAAAGAGCGATGTGGTCATCAACCTGACCACCGGTGGGGCGCCCACCATGACCATCGAAGACCGTCTGCGCCCGGCGCACTACTTCAAGCCGGAAGTGGCGTCGCTGAACATGGGCTCGATGAACTTCGGCCTGTACGACATGCTCAAGCGCTTCAAGAATTTCAAGCACGAGTGGGAGCCCCGTTACCTGGCCGGCAGCGATGACCGGGTGTTCAAGAACACCTTCAAAGACATTGCCTACATCCTGGAGTCGTGCAGCGACAACCAGACCCGTTTCGAAATCGAGTGCTATGACATCGGACACCTGTACACCGCGGCGCACTTCATCGACCGCGGCATCATCAAGGCGCCGTTCCTGATTCAATCGGTGTTTGGCATCCTGGGCGGCATTGGCCCGCACCCCGAAGATGTGCTGCACATGAAGCGCACCGCCGACCGACTGTTTGGCGACAGCTACCAGTGGTCGGTGCTGGGCGCGGGTCGCAACCAGATGCCCATTGCCTCGCAGTCTGCCGCCATGGGCGGTCATGTGCGTGTCGGCCTGGAGGACTCGCTGTGGGATGGCCCGGGCAACCTGGCCAAGTCCAATGCCGATCAGGTGACCCGCATTCGCACCATCATTGAAAGCCTGTCGCTCGAAGTGGCCACGCCCGCCGAGGCCCGCGAGATCCTGCACCTCAAAGGCCGAAACAACGTCAACTTCTGATGGGGGCCACATTGAGCAGCAGTCCCTTGGCCGTGCCCGACCGCCATGGGGGCAATTTGTTCGAGACCGACCCCCACTTGGCGGCGTTGCTGCGTGTTTATGCACCGGCCGCGGTGGCCGCGCATTTGCAGCCTTTTTTGCAGCGCCTGGGAGCGTTGGCGGGCGGCGAGTTGGACACGCTGGCTGGCGTGGCGGACCGCCATCCTCCCACCCTGACGCACCGCACACGCAGCGGGCTTGACCAACAGCGCATCGAGAAGCACCCCGCCTATGTGCAAATGGAGCGGCTGGCGTTTGAAGAGTTCGCCCTGGCGGCGATTTCTCATCAAGACGGCGTGCTGGGCTGGAACGGGCGTTTGCCCCCCATTGCCAAATACGCCTTGACCTATCTGTTCGTGCAAGCCGAATTTGGTTTGTGCTGCCCGGTCTCCATGACCGACTCGCTCACGCGCACGCTGAAAAAATTTGGCGAGCCCGCCTTGGTCGAGCGTTACCTGAAGGACCTGTGCAGCCTGGACTTGGACACCCTGACCCAGGGCGCCATGTTCATGACCGAGCAAGGTGCCGGCTCGGACATTTCGGCCACCGAAACCCGGGCCGTGCCCGACCCGTCTCAGCCCGGTGTTTACCGCATTCACGGCGACAAATGGTTTTGCTCCAACCCCGATGCAGGCTTGGCCATGTTGCTGGCGCGCATCGAAGGCGCGCCAGAGGGCATGAAGGGCGTCTCGCTGTTTTTGTTGCCGCGTGTTTTGTCGGACGGTCGCGCAAACCCATACCGCATCATTCGCCTGAAAGACAAAATGGGCACGCGCTCCATGGCCAGTGGTGAAATTCGCCTGGAAGGCGCTGAGGCCTACCTGGTGGGCGAAGCGGGCCGCGGCTTTGTGCACATGGCCGACATGGTGAACAATTCGCGCTTGTCCAATGGCGTGCGCGCGGCCGGCTTGATGCGGCGCGCTGTGGCCGAGGCGCTCTACATTGCGCAGCACCGCCAGGCGTTTGGCCAGCGCTTGATCGACATGCCCCTGATGCGCCGCCAATTGGCCAAGCTCATTCAGTTCTCCGAGCAGGCCCGCACCATGGTGTTTCAAACGGCCGAGGCCTTGCGCCGCTCGGATGCGGGCGAGGAGGGCGCTTACAGCTTGCTGCGCATCCTCACGCCGCTCATCAAGTTCCGCGCCTGCCGCGATGCCCGCAAAGTCACCGGTGACGCCATGGAAGTGCGCGGTGGCTGTGGCTACATCGAAGAGTGGTCCGACCCGCGACTGGTGCGCGATGCGCACCTGGGCTCCATCTGGGAAGGCACCAGCAACATCGTGGCCCTGGATGTGCTTCGCGCCATTCGGCGCGATAACGCCTTGGGGGCACTGCAATCCCACTGGGCGGTCTTGCGACAAGGCGCAGGGCTGTCAGCGCAAGACGCTGAGCTGTTTTCAGGCGCGGCGGCTCGTGCTGCCCAATTGGCCGAGCGCGCGGCGCAGCAAGGCGCGGAAGTCTTGGCCCGGCAAGCCGCCTCGGCGCTGTACCATGTGACCAGTGCCACGGCCATGGCCTGGGAAGCCGCGCAAGCTGCGCTGCCCCGTCGCTTGCGCCTGGCGCGCCAAGTGCTGCAACACCGCGTGTTGCCGCGCGACCCTTTGTCTGCCGATGTCGAGCTTG
>CAINMN010000318.1 GCA_903850735.1 uncultured Burkholderiales bacterium | reverse complement strand
CGCCGCTTCACGCTGGTTGCCATCCGGGTGCTGGGTCGACACATACAGCGTCAACTGGCCGTCTTCGCGCGGCACGGCGTAGGTGATCTGGCCTTCCAGGTAAAACTGTTCTTGTTGCCCGGTGGCCGTGCTGCCCTTGATTTTATGGGGTGCCTGAGCAATCGCCTCAGCCGCGTTGCCACGGGTGATGCCCTTGGGCGGCATGACAAAGCTTTTGGCCTGCATGGCTTCATCGATGGTCAAAATGGCCGGCAACTCACGCACTTGCACCTTGGCCTTTTTGGCGGCCTCGCGGGCGTAGAGCATTTCACGCGCCACCACCACCGCGACGGCCTGGCCCAAAAATTCCACTTTGCCAACGGCCAGGAAGGGGTCGTCGTGCACGATGGGGCCGCAGTTGTTTTCACCCGGAATGTCTTTGGCGGTGTAGACCGCCACCACGCCGTGCTCTTTGAGAATGGCCGCACGGTCGATGCCGTCGCCAATCAACTCACCGTGCGCAACGGGCGACAAAATCAGCGCAGCGTACAGCGTGCCTGCATGTTCGGGAATGTCGTCAATGTAGGTGGCCGAACCCGTCACGTGCAGGTGCGCCGATTCGTGAACCACGTCGGTGCCCTGCTGCAGGCCGGAGGCGGGCAAGAGGTTTTTCAGGTTGATGGGAGCGTTCATTTATGCCACCTCCGACGTATGTTCTTCAATGAATTCCAGCACCAGGTTGCGTGCCACCAGCGCGCGGTAGGCCCAGGTGGCACGCAAGCCGTCACGCGCGGTGAAGCTCTTGGCCACCGCGGCGTCCAGGTCTTGTGCGTGCACATCCGCAGGCGCTTTGCCCTCAAGCACCGCTTCGAGCAGGGGGGCGCGGCAAGGCGACGGGGCCAAGCCGTTGTAGGCCAGTTGCACGTTCTTCAGCTTGCCGTCTTTCAATTCGTAGCGAATGGCGGCGCAGGTGGCCGAAATGTCTTGCTCAAAGCGCTTGCTGATTTTGTGAGCCTTGAACACCTGCGAAGCCTGTGGCTTGGGCAGGTCAATGGCCTCGATGAATTCGCCAGGCTGCAGCACGGTTTGCTTTTGGCCGGTGTAGAACTTGTCCAGCGCCACCGTGCGTGTCTTGTCGCCACGGCGCAGCAGCAAGGTGGCCGACAAAGCCATCAGACAAGGCATGGAGTCGCCGATGGGCGAGCCGTTGGCAATGTTGCCCGCCAAGGTGGCGGTGGAACGGATGGGGGGTGAGCCAAAGCGGCGCAAGACTTCTGCAAAGTCGGGATAGGCCTGAGCCACCAGGGTTTCGATCTGGCTCAGGGAGACCACCGCGCCGATGCGCCAGTGCTTGCCCTGGTCCTGGACCTGCTTCAGCTCGGTGACATTGCCCAAGTACACAATGTGCTCGGGGCGCGTGAACTGTTTGTTCACTTGCAAGCCCACCTCGGTGCTGCCCGCCAGCAGCGTGGCGGTGGGGTGCTTGACCAAATAGTCGGCCACCTCGGCCACCGTGGCGGGGGACACAAACTCGTTGCCCTTGCGGGTGCGCACCACCGGCTGAACAATGATGTCGCCCTCCAGGCTCAGGGTGGGCGTGGTGGCACGGCGAATCTCTTTGAGCAAGGGCACATCGGCGCTGTCGTCCAGCTTCAGGCCCGTGACGGGAGCACAGGCTTTCTCGGTGGCATCGATGATGGGCCGGTAGCCGGTGCAACGGCACAGGTTGCCACTGAGCGCATCAGTGATCTCGTTGCGTGCGGGCTTCGGTTTGAGCTGCACCAGGTTGACCAGGCTCATGACGATGCCTGGGGTGCAGAAGCCGCACTGTGAGCCATGGCACTCCACCATCGCTTGCTGAACCGGGTGCAGGCTGCCATCGGCTTTCTTCAGGCTTTCAACGGTTTTCACCGACTTGCCATCCAGCGTGGGCAACAACTGAATGCAGCTGTTGACCGGCACGTAGTCAATGCCCGTGCCAGCGGCGTTCAGCTCGCCAACCATGATCACACAGGCGCCGCAATCGCCCTCTGCGCAACCTTCCTTGGTGCCCGTGCGGTGCAGTTGTTCGCGCAAGTAATCGAGGACGGTGGTGGTGCGGCGCTCACCTTGGGCTTCAACGATTTTGCCGTCGAGCACGAAACGCACGGTGTTGGTGACTTGGGTCATGGTGGGGGATAAATTAGGGAAGTACCGATTTTAGGGACAAGCCAGGCAACTTGGGGGCGCTTTTCGCTCAGGAACCGCGGTAAGTGGAATAACTCCAGGGACTCACCAGCAGGGGGACATGGTAGTGCTGGTCGGTGTGGGCAATGCCAAAGTCCAGGCTCACCTGGTCCAAAAAAGAGGGCTCGGGCAAGCTGACACCGCGCGCCTGGAAATAGCCTTTCACATCAAAAACAAGGCGATAGGTGCCCTTCTTCAAGCTTTGGTTGTCATACAACGGACCGTCGCTGCGGCCATCCGCATTGAGTGTGAAAGCCTTGACCAGGGTGGCATGCCCCCCCTCAGTGGTGAACAGCGACACCTTCATGCCGGCTGCCGGACAACCATTCATGGTGTCGAGAACGTGCGTGCTTAAGCCCATGGCGAAACTCCTGAAAAACCTTTGGCGACCAAAAGTGTATACAATTTTTGCGAATCCGGCTATGATGAATTGTCATCCGCCTGTTTTAAAACACTGCCATGAGCCTGACCACGGACAACTCCACCACGCGCGTCATTGTTGACGCCCTCACCAAAGCCATTGTCGAGCATCGGCTGCACCCCGGCACCAAGTTGGCGGAACAGAAGCTGGCCGATCACTTTGGCGTCTCGCGCACCCTGGTGCGACAGGCTCTGTTTCAATTGGCGCAAAAAAAGCTGATTCGCATGGAGCCTGCGCGCGGGGCCTTCGTCGCCACGCCCTCGTCGGATGAGGCCCGCCAAGTCTTTGCCGCTCGCCGCATGATTGAATTGGAAATGACGCGCACCTTCGTGCGTGAAATCACCCCGGCACGCCTGAAAGCCTTGAAAGAACACGTGGCCCAAGAGCGTGCGGCGGTCGAGCGGGGCGACGTGGCGGGACGCACCGAGTTGTTGGGCGACTTCCATGTGTACATGGCCGAGTTGCTGGGCAACCAGGTGTTGTCGCAACTGTTGAACGAGTTGATTTCACGTTGCGCCCTGATCACCCTGATGTACCAGACCTCGCGTGCCGCCGAGCACTCTGCCGACGAGCACGCCGACATCTTGAAGGCCATGGCCGCCAAAGACGAAGCCCTGGCGGTGCGCCTGATGGACGAGCACCTGCGCCATGTGGAGAGCAACCTCACGCTGGACCGCAAAGTGCCCAGCAACGACATCGCCATGGCTTTGACCTGAAGCAAACGGAGTCTTCAATGAACGTCTACGACAGCACACTGCCCTACCCTCGCGACTTGGTCGGCTATGGCCGCAACCCGCCCCATGCGCAATGGCCAGGTCAGGCCCGCATTGCCGTGCAGTTTGTTCTGAATTACGAAGAAGGCGGCGAGAACGCCGTGCTGCATGGCGATGCCGGCTCCGAACAGTTTCTGTCCGAGATGTTCAATCCCGCCAGCTACCCCGACCGCCACCTGAGCATGGAAGGCATTTACGAGTACGGCTCGCGCGTGGGCGTGTGGCGCATCCTGCGCGAGTTTGAAAAGCGCGGCCTGCCCCTCACCGTGTTTGGCATCAGCATGGCCCTGGAGCGGCATCCCGAATTGACGGCAGCTTTTGTGGAACTTGGCCACGAGATTGCCTGCCATGGGTGGCGCTGGGTTCACTACCAAGGCATGGATGAAGCCCTGGAGCGTGAGCACATGCTCAAAGGCATCGAGATTTTGAAAAAACTCACTGGTGAAATGCCCGCAGGTTGGTACACCGGGCGCGACAGCCCCAACACCCGTCGCCTGCTGGTCGACCAGGGTGGCTTTGAGTACGACAGCGACTACTACGGCGATGACCTCCCCTTCTGGATGCGGGTGCAGCGCAGCGATGGCCAGGTGGTGCCGCACCTGGTGGTGCCCTACACCCTGGACAGCAACGACATGCGGTTCTCGCTGCCGCAAGGGTTTTCGCAATCCGAAGATTTCTTCACTTATTTGCGTGACAGTTTCGACACCTTGTATGCGGAGGGCGATGAATCGCCCAAGATGCTCAGCGTGGGCATGCACTGCCGCTTGCTGGGCCGGCCGGGCCGCATGGTGGCGCTGCAACGCTTTCTGGACCACATTGCCAAGCACGACCGCGTCTGGGTTTGCCGCCGCGTCGACATCGCCCGTCACTGGAAAAAAGTCCATCCCTATGTTCAGCCTTGAAAGCCCCCTATGACGATCACGCTTGAACAACTCAACACGGCCCCGCAGGCACAGGCCGCGCAGATGCTGCTTGGCCTGTACGAGCACTCCGACTGGATTGCCGAAAAAGCCCTGAGCCAACGCCCGTTTCGCTCGCTGGCACAGCTCAAGCACGCGATGGTGCGGGTGCTGCAGGACGCAGGCCGTGAAGCCCAACTGCAACTGATTCGCGCCCACCCGGAATTGGCGGGCAAGGCCATGGTCAGCAAGACCCTGACCGCGGAATCCACCAACGAGCAAAGCAAAGCCGGCCTGACCGACTGCACCCCCGAAGAGTTCGCGCAGATTCAGCAACTGAATGCCGACTACAACGCCAAGTTTGGCTTCCCCTTCATTTTGGCGGTGCGCGGCCCGCGCGGCACAGGGCTGAACCGCCACGAGATCATTGCCACTTTTGCGCGGCGCTTGCACAACCACCCCGACTACGAGTTGGCGGAGGCGCTGCGCAACATCCATCGCATTGTCGAAATTCGTCTCAATGACAAATTTGGCGTGACGCCCACCCTGGGGCAACAGGTGTGGGACTGGCAAGAGCGCCTGGCCCAGCACACCGACCCGGGCTATGCCGAGTTGGGCCAACTCACGGTCACCTACCTCACGGAAGCCCACCGTGCCTGCGCCCAGCGCATCGCGCATTGGATGGACGAATGCGGCTTTGACGAAGTGCGCCACGATGCCGTAGGCAATGTGGTGGGCATCTACCACGCTGCCACCGATCCCCAACACGCCAAGACCTTGATGACCGGCTCGCATTACGACACCGTTCGCAACGGCGGCAAATACGATGGCCGCCTGGGCATCTTTGTGCCCATGGCCTGTGTGCAACAACTCGCCAAAGCGGGACGGCGTCTGCCCTTCAATCTGGAGGTGGTGGCTTTTTCGGAAGAAGAAGG
>CAINMN010000317.1 GCA_903850735.1 uncultured Burkholderiales bacterium | reverse complement strand
CTCTCGAATTTCGAATAGTTCGCGGCGAACGCGATCAAACTGTTGCTCAGTCGCGGCCGGGCCTTCTGATGCCACGTTTTCGATAAAGTCATCGAGATAGCCATCATCTACCTCTATGACTTCCATCCCTTCCAGCATCAACTCGCCATTGCGCCTTTTGTCCCGTTCGTTTTGCAGCAACTCCTGCATTTTGTTGCGTGCACCGCTGATGGTGAAGCCCTGGTCGTACAACAGGTCACGAATTCTTCGGATCATGAGGACTTCGTGGTGTTGGTAATAGCGGCGATTACCGCGGCGCTTCATGGGTCGCAATTGGGTGAATTCTTGCTCCCAATAGCGCAGCACGTGCGGCTTGACGCCGCACAACTCGCTGACCTCACCGATGGTGAAGTAGCGTTTGGCAGGAATGGGGGGGAGAGAAATCTCCATGAAATCAGTGGCTTCCTTAAGGGAGCGCAGAGGTTACACGAAGATGGGGCAAAACGTAAGGGGGTGCCCAAAATAATTGAGCGAAACCCTCAGCGTCAGGCGAATGTCAGCCCTCTGCGGTGTCGCCCTGGATCTGTTCCTTCAGCTTGTGGCTGGCATGAAAGGTCACCACGCGGCGCGCGCCAATCGCCACTTCCTCGCCGGTGCGCGGGTTGCGCCCCGGGCGCGGCGCCTTGGTGCGAATTTGAAAATTGCCGAAACCAGAAATTTTGACATCCTCCCCTTCCACCAAGCGCTGGGCGATCAGGTCAAAGAAGGCGTCTATCATGTCCTTGGATTCGCGCTTGTTCAAGCCAATTTGCTCGAACAACAATTCAGCCAATTGGGCCTTGGTCAGCGCGGGCGTTTCAAGCGTGTCGAATGACAGTTCCATAAGCTCTTTCTTAAGCGCGCAAACGTGCGCCCACATCGCGCGCCAATTGCGCGAGCACGGCTTGCATGGCCGCATCAATTTGCGCGTCGGTGAGCGTGGCTTCGTCGCTGTTCAGGGTCAGGCGAACGGCCAGGCTCTTCTCGCCTTCCGACAGGCCTGCTGCGGCCTGCTTGGGGCGGTAGACGTCAAACAACAAGGCGTCGCGCAACAGCCCTTGCGTGGGCGCTGCGTGAATGGCCAGCATGAGCGCGGCATGCGTGACCGACTCGTTGACAATGACGGCGATGTCGCGCTCGACCGCTTGGAAGCGGGAAACGTTTTGGAAACTGGGGACGGCACGCAGCAACACCGCATCGAGCTCGAGTTCGAACATCACCGGGGCCTGGGGTAAATCCCAGGCTTGGCGCCAGCGGGGATGCAACTCGCCCACATGCCCGATGATGCGCTCGCCCAAGCGAACACAGGCACAGCGACCGGGGTGCATGCTGGGGTGGTCCGCCGCTTCGAAGCTGAGCTCGGCAGGCGCCAGCAAGGCCTGGACATCGGCTTTGACGTCGTAAAAATCGACCGCCTGCTCTTTCGCGCCCCATTGCAGGGGTTGGGCTGGGCCGTAAGCCATGCCAGCGACGCGCATGGGCTGGTCAAAACCTTCCACCGTCTCGTCGCTGCTCATGACGCTGGCATCTTTGCGGAACACGCGGCCGACCTCGAACACGCGCACACGGGTGGCTTTGCGGTCGGTGTTGAATTTCACAACTTGCAGCAAATTGCCCAACAGCGACGAACGCATCACGCTCATCTGGCTGGCAATCGGGTTGAGCAGGCGTATCGGGTCGGCATTGCCGGCGAGTTCACGCTCCCAGCGCTCTTCCACAAAGCTGTAGTTGATGGTTTCCTGGTAGCCCAAACCGGCCAGTTGGCGACGCACGGCATAGGGGCTGCGGCTGGCTTCGGCCCGCAAGCGCGCAGTGATGGGTGCGCGCGGCGGCGTGGTGGGCAATTGCTCGTAGCCGACCATGCGGGCGATTTCTTCAATCAGGTCTTCTTCGATCTGCAGGTCAAAGCGGAACGTAGGCGGCGTCACCGTCAGGGTGCCTTCCCCTTCGGTCACCGGCAAACCCAGGCCACGCAGGGCTTGGGCCATGCGCGCTTGGGTCAAGTCCATGCCAATGACCTTGACCGCACGGGCCACACGCAACGTGACCGGTGGGCGTTCGGGCATGTTCACTTGCTGATCGTCGATCGGACCACAGGCGGTGTCGGCCGTGCCGCAAATGTCGATCACCAACTGCGTGATGCGCTCGATGTGCTCCACGGTCAGTTGGGGGTCGACACCGCGCTCGAAACGGTGTCCGGCGTCGGTGGAGAAGTTGTAGCGGCGTGAGCGGCCGGCCACCGAAGTGGGCCACCAAAAAGCGGCCTCGATGTAAATGTTGCGGGTGTCATCGGACACGGCGGTGGCGTCACCCCCCATGATGCCGGCCAAGGACTCGACTTGCACATCGTCGGCGATGATGCCCACTTTGTCGTCCAGACTCACCGTGTTGCCGTTCAGCAGTTTGAGCTGCTCGCCCGCACGCCCCCAACGGACGTCCAAGCCGCCGTGGATTTTGTCCAGGTCGAAAATATGCGAGGGGCGGCCGTATTCGAACATCACATAGTTCGAAATGTCCACCAAGGGGCTGACGCTGCGCTGGCCGCAACGCGCCAAGCGTTCCACCATCCAGGCCGGTGTGGCGGCTTTTGGGTTGACGCCCTTGACCACGCGGCCACTGAAGCGGCCACACAAATCGGGTGCACTGATCTTGACGGCCAGGCGATCCGTCAACGCGGACGGCACGGCCGGGAAAGCGGGTGATGTCAGCGGCGTGCCTGTCAAGGCAGACAATTCGCGGGCAATGCCATACACGCTCAGGCAATGGGCCAGGTTGGGCGTGAGCTTGAGGGTGAACAGCGTGTCATCGAGGCGCAAATGCGCACGAATGTCTTGGCCTACCGTAGCGCTTTGATCCAGCTCCAGCAGACCGCCATGGTCTTCATTGAGCTTGAGCTCACGGGCGGAGCACAGCATGCCTTGGCTTTCAACGCCGCGCAGCTTGCCCAGCTTGATGAGAAAAGGCTTGCCATCTTCACCGGGCGGCAGTTCGGCGCCCACCAAGGCACAGGGAATTTTGATGCCGGCACGTGCATTGGGCGCGCCACACACAATGTTCAGCAAGCTGCCTTGCCCCACATCGACCTGGCACACGCGCAGGCGATCGGCATTGGGATGTTGCACCGCTTCTTTGATCTCGCCGACCACCACTTTGCTGAAGGGCGGCGCCACAGGCTGAAGCTCTTCAACTTCCAACCCCGCCATGGTGAGCGTGTCGGCCAGTTGCTGGGTGGAAATGGGGGGGTTGCAGAATTCGCGCAACCAGGATTCAGGAAATTGCATGACAGGTCTCGCGGCTTACTGGAACTGGCGAAGGAAACGAATGTCGCCGTCGAAAAACAGGCGAAGGTCGTTCACACCGTAACGCAACATGGTCAATCGGTCAGGCCCCATGCCAAAGGCAAAGCCAATGAAGCGCTCGGGGTCCAACCCCATGTTGCGCACGACGTTCGGATGCACCTGGCCTGAGCCTGCCACTTCCAGCCAGCGCCCCGCCAACGGGCCGCTGGCGAATTGAATGTCGATCTCGGCGCTGGGCTCGGTGAACGGGAAAAAGCTGGGGCGGAAACGCAGCGTCAAGTCGTCACTTTCAAAGAAAGTGCGGCAAAAATCGGTGAACACCACCTTCAAATCCTTGAAGCTCACGTTCTCGCCAATCCACAAGCCTTCGCATTGGTGGAACATGGGCGAGTGGGTGGCATCGCTGTCCACACGGTAGGTGCGGCCAGGGGCAATCACGCGAATCTCCGGCATGCCCTGCCCCGCGTCGAGCTGCGCCTTGTAGCGCTTGACGTGTTGCACGGCATGGCGAATTTGCATGGGGCTGGTGTGGGTGCGCAGCAAATAGCCGCCTTCCACATAAAAGGTGTCATGCATCGAACGCGCCGGATGGTCTTCGGGGGTGTTGAGCGCGGTGAAGTTGAACCAGTCGGTTTCTATCTCCGGGCCCTGTGCCACATCGAAGCCCATGGAGCCAAATATCGCCTCAATGCGCTCCAGGGTCAGGCTCACAGGGTGCAAGCCACCGCCCGCATGGGTGCGACCGGGCAAGGAGACATCGAGTGCCTCCGCCTTGAGTTGGGCGTCGAGTTCGGCATCGGCCAGGGCTTGACGGCGCGCATTCAGGGCCGACTCAATCGCTTGCTTGGCCAAATTGATGGCAGCGCCGCGGGACTTTTTCTCGTCCACACTCAGGCTTGCCATGCCTTTCATCAACTCGGTGATGCGGCCGGCCTTGCCCAGGAATTGGGCCTTGGCGTTTTCAAGGTCGGCAGGGGTGGCGCTTTGTGAAAAAAGCGCTTGCGCCTGGGCCACCAGGGAATCCAGCTCGTTCATGGTGTCTCGTCGTTCGAAATGAAAAAAGGGATTGAAGCCTGTGGAAGCCTCAACCCCTTCTTTGGGTTAGCCCGCAGCGGGGATCAAGCAGCCAGCTTGGCTTTGACTTGTTCCACGATGCTGCCAAAAGCGGCCTTGTCATGGACTGCCAAGTCGGCCAACACCTTGCGGTCGATGGCGATGGCAGCCTTTTTCAGGCCGTTGGCGAATTGGCTGTAGGTCAGACCGCACTCACGGGCTGCCGCGTTGATACGGGCAATCCAGAGCTGGCGGAACACGCGCTTCTTGGCGCGACGGTCACGGTAGGCATATTGCCCGGCCTTCATCACCGCTTCTTTGGCGATGCGGAAGACATTGCCGCGGCGACCGCGGAAACCTTTGGCAAGGGCGAGAACTTTTTTATGGCGGGCGCGAGCCGTTACACCACGTTTTACGCGAGGCATGTGATTACTCCTTGTTCGTCAATGGGTTACAGGCCTGCCATGGGCAGCATCTGGGCCATGTGACCCATGTTGGTCTCATGCACAGCCACAGCGCCGCGCAGGTGACGCTTGTTCTTGGTGGTCTTCTTGGTCAGGATGTGACGCTTGAAGGCTTGGCCGCGCTTGACGGAACCACCTGGACGAACACGAAAGCGCTTTTTCGCGCTGCTCTTGGTCTTCATTTTGGGCATTTGTATGCTCCTTTTGTTGTGCTCATGAGGCGCTGCGAACCTTACGCAGACTTGGAGGGGCCCTGAGTCACTTCTGTTGCGTCGCCTTTTATGCAGCCGCCGCGGGTTGCGCGGTGTCTGCAGCGGGTTTGGCGGCGCCACCCGATTTCTTCTTGCCCGGCGCGATCATCATGATCATCTGCCGGCCTTCCAGCTTGGGGAACT
>CAINMN010000316.1 GCA_903850735.1 uncultured Burkholderiales bacterium | reverse complement strand
GGCCTTGACGTGCAACGAGAACATCACGCCGGTTTTGTGCGCGTCTTCAATTTCTTTTTCGTAGAACTCGCACAGCGCCTTCTTGCTCATGAACATGCTGTCGATGATCTCGCCTTGCAGCAAGGAGACCTTGGGCTTGAGCACCACGGTTTTACCGCTGCTTGTGACCAGTTCCATTTTGACGTCACGCGCCTTGTCGATGGTCATCGACTTTTCGCCATGGTAGAAGTCGCCATGGTGCATGTGCGAGACGTGGCTGCGCGAGGCCTGGCTCCAGTCGGCCATGCTGTGCGGGTTCTTGCGGGCGTAGTTTTTGACGGCCAGCGGTGCGCGGCGGTCAGAGTTGCCCTCACGCAGCACCGGGTTCACAGCCGAGCCCAGGCACTTGCCGTAGCGGGCACGAATGGCTTTTTCTTCGTCGGTCTTGGGGTTCTCGGGGAACTCGGGCACCATGAAGCCCTTGGAACGCAGCTCGCGAATGGCGGCCACCAATTGGTTCTGGGAAGCGCTGATGTTGGGCAGTTTGATGATGTTGGTGTCAGGCTTGAGCGTCAGTCGGCCCAGTTCTGACAGGTTGTCAGGGACCTTTTGCTCCGCCGTCAGGAATTCGGCAAACTCGCCCAAAATGCGGCCCGCCACAGAAATGTCGCTCTCTTCCACGTGGATGCCGGCGGGTGCAGCGAAGGTGCGAATGATCGGCAAAAATGCATGTGTCGCCAGCAATGGAGCTTCATCGGTCAGCGTGTAAATGATTTTTGACTTGTCAGAGGCCATGAATGTCTTCTTTCTTGTGAATGACTGTACGAAAGTACTCTATTTTATCCGCCCATGGGGCGAAACACCGGCCATTGTAGGGATGGACGGGCTTCTCCTCAAAGACGGCCCATCTGAACGGATGGAGCTGACCAGGCGCTGACTTTGCCGGCCACTGAGGCCCCCTTCGTGACCTTCGTCAGAGACTTCAAAAAAGGGAGCGGTCCGGTGAGGGCGTTAAAATACCTCTCTGAGCTAAACCGCTCGAAACGAGCCGCTGACAAGGCACCTTGCCTTCTGCCGCGCCTTTGTTCCCCAGCCCTTGCCGACGCGTCGGTGGGCCACCTTCGATTCAGCCAACCACACCCTATGACGCGAGTCCTGACGCGCGCTCCCATTTACCGCTCCAGCCTGACACGCCTGCTCGTCGATCTCGACGTCGTGCAAGGCATGGACTCGGGCGCTGCGTTTGCAGAAAAGCTGGGCGACTGGCTGGATTTTCGCAACGCCATCCACTTGCACGGCATCCACAGTGCACCCGTCAACGGCAAGCTGACGCCCCATCCCGCTCTCGTGAAGGATGCGCTGTCCGCGGAACTGGCGCGGCGGCGATCGGTCCTGACGGCCTCGATTCAACTGCCCCTGCCCAGCTTGGACCTGACCCTCAAGCCCGCCACCGCCTACGAGCCCTACCGACGCCACCACCTGGCACGCCAGCGCGAGATGGAACTGCAGTTGCGCCAACTGCGCAGCAAGCTTCGCGGCTTGTTGCGTGGCGTCTCGGCCAGCTTGCAAAAATTGGTGGACTTGGACGTCGCTTTTGAGCAGATGCTCAGCGAACGCGAAAGCAAGCTGTTTTCCAGCGTGCCGGCTTTGCTTGAAAAACATTTCAGGCACTTGCTCAAAGAACATGCGCAAGACGACCCTTCCCTTTGGTTGCCCGCTTTTGGCAAAACCCTGGAAACCGCCTTGCTCTGCGAACTCGAAGTGCGATTGCACCCCGCGATGGGCCTGATCGACGCTTACAACGAAGAAATGAAAAATCACAATGCATAAACATTGGTTCAACCTCGCATGGGCGTCGGGCGCCCTGGCCGTCGCCTGGGTGGGTTTCGGGTTTTGGGTCAGCAACCCCTTGGCGCTGGGGGTCACGCTGCTGATTGGCGCGGTGTATGCGCTGGGCACACAAGAGTTACGGCAGTACCGTCTGGCCACCGGTCACCTGAGTGGGGCCCTGCAAACGGTCACAGCACCTGTGGTGAATTTGGAAGACTGGCTGCAAAGCGTGCCCAGCACTTTGCAAAACAGCGTGCGCTTGCGTGTGGAAGGCGAACGGGTGGGCCTGCCTGGCCCGGCCCTGACACCTTACCTGGTCGGCTTGCTGGTGATGCTGGGCATGCTTGGCACCTTCCTGGGCATGGTCGTCACCCTGAATGGCGCGGTGTTTGCCTTGGAGGGCACCAGCAGCATCCAGGCCATT
>CAINMN010000315.1 GCA_903850735.1 uncultured Burkholderiales bacterium | reverse complement strand
GGCGCGTTGGTGGGGCAATTCAACAACGCCTGGCTGGATCAGCAAGATACCGACGGCATTTCGCTGCGCGACGCCATGCGCCATGCCGGTTTGTGCGTCGATGACATTCCCTCGCTGGCCCGCGACCCCGCACGCTACCTTGGCTTTGTGGAAGTGCACATCGAGCAAGGCCCGGTGTTGAACGAGCAAGACATTCCGCTGGGTGTGGTGACCTCCATCAATGGCAGCGTGCGCTTCCTCGGCGAAGTTCAGGGCATGGCCAGCCATGCGGGCACCACCCCCATGGACCGCCGCCGCGACGCCGCCTGTGCCGTTGCCGAATTGGCGCTTTACATGGAGCGCCGCGCGGCCAAAGATGGCGACGCTGTGGCGACGATCGGCCAGTGGCAAGTGCCCAACGGCTCCATCAATGTGGTGCCCGGCCGTTGCCAATTCAGCCTCGACCTGCGCGCCCCCACCGATGCCCAGCGTGATGCGCTGAGCGCCGATGTGCTGGCCGAATTGAAAGCCATTTGCGAGCGCCGCGGGGTGCGCTACACCCTGGAAGAAACCATGCGCGCGGCGGCCGCGCCCAGCGCCCCCGCTTGGCAAGCCCGCTGGACGCAAGCTGTTCAAGACCTGGGCGTGCCCTTGTTTGAACTGCCCAGCGGCGCCGGCCACGATGCCATGAAGCTGCATGAAATCATGCCCCAAGCCATGCTGTTCGTGCGCGGCATGAACGGCGGCATCAGCCACAACCCGCTGGAGAGCACCACTTGCGACGACATGCAACTCGCCGTCGACGCTTTCCAGCATTTGCTTGACCACTTGCCTGCCTGACTCCCTGACACCCGGACCCATCACATGACCGCCTACGCCCAACTCGACGCCTGGATTGACCAACACTTTGACGAGCAAGTTCGCTTCCTGCAAGAACTCGTGCGCGTGCCCACCGACACCCCGCCGGGCAACAACGCACCCCATGCCGAGCGCACCGCCGAGCTGCTGCGACCCATGGGTTTCGAGGCCGAAAAGCATGCCGTGCCGGCCGCCGAGGTCAAAGCCTACGGCCTTGAAACCATCACCAACCTGATCGTGCGCCGCCGCTATGGCGAAGGCCGCACCATCGCGCTGAATGCCCATGGCGACGTGGTCCCGCCGGGCGAAGGCTGGACCCATGACCCCTATGGCGGCGAGATTGAAAACGGCCAGCTCTTTGGCCGCGCCAGCGCGGTCAGCAAGTCCGATTTCTCCACCTTCACGTTTGCGGTACGCGCACTTGAGTCCTTGGGCCTGCCGCTCAAAGGCGGCGTGGAGCTGCACTTCACCTACGACGAAGAGTTTGGCGGCGAGATGGGCCCCGGCTGGTTATTGGCCCAAGGCCTGACGAAGCCCGATTTGATGATCGCTGCGGGCTTCAGCTACGAAGTGGTCACCGCGCACAACGGCTGCCTGCAAATGGAAGTGACGGTGCAAGGTGAGATGGCCCATGCCGCGATCCCTGACAGCGGCACCGACGCGCTGCAAGGTGCGGTGCACATTTTGAACGCGCTGCATGCACTGAACGCGCAGTATTTAAAGGTCACCTCCCAGGTCAAGGGCATCACCCACCCGTACCTGAACGTGGGCCAAATCAGTGGCGGCACCAACACCAACGTGGTGCCTGGCAAAGTCGTCTTCAAACTCGACCGGCGCATGATCCCCGAAGAAAACCCGGTGGAAGTGGAAGCG
>CAINMN010000314.1 GCA_903850735.1 uncultured Burkholderiales bacterium | reverse complement strand
GGCGGGCGGTCTGGAAATACCAGCGCCATGAAAAGCGCTGGATGATGATGCGCTCGGGCAACATGTCTTCGAGTTTCGCCTGGGCTTGCTTGAGCTTGTACAGCGGAATGCTCATGTCCACATGGTGGGCCGTGTGCTCCATGATGTGGTGCATCAAGGCGCCAATGCGGAACGGGAAGGTCAGGTGAACCGTGGTGGACACGAAGGGCTGGGCCTTGGACCAGGCGCTGCGCTCATCGTGCCAGGACACTTTGACATGGGTGTGGTGCACATAGACCACAAAGCCAATCATGGCGCACCAGAACATGAAGGGCACGACCACGCCGCACAGCAAGACCGTGAGAACCGACTGGTCAAAGGCCAGGGCTGCTGCCGTCATCACGCCGATCCAGACCAAGCCGAAGGCCGACACCAACAGGTTGTCTTGAATGAAAATCGGACGGCGTGTGGGCATGTGCTTGCGGTTGGGGAAGAACATGCGGTTCCACCAAATTTCGATCATGTAGTACAGGCCAGGTGCCCAACCACTGCGGTAAACGCGGTCAAACAGCTTGCCCATCGGGGTCAGCGCTTGGTATTCATGCTGGGTCAGCGGGGCCCACACAAAGTCAAAGCCCTTGAGGTTGGTGTAGCCATGGTGCACCACGTTGTGCCCCACGTCCCACAGGCTGTAGGGGGTCAGGGAGGGCAAGAAAGCAATGCGGCCAATCCACTTGTTCAGGGTGCGATGCGGTGTCAGGCTTTGGTGGCAGGCGTCATGGCCCAGGATGAACAAACGGCCAATCACAAACCCAGCACCCAGACCACAAAGCAACTTGGCCCAAAGGGCATCCAACATGACCGTGCCGGCCAACAGCAGGGCCCAGATGGCGAAGTCCATCAGCATCAGGCCGATGGCATAAACGGTGGTGCGCTCGGCCAGCGGAATCAGCCATTCGCGGATGATTTTGCGATGCGGAAGGGGTTCACCAGGAGGAATAGGTTTGTCGAAAGTATTCATCAAGAGCAAGCGTCAGAGACGATTCAAAAGGGGGAAATTACCCCACATCGACAATTATCCCCGTTACGCCTGCAATTGACCGCTGATCCACCTCAATGAGCCTGAATTTTTGAGGTCTCGCCGCCGAGTTGTCTGTGATTACCAACGCAAAGGCAGTGATTTGCAAACAAAATATTGCTTTTCCGCCTCTCTTTGAACGTAGCCGCCCACGATCAGGTCCTTCAGCAAGCGGCTGACCATTTCACGGCTGCACCCAATTTGCTGCGCCATTTGGGCATGCGTCAAACGGTCACGCAGTTGCAAGCGCCCATCGGCCAAGGCCAAAGTGTTGCGGGTGAGCAACTCGCACAGACGCCCGTAGGTGTCCAAGAACAAGACTTGGCGAACGGTTCGGTTGGCTTGGCGCGCCCTTTCTGTGACTCGGTGCAGCAAATCCAGCGCGAATTCCGGCTCCTCCTGGATGAAAGCCATGACCTTCTCTCGGGTGAGCAAGGCGCAAGTCGTGGTTTGCAGGGCCTCCACCGACGCAGAGCGACTTTTGTGATGCAGTGACATTTCGCCCACAAACTGGCCAGGACCGCAAATGCCATGGGTCATTTCGCGTGGCTTTCGGCCCCCCGAAGTCGCATACACCCGAACGCGTCCGGTCAACAAAATAAACAGGTCATCGCCTGCTTGGTCTTCTTCCATCAAGTGGGCGTGTCGCCTGAAAACACGCAATTCGCCACGCCGGGCCAGCGCCTCCAGGCGTGGTTCGGTGATCGCGGCATACAAGCTGGTGGGCTCTGATCGGGCTGAGTTCATGGCGGCCTCCGAAATGAATCGCCATGGTGATGCACTTGGCCCAGCCCATGGTTGTTCGGTGCTCACTAATCTTGTGTGTCGGACTTCCGTCGGCCCTGAACGCAGAAATGCAAAACTGAGCGTCTGCACCGTATCCGCTGTACAGCTTTCATGTGAGAATGACCGGCATGAAAAGCCCGATCCTGCCCCCCCGCCGCTCCACCAAAATCGTCGCCACCTTGGGCCCTGCGTCCAGCGACCCCGCCTTGCTCGAGGAAATGATTCGTGCCGGCGTCAATGTGGTGCGCCTGAACTTCAGCCACGGCAGCGCACAAGACCACATCGATCGCGCCCAACGGGTTCGCGATGCCGCCCAGCGCGCTGGCCGCGAAGTGGCCATCATGGCCGACTTGCAAGGGCCCAAAATTCGCGTTGGAAAATTTGCCGAAGGCAAAGTTCAGCTGGAAATCGGCGCCAAATTCGTGCTGGATGCCTCACGCACAGAACCTGGTGACATTCATGGCGTTGGGCTGGACTACAAAGAACTGCCTCAAGACGTCAAGCCCGGCGACGTGCTGCTGCTCAACGACGGCTTGATCGTCTTGACGGTCGATGCCGTGCAGGGCGAACAAGTCCACACCCATGTCACCATTGGGGGGGAGCTGTCCAACAACAAAGGCATCAATAAAAAGGGCGGCGGCTTGACAGCCCCCGCATTGACCGCGAAAGACATGGAGGACATCAAGACCGCCATGAGCTTCCAAGCCGACTATGTGGCTGTCAGTTTTCCCAAAAACGCCACCGACATGGAGATGGCGCGCCAACTGGCCAATGTGGCGGCGGCCGAGTTCAAGCACAAGCCGGGGCTGATCGCCAAGATCGAGCGCGCCGAGGCCATTCCCCAACTGGAGCAAATTCTGCGCGCCAGTGACGGCATCATGGTCGCCCGCGGCGACTTGGCGGTAGAGGTCGGCAATGCCGCTGTGCCCGCCCTGCAAAAGCACATGATCCGCCTGGCACGCGAGCACGACAAAGTGGTCATCACCGCCACCCAGATGATGGAGAGCATGATCACCTACCCGGTGCCCACGCGCGCCGAAGTCAGTGACGTGGCCAACGCCGTGCTGGACGGCACGGACGCTGTCATGCTGAGCGCCGAAACAGCCGCTGGCAAATACCCGCTGGAAACCGTGCGGGAAATGGCCCAGATTTGCGAAGCGGCGGAGGCTGCCGAGCTGGTGGAGCTGGACGCCGATTTCACCGGTAAACATTTCAGCCGCATCGACCAGACCATCGCCATGGGGGCGCTGTTCACCGCCCACCACTTGGGCGCGAAGGCCTTGGTGGCGCTGACAGAGTCTGGCTCGACCGCCTTGTGGATGAGCCGTCACCGCATCCACATCCCCATTTATGCCCTGACCAGCAAGCTGAGCACCCAACGCAAAATGGCGCTGTACCGCAATGTCCGGCCGCTGCTCATGGACACCAGCGCAGACCGGGACACGGCGCTGGAACAAGCCGAAAACCACCTGAAAAAACGCAACATCGTGCAAAAAGGCGATGTCTATGCCATCACCTGCGGCGAGCCCATGGGCTCGCCAGGCGGTACCAACATGCTCAAGATCTGCCAGGTTCCTTGAACGGCTTTTGCCAGGCCCGCGTCCTGTCAGCAGGGTGTTGGACTGCGCTCGCTAAAATCGAGGGCAGTTACAAACCGGTTACCAACTTCTCGATAGGACTTTCGTCATGGCTCTCGTTTCAATGCGCGAATTGCTGGACCACGCCGCCGCCAATGGCTACGGCATCCCAGCCTTCAACGTCAACAACCTGGAACAGGTCCAGGCCATCATGGAGGCCGCCAAAGAAACCGGCGCGCCCGTGATCATGCAAGCCAGCGCAGGCGCCCGCAAATACGCTGGCGAGACCTTTCTCAAGTACCTGATTCAATCGGCGGTCGAGTCCTACCCCGAGATTCCGGTGGTGATGCACCAAGACCACGGCCAAAGCCCCGATGTCTGCCATGGTGCCATCAACCTCGGGTTCAGTTCCGTCATGATGGCCGGCAGCCTGATGGCCGACGGCAAGACCATTGCCAGCTACGACTACAACGTGGACGTGACCCGCCAGGTCGTGGACATGGCCCACAAACTGGGCGTGACCGTGGAAGGCGAGCTCGGCTGCCTGGGGTCCCTGGAAACCATGAAAGGCGACAAGGAAGATGGCCATGGCACCGATGCCACCATGACACGTGAGCAACTGCTCACTGACCCGGAACAGGCCGCCGACTTTGTGAAAAAGACCCAGCTCGATGCCCTGGCCATTGCCATTGGCACCAGCCACGGCGCCTACAAATTCACCCGCAAGCCCACCGGCGACATCCTGGCGATCGACCGCATCAAGGAGATCAACCGCCGCATTCCCAACACCCATCTGGTCATGCATGGCAGCTCCAGCGTGCCCCAAGACCTGCTGGCCAAAATTCGCGAGTTCGGCGGCGACATGAAGGAAACCTATGGCGTGCCGGTCGAAGAAATTCAACACGCCATCAAGTTCGGCGTGCGCAAGATCAACATCGACACCGACATTCGCCTGGCCATGACGGCAGCGGTTCGCGAATTTTTCGTCAAAAACCCGTCCAAGTTTGACCCGCGCGAATACCTCAAGCCGGCCCGCGAAGCCGCCAAAGCCATTTGCAAGCAGCGCTACCTGGAATTTGGCTGCGAAGGCCAGGGCGCCAAAATCAAGGGTGACACCTTGCAAGTGGTGGCTGGCAAATACGCCAGCGGAGCGCTGGCGCAGGTGGTGAATTAAGCCCCCGCAGAAAAATCCAAGAGCGATAATGCAAGGCCCGTTGAGTGCAACGGGCCTTTTGCATTGAGATTCCATGCCCAGCAGTCTTCACACGTCTTCCATCCAGTCCTTGCCCTTGCTTGCCCGCGGAAAAGTCCGCGACAACTATGCGGTCGGCAGCGACCGCATCCTGATGGTGGCCAGCGATCGCATCAGCGCCTTTGATGTGATCATGGGTGAGCCAATACCTGGCAAGGGACGCTTGCTCACGCAAATGGCGCTGTTCTGGTTTGACAAACTGGGCCACATCTGCCCCAACCACTTGACGGGCGAGCCTCCCGAAAGCGTGGTCACACCAGACGAGGTCGCGCAAGTGCAGGGGCGTGCCATGCTGGTGAAGCGGCTGCAACCGATTCCTGTCGAGGCGGTGGTACGCGGCTACTTGGCAGGCAGCGGCTGGCAGGAGTACCAGGCCTCGCGCTCGGTGTGTGGCGTTGCCCTCCCCGAAGGCTTGCGCAATGCCAGCAAACTTCCAGAGCCTATTTTCACGCCTGCGGCCAAAGCGGCCGTGGGTGAGCATGACGAAAACATCACCTATGAGCGTGTGGTGGAAATGATCGGCCCGAGCTTGGCCGAAAAAATTCGCACCATCAGCATCGCCTTGTATGAAACGGCGCGCGACATCGCTGCCAACAAAGGCATCATCATTGCGGACACCAAGTTCGAATTTGGTCTGGACCCCGAAGGCACGCTGGTGCTGATGGACGAGGTGCTGACCCCGGACTCCTCACGCTATTGGCCGGCAGACACCTACAAAGAAGGCGTCAACCCGCCCAGCTTTGACAAGCAGTTTTTGCGCGACTGGCTGGAAACCGCCCAGGTACAAGGACGCCCGTGGAGCAAATCGCCCCCGGCGCCGCGCTTGCCGCAGTCGGTGATTGAAAGCACCGCCGCCAAGTACCAGGAAGCCTGGACGCGGTTGCAGGACTGATCAGTTCAGCGCCATGCTGAGCTTGCGGCGGTACTGAGACACCAACTCTGCCAGGGGGTCCTGCTGTGCGCGGGTGGCGCCCGCCAGTTCAATGCCGCCAGCCGTTTTTCCGCTGGCATCGTCGGAAGCCTTGGGCTTGGGCGGCGTCATCAATTCCAAAATCGCCACATAGGTCTTGCGGGGCGCCTGTTCTTCCCAGGTTTTGTCGCGCATGATGATCTCCAGGAGTTCATCCATGGCGGCGGGCCATTCACCCGCCGCCAGCAACAAGCGGGCTTTGGCAAAACGCGTGTCGAAGTCGCGCTTGTTCTGGGCGATCAAGGCATCAAACTGTTCCAGCGTCCAGCCGCCACGCTCGTCGGTGGTGGCGAACTGCAAGGCTTGCAACCAGTGTTTCAGGGCGTCAAAACGCAGTTGCAAGGGAATTTGCGCCAAAGCCGGCGCCAGCGCGGCCTGGGCTGTTTCCAGGTCGCCCATGGAAATCAGCAATTTGACGTAGTCAAAACGGGCATCGTCGTTGGCCGGATTGATGGCCAAGGCCTCTTGCAATTTGCCAAGGGCCGCTTCGGCATCGCCGGCCGCCATCAATTCTTCGGCTTCGGCGGTTTCCGCTTCTGCCACCAACTCGCCTTCAGAAGGCAGGTGTTTGTCCAGGAACTCGCGCACCTTGCCCTCGGGCAAGGCGCCCATGAAACCATCCAGCGGCCGGCCACCCTTCATCAGCACGCAGGTCGGTATGCTGCGTATGCCAAAGGCGCCAGCCAGTTGCTGTTCATCGTCCGAGTTGATTTTGACCAGTTTGAAGCGCCCGCCGTAGTCGGCTTCCAGCTTTTCCAGAACCGGCCCCAAAGACTTGCAAGGGCCACACCAAGGCGCCCAGAAATCGACCAAAACGGGCGTCGTCATGGAGGCGGCGACCACTTCGGTCTCAAAATTTTCAACAGTCACATCAATCATGGGGCATAACTCCGGGCGAAACCTTAAAATTCAAGCTTACTCGCAGCCTTGAGCAGGCCCTTCACATGACCCAACCGCAAGTCGGTGTTGTCATGGGCTCCCAATCCGATTGGGACACCCTACAGCACGCAACCCTGATTCTCCAGGAATTCCACATCCCCTTCGAAGCCCGTGTGGTTTCGGCGCATCGCATGCCTGACGACATGTTTGCCTATGCCGAGGCGGCCGAAGGGCGGGGGCTGCGGGCCATCATCGCCGGCGCTGGCGGCGCAGCTCACCTGCCTGGCATGTTGGCTGCGAAAACCGTGGTGCCCGTCTTGGGTGTTCCGGTGGCCAGCAAACACCTGCAAGGCGTGGACTCGCTTCACAGCATTGTGCAAATGCCCAAGGGCATTCCGGTCGCCACTTTTGCGATTGGACAGGCGGGTGCAGCCAATGCGGCCTTGTTTGCCGTGGCCTTGCTGGCCCACGACCACCCCGCTTTGCGTGCGCAGTTGCATGCCTTTCGCGCACGCCAGACCGAGCAGGCCCGCGCCATGCACCTGCCCCCCCAGGCATGAGTGCGTTCTCCCCCCTGCTGCCCGGCCAAACCCTTGGCGTGATGGGCGGCGGCCAATTGGGCCGCATGTTTGTGCAATCCGCACAACGCATGGGCTACCGCACGGTGGTGCTCGACCCCGATGCCGACAGCCCGGCCGGCCGGGTCAGTGAAACACATCTTCAGTTCCCTTATCTGGCACCCGAAGGCTTGCGCCAGTTGTCAGCGCTGTGCGGCGCCATCACCACCGAGTTCGAGAATGTTCCCTCTGAAGCCTTGGCTCAGTTGGCACTGCAGCGACCCGTCGCGCCTGGCGCTCAAGCGGTGGGCATTGCCCAGGACCGCGTACTGGAAAAAGCACACTTCCTGAAATGCGGCGTGCCCGTTGCACCGCACCAAGTGATTGCGCAAGCCGATGAATTGGCCAGCGTTCCTGCCGCATTGTTCCCGGGCATTTTGAAAACCACGCGGCTTGGCTACGACGGCAAAGG
>CAINMN010000313.1 GCA_903850735.1 uncultured Burkholderiales bacterium | reverse complement strand
TTTCAAAACCGTGCCATTGATGCGGTCGCGCAGGCGCAAAGCGATTTCAAGGACCACATCTTTTTCACGAGTCCCTTTGGGGCCGATGGCGCCGGGGTCTTCGCCCCCATGGCCCGGATCCAGCGCCACCACAATCATGCGATCGGTCGATGGGGACGATGTGGGACTTGCGGGTGCGACAGAGGGCGCCGGCGTGGTGTCGGTCTTGGGGGGCAACGGTGTCTGAATGCCCGGATGCTTGGCCAACAAATCGCCCAGGGGGTCCTGCGATGCAGGGCCCTTGGCCCGCTCGGCAATCAGGGCTTCCAGAGGGTCGGCCACTTGCGTGGGGTAGAGGTCCAGCACCAAACGGTGGTCGTAAGAGGATTGGCCACCTTTGACCGGTGGCAGGGTGAAGACTTGGGGTTGCACCATTTGGCGCAAATCCAGAACCAGCCGCACGGTGGTGGGGGTGAATTGGCCCACCCGCACCCCTGTGATGAAGGGGTCATCGGGGCGCACTTTGCCCACCAGCTCTCGCAGCGCCGGGTTCAGCTCGATGCCCTCGATGTCCACCGCCAGCCGTGGGGGATTGGCCACAAACAGGGTTTGCGTTTGCAAGGCTGTGTCCGACTCGATGGTGACCCGGGTGTACTCTGTTGCCGGCCAGACCCTTACCGCCACAATGCTGGCGCCTCGCGCGAGTTGGGCTGTGCCCAGCAGTAACACCAGGCTGCCAGAGCGCAAGGCCTGGCGGCGTGTCAGGTGCGAGCTTGCGGGACGTTCCACTGGCTTCATGCCAACAAGGCCTCGCCACAAGCGGTGTGCGCAGTGAGGGTGGCCAGGCGCGCATCGCCCTCTGCCACGTTGAGCTGAATGGCCAAGTCGGGCACGGGCAGCATGCTGCGGGCCTGGTCAGGCCACTCGCTGATTTTCAGCCCCGGGCTGGCGAACAGGTCGCGAAAGCCGGCATCTTCCCATTCGCGGGGGTCGTTGAAGCGGTAGAAGTCAAAATGCCAGATGTTCAGCAGGCCATCCGGGGTCTGGGCCTGGTGGGGTTCCACCACGGCATAGGTGGGGCTTTTGATGCGACCGGACACGCCCAGGGCACGCAACAAATGGCGCACCAGGGTGGTTTTCCCCGCCCCCAGATCACCTTGGAGCTCCAGCGTGGCCGAGCGCAAGGCAGGGCGCGCCGCGAGGGCTTGCGCGAAGGCTTGCGTTTCAGTCTCGTCTTGCCATCGCAAGGTTTTTACAATCGGTGTCTTGTCCAAAGGGTTCCCGCAGTGATCGATCAGACTCGCTTGTTGTTGCAGTTGCAAACTTGGGGCCAACAGTTGGGATTTTCCCAAATTGGCGTGGCCCCGGTGGATTTGTCCTCGGCCGAGCCCGGATTATTGGCCTGGCTGGCCCAAGGCTTTCATGGTGACATGCACTACATGGCCCGCCATGGGTTGACCCGCGCGCGCCCCGCAGCGCTTGTGCCCGGGACGCTCAGCGTCATCACCGCACGCATGAATTATCTGCCCTCCGCCACCCCCGAGGATTGGCAAGCCATCGAGTGGGCACGGCTGTCCCGACCGCAAGAGGCGCAGGTCTCTTTGTATGCGCGCGGCAGGGATTATCACAAAGTGCTGCGGCAACGCCTGGAGAAGCTGGCGCAGCAGGTGCAGACCCTGGTGGGGCCCATGGGCTACCGGGCTTTCACCGATTCTGCGCCGGTTCTGGAAGTGGAATTGGCCCAGCGCAGTGGCCTGGGATGGCGCGGCAAGCACACCTTGTTGTTGAACCGCGACGCAGGCTCGATGTTTTTTCTCGGCGAGATCTACGTCAACCTTGAATTGACGCCCACCGAGGCCACCGAGTCGCATTGCGGCAATTGCACCGCCTGTTTGAGCGCATGCCCCACCCAGGCCATTGTGGCACCCTACAAGCTGGATGCGCGACGCTGCATTTCTTATTGGAAGATTGAGCATGAGGGTGCGATTCCCACAGACTTTCGCCCCCTGATGGGCAACCGCATCTACGGCTGTGACGACTGCCAGCTGGCCTGCCCCTGGAACAAATACGCCCAGCGCAGCACCTTGCCCGCTTTTGACCCGCGCGAAGGGCTCAAGGCCCCAAGCTTGATCGCTTTATGGCAATGGGACGAGGCCCAATTTTTGCGCTACGCCGAAGGCTCTGCCATACGCCGCATCGGGCATGAGCGGTGGTTGCGCAATCTGGCGGTGGCCATGGGCAACGCCCTGCGTGAAACGCAGATCGCAGCCGTGAAAAATGAACTGCGCCATGCATTGGCGCAGCGCACTGACCATGCAAGTCCCGTGGTGCGCGAGCACCTGCAATGGGCGCTCGCGCAAGAAGCGGTCGATTAACGCAGAACCAGCACAGGCACTTCGGAGTGGGTCAGCACCTGCTGGGTTTCGCTGCCCAACAGCAGTCGCTTGATGCCGCGACGACCGTGCGAAGCCATCACAATCAAGTCCACCTTGGCGCGCTTGGCCGCGAGGATAACGGCATCGGAGACAACGTCAGATTTGCTCACCATGGCTTTGACCTTGACGCCTTTGGCTTCACCTTGCTTTTTCACCAGGTCCACCGAGGCCTGTGCTTGCGTGGCCCATTGCTGCTCGATTTTGGCAACCTCGGCTTGTCCCAAGGGCAGTGAGCCTTCGAAGTAGCTCTGGGGGTAACGCGGCGTCACCCGCAGGGCCAGCAATTCGGCACCCGACAAGGCGGCCAGTTGGATGGCATGTGCCACGGCTTTTTTGGACAGGCTGGAACCATCGGTGGTGACCAGAATGCGGTTGTACATGGCGTGCTCCTTGGCTGTGAATGAAATTCAATGACGTTTTGAAGCGTACGCCGAACGCCGCAGAGTCACTTGATCCATGTCAAGACTCGTGAAAGCTTCCGTGGTTAACCTTCAGTCATGAGCTCAGCAAGCCTTCTTGACGACCCGCAAACTTGGCAGCAATACAGTCTGCCGGTCAAGGCCACCAGCGCCGGCGTCTGGGCCTCACAAATCGTGATCGATGGCATGCACTGTGCCGCCTGTGCCTTCACGCTGGAGGCCGCGCTGTCCGC
>CAINMN010000312.1 GCA_903850735.1 uncultured Burkholderiales bacterium | reverse complement strand
TGGAAGCCGTCAGAGCCTACTGGAGTGCGTTGCCTGCCACCACCGTCATGGCGAGCGAAGCGCGGCCATCCCAATCCAGCTTCCGCTTTCTGCACGTCAGCACCGACGAGGTCTACGGCACCCTCTCGCCCACCGACCCCCCCTTCGCTGAAACCAACGCCTACGAACCCAACAGCCCCTATTCGGCCAGCAAAGCCGCCAGCGACCACCTGGTGCGTGCCTGGCACCACACCTACGGCCTGCCGGTGCTCACCACCAATTGCAGCAACAACTACGGCCCCTACCATTTCCCCGAGAAGCTGATTCCCCTGGTGATTCACAACGCCCTGGCGGGCAAGCCCTTGCCCATTTACGGAGATGGCCAACAAGTGCGCGATTGGCTGTACGTGGAAGACCACTGCCGCGCCATCCTGCGCGTGCTCGAGGCCGGCACCCTGGGCGAAACCTACAACATTGGCGGCTGGAACGAGAAAGCCAACCTGGACGTGGTGCGCACCCTGTGCGCCATCCTGGATGAACTCAAGCCCCGCGCCGATGGCGAGCCCTACGCCTCGCAAATCACCTACGTGAAAGACCGCCCCGGACACGACCGTCGCTACGCCATTGACGCCCGCAAGATCGAGCGCGAACTCGGCTGGAAGCCACAAGAAACCTTCGAGACCGGCATTCGCAAAACCGTGCAGTGGTACCTGGACCACGCCGACTGGGTCGACAACGTCACCAGCGGCAACTACCGCAACTGGTTGGCCCAGCACTATGGCAACTGAGCCCTCGGTGCTTTTGTTCGGAAGCAACGGCCAACTCGGCTGGACCTTCCGCCAGCATCTCCCCGCCGAGCGGTTGACCGTTCTGGACCGCCAAGCCGCCGACCTTGCCAACCCCGAGGCCATTCGCGCAGCCATCCGCACCCACCGGCCCGACATCATCCTCAATGCCGCGGCCTACACCGCTGTGGACAAAGCGCAGAGCGAGCCCGAGTTGGCCCACCAAATCAACGCGGTGGCCCCTGGGGTGATGGCCGAAGAGGCGCAAGCCTTGGGCGCATGCCTGGTGCACTTCTCTACAGACTATGTGTTTGCGGGGGAGGGCACACAGCCTTACAAAGAAAGCGACGCCACCGGGCCGCTGTCGGTCTATGGCCAAACCAAGCTGGCGGGCGAGCAAGCAGTGCAACAGGCCTGTGCAAGGCACTTGATTTTTCGCACCAGTTGGGTGGTGGGCGAGCACGGCGGCAACTTCATGAAGACCATGCTGCGCCTGGCCGCCGAGCGCGACAGTTTGCGCGTGGTGGCCGACCAATACGGCGTGCCCACCTCGGCCCGGTTCCTGGTGCAACACAGCTTGGCGGCCGTGCATCACTGCCTGCAACAAGAAGCCGGGCACCAAGCCGCGCCCTGGGGCGTGTACCACCTGGTGCCCGCCGGCGAGACCACCTGGCATGCCTATGCCCAGCATGTGATTGGCCTGGCGCACGCTCAAGGCTTGCCCATGAAAGCCAAGCCCGAGGATGTGCACCCCATTCGCACCGAAGACTACCCGCTGCCCGCGCCGCGTCCTAAGAACTCGCGCCTGAGCACCGAAAAATTTCAGCGTGCGTTTGGGATAAGCTTGCCAGCATGGCAACCCTCCCTCCCATCCGTCAAGACGAGAACTGAGCTATGAGCACACGCAAAGGCATCATCCTCGCCGGGGGCTCCGGCACGCGCTTGTACCCGGTGACACAAGCGGTGTCCAAGCAATTGCTGCCGGTGTACGACAAGCCCATGATTTACTACCCGCTGACCACCCTGATGCTCAGCGGCATTCGCGAGGTGCTGATCATCTCGACCCCGCAAGACACGCCACGCTTTGCCGAGTTGCTGGGCGATGGCGCGCGTTGGGGCATGAACATTCAGTATGCGGTGCAACCCAGCCCCGATGGCTTGGCGCAGGCCTTCATCATCGGGCGCGAGTTTGTCGGCAACCAGCCCAGCGCCCTGGTGTTGGGGGACAATATTTTTTACGGGCACGACCTGGTGAAGCAGTTGAACAACGCCCACCAGCGATCCGATGGTGCCACCGTGTTTGCCTACCATGTGCACGACCCCGAGCGTTATGGCGTGGTGGAATTCGATGCGCAGCAACGCGCCTTGACCATTGAAGAGAAGCCCAAGCAACCCAAGTCGAACTACGCTGTGACGGGCTTGTATTTTTACGACCAGCAAGTGTGCGATATTGCGGCCGACATCCAACCCTCGGCCCGTGGCGAGCTGGAAATCACCGATGTGAACCGCCGCTACCTGGAGCAGCAGCAACTGAATGTGGAAATCATGGGCCGGGGCTATGCCTGGCTGGACACCGGCACCCACGACAGCCTGCAAGAAGCTT
The DNA here is from genome assembly GCA_903850735.1 of uncultured Burkholderiales bacterium. Classification (GTDB taxonomy): domain Bacteria; phylum Pseudomonadota; class Gammaproteobacteria; order Burkholderiales; family Burkholderiaceae_C; genus Limnohabitans. The sequence continues at coordinate 2,110 of CAINMN010000312.1, read as the reverse complement.
CCAGCTTCATTGCCACCCTGCAAAAACGCCAGGGCTTGATGGTGGCCTGCCCCGAGGAAATTGCCTATTCGCTGGGATGGATCAGCGCAGAGAATCTGCAGGCGCTGGCCCAACCCCTGGCCAAAAACGGCTACGGCCAGTATTTGCTGAATTTGTTGAAATAAGCCATGGCCTACACCGTCACCCCCACCGCCATTGCCGATGTGCTGATGCTCGACCCCCAGGTGTTTGGCGATGCCCGAGGGTATTTTTACGAGAGCTTCAACCAGAAAGATTTCGAGCGCGCCACGGGCTTGAACCTGCAGTTTGTGCAGGACAACCACAGCCGCTCGGCGCGTGGCGTGTTGCGCGGCCTGCACTACCAGGTGCAACACCCCCAAGGCAAGCTGGTGCGGGTGACGCATGGCGAGGTGTTTGATGTGGCGGTGGACATTCGCCCTGCATCGCCCACCTTTGGCCGCTCGGTGGGCGTGCGTTTGTCTGCCGACAACAAGCGGCAACTGTGGATTCCGCCGGGCCTGGCGCATGGCTTCTTGGTGCTGAGTGAAACCGCCGAGTTTTTGTACAAAACCACCGACTATTGGATGCCTGAGTTCGAGCGCTCCCTGGCCTGGAACGACCCGACCGCTGGCGTTGATTGGCCTTTGGCAGACATTGCGCCCGTGCAACCTAACCTGGCCGCCAAAGATGCCACGGCCAAAAACTGGGACGAGCTTCGCCCGGAGTGGTGAGCCCATTGACCATGCATCTGACCCCGTCTCCGCTCAAAATCCTCGTGGTCGGCGGTGCCGGCTATATCGGTTCGCACATGGTCAAAATGCTCAGCCTCAAGGGCTGCAGTGTCACCACACTGGACGACCTCTCCAGCGGCCACCGCGACGCGGTGCTGCACGGTGAATTCATACAAGGCAGCCTGGCCGACAAAGCGTTGCTGGACCGTGTGCTGTCGCAAGGCTTTGATGCGGTGATGCATTTTGCATCTTTCATTCAGGTCGGCGAGTCGGTGCAGCAGCCCGACAAGTATTACCAAAACAATGTGGTGAACACCTTGTGTTTGCTCGACGCCATGCGTGTGCATGGCGTGTTGCGCCTGGTGTTTTCTTCCACCGCTGCCACCTTCGGCGAGCCGCAGTATTCGCCCATCGACGAGCAACACCCGCAGCAGCCCATCAACCCATATGGCCGCACCAAGCTGATGGTGGAGCAAATCCTCCAAGACTACGACACAGCCTATGGCATGAAGTCGGTGTGTTTGCGCTATTTCAATGCCGCAGGGGCCGACCCGCAGGGCGAGTTGGGGGAGCGGCATGAGCCTGAAACGCATCTGATTCCCCTGGTGCTGCAAGTGGCCTCCGGGCGCAGGCCGCACATCAGCGTTTTTGGCCGAGACTACGACACGCCCGATGGCACCTGCATTCGCGACTACATTCACATTGAGGATTTATGCACAGCGCATTGGCTGGCTGTGCAAGCCTTGATGGCTGGGCAGGAAAGCCAGGCCTACAACTTGGGCAATGGCAGTGGTTTTTCTGTGCAAGAGGTGGTGGACACAGCCTCGCGCATCACCGGCAAAAAAATCACCGTCCAAGACGCCCCCAGGCGCCTGGGAGACCCCGCCCGCCTGATCGCCGATGCCAGCCTGGCGCGCTTGAAACTGGGCTGGGAACCACGCTACCCCGACCTCGCCACCATCATTGCCCACGCCTGGCAATGGGAAAGCAAACCCTGACCCGTTTCAGCGAGCGAAGTGGGGGGTAACTTGCGGCACAATCCAGACATTGTTGGATTTTTAAAGAGCCCGACCCCATGACCGACACCACCCACATCCCCCCCCGCGACAAAGCGGAAATTCTGGCGCAGGCACTGCCCTACATCCGCAAGTTTCACGGCAAGACCCTGGTCATCAAATACGGCGGCAACGCCATGACCGACCCCGCATTGCAAGCCGACTTTGCCGAAGACGTGGTGCTGCTGAAATTGGTGGGCATGAACCCGGTGGTGGTGCACGGCGGCGGCCCGCAGATTGAAACCGCGCTGAACCGCCTGGGCAAACAGGGCGAGTTCATTCAAGGCATGCGCGTGACCGACGAAGAAACCATGGAAGTGGTGG
>CAINMN010000311.1 GCA_903850735.1 uncultured Burkholderiales bacterium | reverse complement strand
AGCCCTTACTTTTAACCACCTCTTTTAGGAGCACCCCATGATCAAAGTCGGAGACACCCTGCCCAGCGCCACCCTGATGGAATATTCGGAAGTGGAAGGCAATGGTTGCAGCATTGGCCCCAACGCCGTCGACGTGGCCAAGGCCAGCGCCGGCAAGACGATTGCCATTTTTGCGCTGCCCGGTGCCTTCACCCCGACCTGCTCTGCCAAGCATGTGCCCGGCTATGTGGCCAAGCACGCCGAGTTGAAAGCCGCCGGTGTTGACGAAGTGTGGTGCGTGAGCGTCAACGATGCGTTTGTCATGGGCGCCTGGGCGCGTGACCAAAAGACCGATGGCAAAGTGCGCATGCTGGGCGACGGCAGCGCCGACTTTTCCAAGGCCGTGGGTTTGACGCTGGACCTGACGGCACGCGGCATGGGCTTGCGCAGCAACCGCTACTCCATGCTCGTCAAAGACGGCAAGGTGGTGAGCTTGAACGTGGAAGGTCCGGGCAAATTCGAAGTCAGCGACGCTGACACGATGCTGGCCCAAGCCAAGGGCTGATCAAAGCGCCACTTTGAGGTAGTGCGCGCCCGCGATCGGGCTATGGTAGTAGGGCGGCACTTCCTCAAATCCCAGGTCTTCATAGAGGCTGCGTGCAGCCTCCATGTCGTCCAAGGTGTCCAGCAGGACACAGGCATAGCCTTGGCGGCGTGCTGCATCCAAAATCGCTTCGGCCAACAAGCGCCCCAAGCCAAAACGGCGAAACGCTGGGCGCACATACAAGCGTTTCATCTCGCTTGCGTTGGCCATGTCCACATTGTCCAAGGGGCGAAGGGCGCAGCAGCCTGCCAGCTCGCCATCGACCCAGGCCAGCAACAAGCTGCCGCGGGGTGCGGCGTAGTCGCCGGGCAGCGTGCTCAACTCTTGCTCAAACTGTTGAAAAGCCAGGTCGATGGCCAAGCTTTCAGCATACTCTCGAAAAATCAGCGCCGTCGCCTGCAATTCTTCGGGGGAGGCAGGCGTTGTCAGTGAGAACTGCGGGGAGGGCATGCTCAATTCCCAAAAGCCACCAGCCAACGGACCAGCGCGCCACAGCCAAGCAGGATGACCAAGGCCAGCACACGCTGTCCCAGGTTGTCGTGTGTGGATGGTGTTCCTGGCATGACTTCTTGGTTGCCATGCAGCATGGCAGGGACCAAATTGTGGCGATGGCGCAGGCGATGGAACAGAATCGCCAACAGGTGCAAGGCCACCAAGCCCAAGAGCAAGGTCTTGCCCCAGGTCTTGTGGTAACTCGTGGCCCAACTGACCCAGGCGCTGGGCGCCAGCACCGCCCAGGGGCCAGTGAAGGCAATTTCGTCGTCACTGATCATGCCGCTTCCCACCTGCATCAGCAGGATCAAGAGCATGGCCACAATGGACAGCGCGCCCAGCGGGTTGTGGCCTACATGCTGGTGAGAGGCAGGCCGACGCAAGCTTTGCCAGTAGGCTTGCAGTCGATGCGGCGTTGGCAAGAAGGTGGTGAAGCGTGACCAGTGACCGCCAACAAAGCCCCACACCAAGCGAAACAGCACCAAGGTCAGCACAGCTTGACCCAGCAAGGCATGCACAGGCATGACGTTGCCGCCGATGTTGCCCGAGACCACCAGTCCCACCACCGAGGCGGCCAGCAACCAATGGAAGAGCCGGGTGGGCAAATCCCAAATGCGCACGCTGTGTGTGTGCACCCTGGGCGCAGTGGGTCTTTCAGCGTCGGTTGCAGGCATGGTGAATCATCGCGTTGTCATGGGTCATTCTCAGACAAAAGCACTCAGGCATCAATTCTCGTAAACTGCCATCATATTCTCATCACCACAAGGACTGCCATGAAACCCATCGCCATGATTGCCCTGAGCGCTTTGCTCGCCAGTGTGGCTGTTCCTGCTTCGGCTCAATTTGCCAAGCCTGAGGACGCCATCAAGTACCGCAAGAACAGTTTGTTTGTCATGAGCCAGCACTTTGGCCGTTTGGGCGCCATGGCACAAGGCCGCACGCCGTTTGATGCCAAGGCCGCCGCAGACAATGCCGCCTTGGTGGAGACGCTGAGCCATTTGCCCTGGGCGGCCTTTGGCGAAGGCACGGACAAAGGCGATACCAAAGCCAATCCTGAAATCTGGAAAGAGGCGCCCAAGTTCAAGGAAGCCGTGGACAAGTTTCAAGCCGAGTCCGTCAAGTTGGCCGCTGCCGCCAAAACCGGCAAGCTCGATGACTTGAAAACCGCCTTCGGCAACACCGCTGCAACCTGCAAAGGCTGCCACGACACCTTCCGCGCCAAATAAGCTTTTTAGACGGCGCAGTCCAACAAGATCTGCGTCAGTCCTTGCGGGTCACTGACCATGGGGTCGTGGCCCGTTTTCATTTCCACCACCCGCGAGCCGGGCAGCCATCGACCGTCCCAGAACTTGGGGTCGGTCACGCGCGGGCGGATGGCGTCGATCGTGGCCAGCGTGGGTTGGGTGCAGCTGATGAAGGTGCGCGGGATGGCCGCCAGTCGGTCAATGGAAAAATCCAATGGGTCGATGTAGGGCTGGGCAGGGTGAGCGGTTTGGCGTCTTCTGACCCAGTCGGCTTGCTCGCCCTCCAGGCCGAACACATCCGGCCCGGGTGCCGGGAAACTGAAGGTCGGGGAGGCCTGGGCGGCCGCCAGTCGGCCTTCTCGCGTGGCCTTGGAGTGGGTGGCACTCCAGGCTTCGCCGGGCTTGGGAACCACCGCGTCCACGTACACCAGGTGACGAATCCTGGGTCCCAACTGGTCGGCCACACCGGTGCCGACCATGCCGGCATAGGAGTGCACGGCCAACACGATGTCGTCCATTTCTTCGGTCTGGATGGCTTGCACGACGTCTTGGATGTGGATCTGCAAACCGATGTCACGGCTCAGCAAATGTGAGCGCTCGCCTACGCCAGTCAGCGTGACGGCGTGGGCGCGGTGACCGGCACGGATCAGGGCGTCGGTGACGTGACGCCAGCACCAGGCACCATGCCAAGCGCCGTGAACCAGAACAAAGTTGGCCATGGACAAACTCCTTTAAATCACTTGCTGGTCGCGCAATCGCTGGATGTCAGCGGCGTCCATGCCCAGCACTTCTTGCAGCACCTGCGCGGTGTGCTGGCCCAGCAAAGGCGGCGGCAGGTCTTGCCGCACCGGGGTGGCGCTGAGCTTCAGGGGGCTGGCGACGATGTTGAATGACACGCCCAAGGGGTGTTCCCATTCACTGACCATGCCACGCGATTGCACATGCGGATCGGCAAACACCTCGGCCAGGCTGTTGATGGCGCCGCAGGGCACCTTGGCCTTTTCCAGACCGGCCAGCCATTCGGCCTTGGGGCGCGAGCGGAAGATCGCTTCCAGTTGGGGAATCAAGATGTCCCGGTTGCGCACGCGGTCCTGGTTTTTGGTGAAGCGCGCATCGGCTGCCAAGTCTGGCCGGCCGGCGAGCTCGCAGAATTTGGCGAACTGGCTGTCATTGCCCACGGCCAGAATCATGTAGTCTTTTTGGCCTTCGGGGGTGGGCGCGGTTTCGAACACCTGGTAGGGCACCACGTTCTGATGGGCATTGCCCATGCGCCCGGGGACCTTGCCGTCGCGTTTGCCCGCCACCAGGTAATTGGCGCCCAGGTTGGCCAACATGGCCACCTGCGTGTCCAGCAGCGCCATGTCGATGTGCTGGCCTTCGCCGGTGCGCTCTGCATGGCGCAAAGCGGCCAGGATGGCCACGGTGGCGTACATGCCGGTGAACAGGTCGGCCACGGCGACGCCCACTTTTTGCGGGCCACCGCCCAGGTCGTCGCGCTCCCCGGTGACACTCATCAGGCCACCCATGCCCTGAATGGCGTAGTCGTAACCGGCGCGCTCGCGGTAGGGCCCGGTTTGACCAAAGCCGGTGATGCTGCAATACACCAGCCGGGGGTTCAGCTTGGCAAGGGTGGCGTGGTCCAGGCCGTAGCGCGCCATGTCGCCGACTTTGAAGTTTTCGATGAACACATCGCAGTGCTTGACCAGCTCACGGATCAGGTCCTGGCCTTGCGGGGTGGCGATGTCGCAGGTGATGGAGCGTTTGTTGCGGTTGGCGCCGAGGTAGTAGGCGGCTTCCGCCGAGTCTTGGCCATCGCCGCCCCGCAAATAGGGGGGGCCCCAGGTGCGGGTGTCGTCCCCGGTGCCGGGGCGCTCGATTTTCAGGACGTCGGCGCCCAGGTCGGCCAGGTTCTGGGTACACCAGGGGCCAGCGAGCACACGTGACAGGTCGAGGATGCGGATGCCATCTAAAGAGTTCATGTTGCCATTGTCGCGCAACGATAATCCGACGATGGTGATGCCGTTCAAACTTCCTACCAAAGCGCTGGCCCATGGCCAGGCCGGCGGCATGCCATGAGTGACGCCGGCTTGTCGCGCAAAACCGCGGTGCTGGTTTTTCTGGCCCTGGCCTTTGCCTATTTTTTGTCGGCCATGGTGCGGGCCATCACGGCCACGCTGTCACCCACCCTGATTCCTGAATTCGATTTGCAGGCACGCGACCTGGGCTTGCTGGCGGGCGGCTATTTCCTCGGGTTTGCGGCCACGCAATTGCCGCTGGGCCATTGGCTGGACCGACACGGGCCGAAAAAAGTGGTGGCCTGCTTTCTGACTTTTGCGGTGATGGGCAGTCTGGCGTTTGCGGTGGCGACGAAGTTCAGCGATTTGCTGATCGCGCGTATTCTGACCGGCATTGGCGTGAGCGCTTGCCTGATGGCGCCGCTCACAGGCTTTCGACGCTGGCTGGCCCCGGCCACACAGTTGCGCGCCAACTCCTGGATGCTGATGACGGGCTCCATGGGCATGTTGTGCTCGACCTTGCCGGTGCAGTGGTTGTTGCCGGTGATGGGCTGGCGTCCCATGTTTTGGGGCTTGGCGGGGTTGAATGTGCTGGCCATTGCCTTGATCCTCTGGCAAGTACCGGCATGGCGTGTCGTGGCCGCCCAGGCGCAGTCCACGGGGCCAGCACCGGGCTGGTTTGCGGGCTACCGCGACGTCTGGGCCCATCCTTACTTTCGCCGCCTGGTGCCCTTGGGCTTTTTCAGCTACGGTGGCCTGCTGGCCATGCAGACCCTGTGGGCCGGGCCCTGGATGGTTCGCGTCAGCGGCTACAGCCCCCTGGAGGCGGCCACAGGCCTGTTTTGGATCAATGTGACCATGCTCTTCACCTTTTGGGCCTGGGGCTGGCTCAACCCTTGGCTGAGTCGGCGCGGTTGGCACGCCAATCTGCTGATGACTTGGGGCATCCCGCTCAATTTATTGGTGCAAGCGGTCCTGGTTGTGGTGGGGCCTGGCACCGGGACGCTGGCCTGGGCAATGTTTTGCATGACCAACTCGGTGGTGTCCCTGGCCCAACCTGCGGTGGGTTTGGCCTTCCCGCCGGCCTTGGCCGGGCGCGCCTTGTCCGCCTTCAACTTGGTGATTTTTTCGGGTGTCTTTGCTGTTCAATGGGGCTTTGGCTTGCTGGTGGACGGGTTTTTGCTGCTGGGCGTGAGCACGCCCCAAGCTTTTCAGGCCGCCATGGGGCTGTTTCTGATGTGTTCCATCGCAGCCTATGCTTTTTTCCGTGTCGTTCGGGCGGATAATTCGAACCCTACCTGAATGCACCATGAGCAACAACATCCTTTTGATCGCTCACGCACCTTTGGCACACGCCTTGCGCCAATGCGCCTTGCATGTCTATCCGGAATGCGCTGAAGAGGTGATCGCCATCGATGTGGCCCCCAACGCTTCGCCCGAGGAAACGCTGGCCAGCGCGCGCCTGGCCCTGTCGCAAAGAAACCAGGCGGGCACCATGGTGTTGACCGATGTTTTTGGGGCGACACCCGCCAACGTCGCGCAAAAACTGGTGGATGGCGTCAACGCCAAACTGGTGGCCGGGGTCAATTTGCCCATGCTGTTGCGCACCGTGTGCTACCGCCATGAATCTCTCGATGCTTTGGTCACCCGGGCTTTGGCCGGGGGTGCCCAGGGCGTCATGCAAGTGGCCATCACGGCCCCCCAAAACCAAGCCCGACGTCAGAATGATCCAAACACGCACGACCATCAGCAATAAATTGGGCCTGCATGCCCGGGCCTCGGCCAAACTCACCAAGCTCGCGGGCAGCTTTCCTTGCGAGGTGTGGGTCACCAAAGGGGAGCGCCGTGTCAATGCCAAAAGCATCATGGGGGTCATGATGCTGGCCGCCGGTTTGGGCAGTGAGGTCGAAATAGAAACCTCCGGCGACCAAGAGCAGGCGGCCATGGAGGCGCTGCTGGCGCTGATTCAGGACAAGTTCGGCGAGGGCGAGTGACATGACCTTCTCGATCCACGGCCTGGCAGTCGCGCGCGGCATCGCCATTGGGCGCGCCGTGCTGGTGGCTTCCAGCCGCGTGGACGTGGCGCACTATTTCATCGAGCCGGAACAAGTCACGGCAGAAATCGCCCGCATTGCCCAAGCGCGGGATGCGGTGATTGAAGAAATTCGCCGACTGCACCACAGCATGCCCAAAGATGCGCCGCCCGAGCTGGCCGCCTTGCTGGATGTGCACCTGATGCTGTTGCAAGATGAAATGCTGGCCAACGATGTCAAGCACTGGATCCAGGACCGCCTGTACAACGCCGAGTGGGCGCTGACCTCTCAGCTGGAAATCGTGGCGCGCCAGTTTGACGAGATGGAAGACCCCTACCTGCGCGAGCGCAAGGGCGACCTCGAGCAAGTGGTCGAGCGGCTGTTGCGCAGCATGAAGGGCCTGCCCAGCGCCATGCCCACACAGCCCGCGGTCAAGCGGCCCGGCAGCACCCGACAGCAAGACTTGCTGTTGGACGACCACCTCGATGTGCCCCTGGTGCTGGTGGCCCACGACCTCTCGCCTGCCGACATGCTGCAATTCAAGCAAAGCGTGTTTGCCGGCTTTGTCACCGATGTGGGTGGCAAGACCTCGCACACCGCCATCGTCGCGCGCAGCCTCGATATTCCGGCCGTGGTGGGCGCGCGCAATGCCAGCCACCTGGTCAAGCAGGACGACTGGGTCATCATCGATGGCGATGCCGGCGTGATGATCGTCGACCCCTCGCCCATCATCCTGGCCGAGTACGGTTTCAAGCAGCGCCAGGCGCAAGTCGAGCGCGAGCGCTTGTCCCGCTTGCGCCACACCCCGGCCATGACCTTGGACGGCCAAAAGGTCGAGCTGCTGGCCAACATTGAAATGCCTGAAGATTCGCCCGCGGCGTTGGCGGTGGGCGCGGTGGGCGTGGGCCTGTTCCGCAGCGAGTTTTTGTTCATGGGCCGCGAGGGCCAACTGCCCGATGAAGAAGAGCAGTACCAGGCCTACCGCCGTGCCGTCGAAGGCATGAAGGGCCTGCCGGTCACCATTCGCACGGTCGACATCGGTGCCGACAAACCACTGGACCGACAGGCCAAGGACGAGGCCCACTTGAACCCCGCCTTGGGCTTGCGCGCCATTCGTTGGAGCCTGGCCGACCCGGCCATGTTTTTGACACAGCTGCGCGCCATTTTGCGCGCCGCCGCCCACGGCCAGGTGCACCTGCTGATTCCCATGCTGGCCCATGGCCTCGAAATCCGACAGACGCTGGCGTTGCTGGACCATGCGCGGGTGCAGCTCGACAACCGCGGCCTGGTCTATGGCCCGCTGAAAATCGGCGCGATGATTGAAGTGCCGGCCGCCGCTTTGAGCGTCAAGATGTTCTTGCGCTACTTTGACTTCCTCTCGATTGGCACCAACGACCTGATTCAATACACCTTGGCCATCGACCGTGCCGATGAGTTGGTGGCCCATTTGTACGACCCCTTGCATCCGGCGGTGCTGCGCTTGGTGGCCGACACCATCAGCGAGTCTGTGGCGCAAGGCAAAGGCGTGAGTGTCTGCGGCGAAATGGCCGGCGACCCCACGCTGACCCGTTTGCTGCTGGGCCTGGGCCTGCGCAGCTTCTCCATGCACCCGACCCAGATCCTGGCGGTCAAGCAAGAAATCTTGCGCGCCGACACCCAGCGCCTGAAGGCCTGGGCCCAGAGCGTTCTGGAAGCCGATGAACCTGCCACCTTGATCAACTCATGAGTCTTTTGCTGGGCTGTATTGCCGACGATTTCACCGGGGCCACCGACCTCGCCAACAACTTGGTGCGCTCAGGCATGCGCGTGGTGCAAACCATCGGCGTGCCGGCGCAAGCCTTGCAAGCCGACGTCGATGCCGTGGTGGTGGCGCTCAAGTCGCGCACCTTGCCGCCCGAAGAAGCGGTGGCACAGTCGCTGCAAGCCCTGGCCTGGCTGAAAGCGCAGGGCGTGCAGCAGGTCTACTTCAAATACTGCTCAACCTTTGACAGCTGGTACCGCGGCGATGTGCGCGGCAACATCGGCCCTGTCAGTGAAGCACTGATGGCCGCCTTGGGCACCGACTTCACCATTGCCACGCCGGCCTTCCCCGACAACCAGCGCACGGTGTTCAAGGGCTATTTGTTTGTGGGCGATGGCTTGCTGAGCGAGAGCGGCATGAAGGACCATCCGCTCACACCGATGAACGATGCGAACCTGGTGCGCGTATTGCAGGCGCAGTGCCAACAGCGCGTGGGCTTGATCGACCACAAGACCGTGGCTCAGGGGGCAGAGGCCATCCGCGCGCGCATTCAGGCCTTGCGGGCAGAAGGCGTGCGTCTGGCCGTGGTGGATGCGGTCTCCAACGACGACCTGATGCGCCTGGGGCCTGCGCTCAAAGATTTGCCCTTGGTGACGGCCGGTTCGGGTGTGGCCATCGGCTTGCCCGCCAATTGGGGCTTGAAGCCCTCGCCCACCACCAGCCGCTTGCCGTCTGCACAAGGCTTGCAGGCCATTGTGTCGGGCAGCTGTTCGCAGGCCACGCAAGGCCAGGTCGCAGACTTCAAGCAACGTGGCGCACCTGCCTGGGCGCTGGACCCTTTGCGCCTGACCGATGACCAAGCTTTGGCTGACTGTGTGCAGGAGGCTCTGGCATGGGCGGCGCCCCAATTGGCGCAAGGCCCGGTCCTGGTCTACTCGACCTCCGAGCCCAGCGCCGTGCAGGCGATTCAATCGAAAATGGGTGCGGGCGTGGCCGGGCATCGCGTGGAGCAAGCCCTGGCCCAGATTGCGCGCGGCCTGGTGCAACTGGGCGTGCGTCAACTGGTGGTGGCGGGCGGCGAAACCTCCGGGGCCTGTGTGCAGGCCTTGGCCATTGAGCAATTGCAAATTGGTCCGCAAATTGACCCGGGCGTGCCCTGGTGCCATGCGCCGACCGTCCTGGCGCCAGGCCAAGGCGTGCATGTGGCCTTGAAGTCGGGCAATTTCGGGACCCCCGATTTCTTCCACAAATCACTCGCTCAGCTCAAGGCGGCTGCATGAGCCAGCTGAACCTTCACACGCAAGAACATCGCTTGCGCGAAGAAATGTGCCGGGTGGGAGCCAGCCTGTTTGCGCGTGGCTATGTGCACGCCAGCGCCGGCAACATCAGCGTGCGCTTGGCCGACGGTTTTTTGATCACGCCCACCGATGCCTGCCTGGGGTTTCTGGACCCGGCCCAACTGGCGCATCTGGATGCCAACGGTCAACAACTGAGCGGTGCCCGCGCCAGTAAAACCCTGGTGTTGCACCGGCAAATTTATGCGGCGGCCTGTGCCTTCGATCCCCAGACCGCTTGCGTCATTCACACCCACAGCACCCATTGTGTGGCGCTCAGTTTGCGCCCCCCCAGCCACCCAGGCCCGCTGGGGCCGGAGCTGTTGCCGGCGCTCACGCCCTATTTCGTGATGAAAGTGGGCCATGTGCCCTGCATCGATTACCACCGCCCGGGCTCGCCCGAGGCGGCCGCGCAAGTGGCGCAGACCATCACGCGCTATGGCCAGCAGGGGCTGGGCCTTCGCGCGGTCATGCTCACGCGCCTGGGCCCCAACGTCTGGCATGAAAACCCCGCGCAAGCGATGGCCACGCTGGAAGAACTGGAAGAGACCGCGCGCCTGTGGCAACTCTCGCCAGCGCCCCCTTTGACCGACGCACAGATTGACGATTTGCGCCAAAGCTTTGGCGCACGTTGGTGAGCTTTTGAACACAACCGACCGGAACCGAACACCATGCCTCGCTTCGCTGCCAATCTATCGATGATGTACACCGAGTTGCCCTTTCTGGACCGCTTTGAAGCTGCGGCCCGGGATGGTTTCACGGCTGTCGAATATTTGTTTCCTTACGCTTGGACCCCGCAAGAGCTGGCGTCGCGCCTGCACGCCCATGGCCTGCAACAAGTGCTCTTCAATGCGCCCCCGGGGGGCACAGAGCGCGCCAGCATCGACAAAGCTTGGGAGGCCGGCACGCGCGGCACGGCCAGCACGCCGGGGCGCGAGGCAGAGTTTCGTGAAGGCTTTTTGCTGGCCTTGGAATACGCGCAGGTGCTGCAGTGCCCACGCGTGCATGTGATGGCCGGCCTGGTGCCCGAGGCCCTGCGTTTGCCGCAGGCCGAACCCGTGGCGCTGGCCACCAGCGCCGCCTATGCCAGCACGCCCGGCGCATTGCGCGACACCTACCTGTCCAACCTGCGGTGGGCGGCCGAGCAAGCGGCCAAGGCGGGTCGCGATGTGTTGATCGAGCCCATCAATGCACGCGACATTCCGCACTTCTTCCTCAATCGCCAAGACCAGGCGCATGCCATCGTGTTGGAAACCGGTTGCGCCAACCTGAAGGTGCAGATGGACCTGTACCACTGCCAAATTGTCGAGGGTGACGTGGCCAGCAAGATCCGCGCTTACCTGCCCACCGGGCGTGTCGGCCATTTTCAAATTGCCGGCGTGCCCCAGCGCCATGAGCCCGACCTGGGCGAATTGCACCACCCCTACCTCTTTGAGGTGATTGACGAGGTCAGCGCCCAGTGTGGCTGGGACGGCTGGATCGGTTGTGAATACCGCCCGAAAGCCGGCGGCCAGCCGGGTGGAACCTCGGCCGGGCTGGGTTGGTTTCGCGCCATGAACCGCTGAAGGAGAACGCCATGAACGCACGTGTCCCCGGATTGAATGCTGAGCAGGTCTTGCGCGAGGTCACCCAAGCCTGGGATTCGGACATCGTGCGGCAACTCAGCGACTACATTGCCATTCCCGCCAAGTCGCCCGCCTTTGACGCCCAATGGCAAGCCCATGGCCATTTGGAAACCGTGGTGCAGCGTGCGGCCGATTGGGTGCGCGCGCAAAAGGTCGAAGGCCTCACGCTGGAGATCGTGCGCTTGCCGGGCCGAACGCCCATCCTGTGGTTCGAGGTGCCCGCCACGCGCGCGCTGGCAGAGTCATCGCAAACGGTGCTGATGTACGGTCACCTGGACAAGCAGCCCGAGTTCAATGGCTGGCGCTCCGACCTGGGCCCATGGACTCCCAAGTACGACGACGGCTTGCTCTATGGCCGCGGCGGCGCCGACGATGGCTACGCGGTGTATGCGAGCATCGCTGCCCTCAAGGCTTTGAAAAGCCAGAACGTGCCGCACCCGCGCGTGGTGGGCTTGATCGAGACCTGCGAGGAAAGTGGCTCCTACGATTTGTTGCCCTATGTCGACGCGTTGCGCGAGCGTTTGGGCGATGTGGGCTTGGTGATTTGCCTGGACAGCGGCGCCGGCAATTACGACCAACTCTGGCTCACCACCAGTCTGCGCGGCATGGCCAGCGGTGTGTTGAAAGTGGAAATCCTGACCGAAGGCATTCACTCCGGCGATGCCTCGGGGGTGGTGCCGTCGAGCTTTCGCATCATGCGCCAAGTGCTGGACCGCTTGGAAGACAGCGCCAGTGGCCGCTTGTTGCCACAGAGCTTTCATTGCCAAGTGCCGCCCGACCGTTTGGCGCAGGCCCATGCGACGGCGGCCATTTTGGGCGACGCGCTGTACAAGCGTTTTCCGTGGGCGCACCACGACTGCGGTGGCGCCACCCTGGTGGCCTTGCCCATGACCACCGACCCGGTGCAAGCTTTGCTGCAGCGCACCTGGGTGCCCACCCTGAGCGTGACGGGTGCTGAAGGCTTTCCGGCCTTGAAAGATGCGGGCAATGTGCTGCGGCCTTACACCGCGTTCAAACTGAGCTTGCGCTTGCCCCCCTTGGTGGACGCGGCCCAGGCCGTCCAGCAATTGAAGACGCTGCTGGAAGACAACGCGCCTTACCAGGCCAAAGTCACCTTCGAGGCCGAAGGCTCGGCCAATGGTTGGAACGCACCCAGCGCCACCCCCTGGTTTGAACAGGCTTTGAACCAGGCCAGCCAGGCGCACTTTGGCGCCCCTGTGGGCTACATCGGACAAGGCGGCACCATTCCCTTGATGAGCATGCTCAGCCAAGGGTTTCCGCGCGCGCAAATGATGGTCTGCGGCGTGCTCGGTCCCAAGTCCAATGCCCATGGCCCGAATGAGTTTTTGCATGTGCCCTATGCCAAGCGCTTGACCGCGGCGGTGGCGCAGGTCATCGCGCAAATGCCTTGAGGGCTGAGCTTGCATGCAGGCTGGTGTCCGCTCTGAATTGCCACGCGACGGCTACGCGCTGTCGCTGCTGGATTGGCCTTCGCCGGTAGATGTACAAGCGCGCGCCACAGTCTTGCTGGTGCACGGCTTGGGCGAGCACATCGGGCGCTATGACGGCGTTGCCCAGCGTTTGTTGCAAGCGGGCTTTGCGGTGCGAGGCTACGACCATGTTGGCCATGGCCTGTCTGGCGGGCGTCGGGGCGATTTGCCAGAACCCGATCGTTTGCTTCAAGACCTGGGGCAGGTGATCGATGCAACGCGCCGCATGCCGGGGGGTGCGGCACGCCCCTTGATTTTGCTGGGGCACAGCATGGGCGGGCTGGTGGTGGCCCGTGCCGTGGCCCAAAAGATCCGAACGGTCGACGCGCTGGTGATGTCTTCGCCGGCGTTGGCGGCGAAGACCAACGCCGTGCAGAAATTCCTGTTGGCCACCTTGCCACGTTGGTTACCGCACCTTTGTGTCGACAATGGCCTGGACGCTCAATGGTTGGCCCGCTCACCGCAGGTGGTGCAAGCTTATTTGCAAGACCCGTTGGTGCACCGCAAAATATCTGCAGGTTTGGCGCAATGGATCTTGGCAGAAGGCACCCAGACCGTGGCCGACGCACCGGCGTGGTCAATCCCCAGTTTGTTGCTGTACGCCGGCACGGACCGCTTGGTCGACCCCCAAGGCAGCGCCCGGTTTGCTGCGCAGGCCCCGGCGGCCTGGGTGCAGGCCCAGGCGTTTGAGGCCATGTACCACGAGATTTTCAATGACCCAGAGGCTGAGCAAGTGTTTGACGTGCTCATCCCCTGGTTGACACAGCGTTTTTGAGCAAGAGGCCTCAGGTCGCCGCGCGACCGGTTTGGGGGTTGGCCCTGAGCCAGAGCAAGGCCGCACCCGTGATCAGCACCGGCACCAGGGAGCCCAGATTCAGCAGGGTCCAGCCTTGGGTGGTGACCAAGGCGCCGGAGGCAAACGAGGTGAAGGCCATGGTGCCAAACACACAGAAATTGATGGCGCCCTGTGCGCGGTCTTTTTCTTGCGGCGTGTAGGCCTGCAAAGACAGCGTGGTGCTGCCGGTGAACACGAAGTTCCAGCCAATGCCCAGCACCAGCATGGAAATCAAGAAATCATGCAGCGCCACACCTGACAACGCCACGCCAATGCACACGGCATTCAAGAGCACGCCCACGCCCATGATGCGCAGCACCCCAAAGCGCTGGATCAGGTGGCCGGTGAAAAAGCCAGGCGCGAACATGCCAATCACATGCCACTGCAGCACCAGGGCGGTGTTTTCAAAAGACAAACCGCAGGTTTGCATGGCCAGGGGCGTGGCAGCCATCAGCAAATTCATCACGCCATAGCCCAGGGCCGCGGCCATGGCAGAGACCACAAACACCGGCTGGCGCATGATCTCGCTCAAGGGTCGGCCCAACCCGGCTTGTTGGCTTTTGGGGGGCAAGGGTGGAAACTGAATTTGCGAGATCACCGCCATCGACAGCAAGGCAATGCCCGCCAGCGCCAGGTAGGGCCCGGTGAAGGGCACCGACGTTATGTCCTTGGTGAACATGGCCAGGTTGGGGCCAATCACCGCGCCGATCAAGCCGCCGGCCATCACCCAGGACACGGCCTTCTCGCGAAAACTGGGTTGGCACAGTTCGGCGGCCGCGAAGCGGTACAACTGAGCATTGGCACTGTAATAGCCGGCCACCACCGTGGCACACACCAGCCACCAAAACTGATGATGGCTGACGGCCCAAGCACCCAAACCGGCCGAAAAGAGCGCGACCAACAGCCCCAATTGAAAGGAAATTTTGCGGCCAAAGCGATGCTGGGTGCGCGCCACCAAGCCGGTGCTGAGCGCGCCGCCGACCACGTAGCCCATGACCGGCAAGGTCGCCATCCAACCCAGGGGCGCGAGGCTGAGCCCGACCAGCCCGTTGATGGCGATGAAGGTCACGTTGTTCGTGAGGAACAGACCTTGGGCCAAGGCCAGCAGCAGCAGGTTTCGGTTCATGTCTGCTTTTATACACGATTTGGCCCCCCGCCCTGTGATACCGGGGACAGTTTGTCAGCGCGCTGCCTTACAGGGTCAGGGCAGCCAAGGCGGCCAAGGCGGCCGTTTCGGCACGCAAGACGCGGGGGCCCAGTGTGACCGGGGCGAAGCGGTGTTGGCGCAGCAAGGCTTCTTCGGAGGGGGACAGACCGCCTTCCGGACCACTGACCAGCAGCACGGGGGCGCTGGCATCCGCCACGGTGCTGCGCAAGGGCTGGCTGCCCGCCGACAGGGACAGCACCCGCGTCAGGCTGCCTTCAGCGGCACAAAAGTTGGACAGCCACTCGGCCAAGCTTTGTGGCAGGTCGATTTCGGGCAGGCGGTTGCGCCCGCATTGTTCGCAGGCGGCGGCCGCCACCGACTGCCAATGACCCCGTTTTTTCTCGGCACGCTCGCCTTGCAGGCGCAGCACGCTGCGCTCGGTCATCAGGGGGGTCAGGCGGGTGACGCCGAGTTCGGTGGCTTTTTCCACCAGCCAGTCCATGCGCTCATTGGCAGGCATGCCGATGGCGAGATGGACGGCCCGCCAATTTTCATGTTCCAGTGCGGCATGGCTGAGCACGCGCACCTGCACATCGCTGCGCCCCATGTGGGTGACCTCGGCCAGGTACTCACCGCCCAGGCCATTGAACAAGGTGACCGCTTGGCCAGGCTGCAGGCGCAGCACCTGAACATGGCGGGCTGCGGCCGCAGGCAAGGCCAAGGCGTCACCAGGGACCAGGGGCAGATCGCAGAAAAAACGCGGCATCAGACGCGGCCAAAAGCGTAACTGCTGGCGGGCGTGGTGCCCTCGACAGCGTCGATCAAGCGCAGCAAGGGCTTGAGTTCACGGTAGCGACTGGCCGTGGCGCGGATGTAATGAATGAACCGGGGGGCGTCCGCCAGGTACTTGGGCTTGCCGTCGCGCAAGGTCAGGCGCGCGAAGATGCCGGCCACTTTCAGGTGGCGCTGCAAGCCCATCCACTCGACGGCGCGCCAGAATTCACCAAAGTCGTTGGCCCAGCCATCGTGGTCCAGCAGCCCCAGCTTGCGCGCTTTTTCCCAGTAGCGAATGGTCACATCCAGCACAAATTCTTCGTCCCAACTCAAGAAGGCATCGCGCATCAGGCTGGCGATGTCGTAGGTCACCGGCCCGTAGACCGCGGCCTGAAAATCCAGCACGCCCAGGCGGGGCTCGTTGGCATCGTGCGGCATCATCAAATTGCGTGGCATGAAGTCGCGGTGCACATACACCCTAGGGGCTGCCAGGTTGCGTTGAATGATGGTTTCAAAGGTGGTGCTCAGCACCGCCTTTTGTTCATCCGACAGCTGCAAGCCCTTGTGCTGCACCAGGTACCAATCGGGAAACAGGGCCAGCTCGCGTGCCAGCAAGGCCTGATCGTAGGGCGGCAAGACGCCAGGCCGGCTGGCTTGTTGCCAGGACAGCAAGGCGTCTGTCGCGCGTTGGTAAAGGGGCAAGTTGGCCTGAGGCTGCTTGGGATCGATGGCCTCCATCATGGTGGCGGCGCCCAGGTCGTCCAACAACATGAAGCCTTCGGCTTCGTTCCAGTCGAGCACACGCGGGGCCAACAAGCCGGCCTCCAGCATCAGGGCGGCAATGTGAACGAAAGGGCGCGAATTTTCCTTGGCGGGCGGGGCATCCATGATGATGCTGGTGCCTTGCGTGCTGTCGACGCGAAAGTAACGCCGAAAGCTGGCATCGGCAGAGGCCACGCGCACGCTGTGGGTTTGGAGGCCCTGGCCAGGTGCCAAGGCTTGAAGCCATTGCGTGAAAGCTTGTTGGCGCAGGGGGTCATCCCATGTGGGGCTGAGGGGCATGGGTGTGGGCATCGAGGTGAGGGTCATGGATAATTCAAATTCTACAAAGTGCGAGGTGCCATCCGCTGGCGCCCACAACTCGTCTCATTTTGACTGACCGCTGCTTTTGAAACGACTGCTCATCCTGATGTTTTGCCCGGCCCTGGCGGCTTTGGCGCAGCCATTGCAGGGAACGGGCGCGTCGCCTGCGATGGTGTTGAAGCCCAGCAGCTTGTTGCAGGAAAAAATACCTCAGGACGTGCGGTCCAAATTGCCCTCTTTCATTCAGGCAGACCGCCTGGTGGGTGAGCCCGATCAAGATGTGTTGCTGGAAGGCTCGGTGGTGTTTCGTCGGGGCGACACCGTCTTGCGCGCCGACCGCGTGGACTATTCGCAGTCGCGCGACCATTTGAGAGCGCAAGGCCATGTGTCCATCAACCGCGCAGGCACGGTGTACCAAGGCCCCGAGCTGGATTTGAAGGTCAACACCTTTGAGGGCTTTTTCACCCAGCCGTCTTACCGCTTTCTGAAAAACGAGGCCTACGGACAAGCGTCGAAAATTGAGTTCTTGGATGACAAGCGCGCCATCGTGCACGATGCCACCTTCACCACCTGCCAAAGAAAACCGGGGCCAAGCTGGATGCCCGATTGGGTGCTCAAGGCCAGTCGCATGGACATCAACAGCGAGACCAATGTGGGCCAGGCGCAGGGGGCCTCGCTGCGCTTGAAAGACATTCCCATCTTGCCAATCCCCTCCCTGAGCTTTCCTCTCAGCGCCGAGCGCAAGTCAGGCTTGTTGCCGCCGATTTTGGGCTTGGACAACCTCAGCGGCGTGGAGTATTCGCAACCGTACTACTGGAACATTGCGCCCAACCGCGATGCCACCTTCCAAACCACCCTCTGGTCCAAGCGTGGGTTGAATTTGGGGGGTGAGTTTCGCTACCTCGAAAGCGCGGCGCCCGACTACCGCGGCCAGATTCGCATGGATTACATGATGAATGACCCGATGCGCGATCGCAACCGCTGGGGCTATGCCCAAACCCACCAGGGTTGGACCCAATGGGGTGAGGGCAAGTTGGGCGTGAACCTGAACCTCAACCGCGTGAGTGACGACAATTATTGGCGTGACTTTCCCCGCTCCTCGGGCAGCCTCACGCAGCGCCTGTTGCCCTCGGATGTGATGATGTCCTGGCTGAATGGCAATGTGAACACCACGGTTCGGGCCGTCAAGTGGCAGACCTTGCAAGATGTCTCGGCCCCCATCATCCCGCCTTACGACCGCATGCCGCAGCTGGTTTCGCGCTACCGTGCAGCCTCACCCTTGCTGGATTTCTCTGTGGAGGCGGATTACACGCGGTTCGAGGCCGACCGGGCCTTGGTCTGCAGCAGCATGAGCAGCTTGTCCAGGGAGTGTTTGCAGCCCAATGCCGACCGGGCGTTTGCGGTGACGCGCTTGGCGCATCCTTTCCAGCTTCCCTATGCCACGGTGACGCCCAAGCTGTCCTTGCACACCCGGGCCTACCAGTTCGACACCCCCTTGGTCAGCCAAGGCAGCCGCAGCGCCAGCGTGACCGTCCCCACCTTCAGCCTGGACGCGGCGACAATGTTTGAGCGCACCGCGTTGTTCCGAGGCGCGTCTTGGACCCAAACCCTGGAGCCGCGCGCCTTTTTCGTCTCCACGCCCTACCGTGACCAAAGCAATTTACCGATCTATGACACCGGGCGCAACGATTTCAACTTCGCCACGGTTTTCACTGAAAACCCTTTTTCGGGGCAAGACCGCATTGCGGACAACCAACTGCTGACCCTGGGGCTGACCTCGCGCCTGATTCACCCCGTCAGTGGCGTGGAAGGCGCCCGCTTTGGCATTGCGCAAAGGCTTCGCATGAAAGACCAACGCACCGTGCTGCCCACCGAGGCAGGCCCGGTTTCGGAGCGTGTCAGCGATGTGCTGATGGGCGCCACGGTCAACCTCAACCCCGCCTGGATGCTGGACTCCACCGTTCAATACAACCCCAAGACAGAGCAGTCCATGCGCTCGGTTGCGGGGCTTCGCTACAACCCGACCCATTACCGGCTGTTCAGCACGGCCTACCGCTTTCAGCGCGACGTGAGCAGCGAAGTCCTGGACACCGCCTGGCAGTGGCCTTTGAACGACCTGTGGGGCGACAAAGGCCGTGACCAAGGCGCCGGCAGGGGGCTGGGCGAGGACCGCTGGTACACCGTGGGGCGATTGAATTACAACCTGCAAGAGCGCAAAATGGTCGATGCCATCGTGGGTCTCGAGTACGATGCGGGTTGCTGGCTCAGCCGGGTGGTCTTTGAGCGCTTGCAGGTGGCGTCGAACCAGGCCAACCAGCGCATCATGTTCCAGTTGGAGTTTGTGGGCTTTACCCGTGTCGGGTCCAATCCCCTGCGCCACCTGAAAGAAAATATTCCCCGTTACCAGTATTTGCGGGACCAGATCGCCCCGCCCAGCCGTTTTGGCGCCTACGATTAAATCCCATGAAGAAAAGACTTTGCTTGTGTGTGTTGCTGAGTGCGTGGGGGCTGCTCATGGCTGGCAGCGCGCAGGCCCAAGGCTTGCGTTCCTCCCCATCGCCAGGCGGCAGCGGCTTGCGCGCGGCGTCTCCTGCGCCCGTCACGCGAACCGTGTCGGGCACTTCCGACTTCATTGTGGCCATCGTGGACAGCGAGCCTGTCACCAACCAGGAGGTGAACGCGCAAGCGTCCCGCGTGCTTGCACAGGCTTCCCAACAAGGTGTGGCACTGCCTGCGCGCCAGCAACTCTTGGGGGAGGCCCTGGAGCAGCTGATTTACGAACGCACCCAGCTGCAATGGGCGCAGCAGTCCGGCTTGAAGGTCACCGACCAGGAGATTGACCAGATTGAGCGCTCGCTGGCTGAGCGCAACCAATTGAGCGTGAGCGAGTTCCGTGCGCAATTGGCCCGCGACGGTTTGTCATTGACACAACTTCGCCAAAGTTTGCGACAACAGCAGATCTTGCAACGCCTGCGAGATCGGGAAGTGCCAGCAAGAATCAAGGTCTCAGAGCCCGAAATCGACCAGTTTTTGACGCAACAAAAAAGTCAGACCCAGACGCAGCAAATTCACTTGGCCCAGTTGCTGGTGGCGGTGCCTGACAATGCCAGTTCAGAGCAAGTCCAGCAGTTGGAGGCCAAGGCCCAGGCCTTGTTAAAACAGGCACGCGAAGGGGCGGATTTTTCTCGCCTGGCCCAAGAGCATTCTCAGTCTCAAGACCGCGCCAACGCAGGACAGATGGGCTTGCGACCCGTGGACCGTTATCCCAGTTTGTTTGTCGAAGCCACCCAAAAATTGGCCGTGGGTGAGCTCGCGGGACCGGTGCGCTCGGGCGCTGGCTTCCACCTTCTCAAGGTCATTGAAAAGCCTGCGGCGGTCACGGCGCTGACCATTGCGCAAACGCAGGCGCGTCATATTCTTTTGCGGCCTGGCGGCCAACTGAGCCAGACCGCCGCGCGCGCGCAACTGGCCCAAATGAAGCGCCGTGTGGAGCTGGGTCAAGCCAATTTTGCCGATCTGGCCAAGGAGTTTTCTCAAGACGCCAGCGCCGCCCAGGGCGGTGACTTGGGCTGGGCCAGCCCGGGCATGTTCGTGCCCGAGTTTGAAGAGGTCATGAACCGCTTGGCCATCGGTGAGGTGTCCGAACCGCTGGTGTCTCGTTTCGGCGTGCACCTGATCCAGGTGCAGGCGCGGCGCAACAGCCCGTTGACGGCGCGAGAAGAGCGAGACTATGCGCGCAACGCGCTCAAAGAGCGCAAGTACGACGAAACCTACGAAACCTGGGCCCAGGAGATTCGGGGCCGGGCGTACATCGAGTACCGCGAACCCCCGCAGTGAGCTGAGACGGGAACTTTCTTGAAGCACATTGCACGCAAGCGTTTTGGCCAGCATTTTCTGACCGACAGCGCCATCATCGACGGCATCGTGGACAGCATCGCCCCTTTGCCCGGACAGGCGGTGGTGGAAATAGGCCCCGGCCTGGCCGCCTTGACCCAACCTTTGGTGGAGCGCCTGGGCCAATTGACGGTCATTGAGCTCGACCGTGATTTGGCGCAACGCCTGCGCAGTCACCCGCAACTTCGGGTGGTCGAGTCGGATGTGCTCAAGGTGGATTTCACCGCCTTGGCTGCGCAGAGCGGGGTTGCGGCCCTGCGCGTCGTTGGCAATCTGCCTTACAACATTTCCACCCCGATTCTTTTTCACTTGTTGGACCATGTGTCGGCCATTGCCGATCAGAACTTCATGCTGCAAAAAGAGGTGGTGGACCGCATGGTGGCTGCGCCAGCCACTGCAGCCTATGGGCGTTTGAGCGTGATGTTGCAGTGGCGCTACGCCATGGAAATGACCCTGTTTGTGCCGCCAGAGGCTTTTGACCCGCCGCCGCGGGTGGACAGCGCTGTTGTGCGAATGGTGCCACGGCCAGACGCCGCGCCCGTTTCGCAGGCCTTGTTGTCAGAGTTGGTGCAGGTGGCGTTCAGTCAGCGCCGCAAGCTGTTGCGGCACACTTTGGGCCGGTGGCTGGAGGCGCGCGGCTGGACAGGAACTTTTGATGTCCAGCGTCGGGCCGAAGAGGTACCGGTGGCCGCTTACGTCGCCTTGGCGCAAGCGGTGGGCCAGCAGGAGCCGCCCACCTTTTGACGCCAATGGCAACGTGGCTTGATCAGGCCGCGGCCAGCCAGTAGCCTGCGTTGAAGGGGCTGCTCATGCGCAACGCCAAGGGGGAAATGTCCACCAATTTGTCGGTAGGCATTTTCTCGCCCGGCTCTGTCAGATCGATGCCTTGTTGTGCTTCGGGGCTTTCGGTCAAGCCTTCAACCACCGCTGAGGGCGCGCGGGCCACCGAGAAAGAATAGAAGCAGCGGAAGGGCACCTTGCGGTCAGACCAGTAATCAGCGGCTTCGCGGAACACGTCGAGCAGTTGCTCACGGGCTTCTTTGTCAAATTTGGCGTGGGCTGGAATGTGTTCCAGCACCAGGATGAAACCAGGCTGCGGGCCCGACTTGTGCAGCGGGTCGGTCATGCCATCGTACAGCGAGTCGAAGTTCTTGCTGGCTTGCGTCGGGAAGGTGAATTGCTGGGCGATGAGGTCCAGCACATCTTGCTTGCTTTGGGCTTGGGCCAAATTGGCGTACAAAAAGTGGTGTCCCAAAGCCTGGGCGGACTCCTGCAGATCCGGCACCCTGAAGGCGCGAATCGACTGGACGATGTTGGTTTTCACTGTACGAAGCGGCGTATCCATCTCCGTGGCTTTCCTTGATAAAAAGACGAGGGCCTGACAAATTTCACGCTCTGAAAAGCAATGTTGCTGTGCAGCATTCTTTGGAGCGCCTCGGGTTAACCCGAGATTTCAAGCCTCTAGTGTGAAGCAAAAGCCACAAAAACGCAAGCCTAAGCCCAATCATTGAGCATGGATTTGTCGGGAAATTCAAAATTAAGTGATTGCCCGCTCTCTAAAAAAGCCTTACCTGCTCGCGCTGGCGTCGGCCACAGTCAGAGCTGTCATGTTCACGATGCGGCGCACCGTGGTGCTGGCGGTCAAAATGTGCACAGGCTTGGCCGCGCCCAGCAGGACTGGCCCAATGGCAATGTTGCCGCCAGCGGCTGTTTTAAGCAAATTGTAGGAAATATTGGCGGCGTCCAGGTTGGGGAGCACCAAAAGGTTGGCACTCCCAGACAGGGTGCTGCGAGGCATCAGGGCATGACGCGCGGCACCATCGAGGGCCACATCCCCGTGCATTTCCCCATCGATTTCCAGCCAGGGGGCGCGTTGTTGAACCAGGGCCAGGGTTTGGCGCATCTTCACGGCCGAGGCTTGGTTGCTGCTGCCAAAGTTGGAGTGCGACAGCAGGGCGGCTTTGGGGTGGATGCCAAAACGCATCATTTCCTCGGCCGCCATAACGGTGATTTCCGCCAACTGCTCGGCGCTCGGGTCGTAGTTGATGTGGGTGTCCACCAGGAAGATCTGGCGGTCGGGCAACAGCAGGCCGTTCATGCAGGCATATGTGCTGACACCGGGTCGGTGCCCAATGACCTGATGGATGTAGTTCAGGTGCACGTCCGGCGTGCTCCAGGTGCCGCAGATCATGCCGTCCACTTCACCTTTGTGCAGCATCATGGTGCCAATCAGGGACAGGCGGCGACGCATGTCGATCTTGGCCAATTGCTCGGTCACCCCCTTGCGCTCGGTCAGCTGGTGGTAGGTCTGCCAGAAATCGCGGTAGCGGTGGTCGTTTTCGACGTTGACCACCTGGTAATCCAAGCCTTCGCGCAGGCGCAGGCCGAACTTTTGAACCCGCTGGGCGATCACTTCAGGGCGACCGATCAGGGTGGGGCGCGCCAGGTTTTCATCCACCACAATTTGGACCGCACGCAGCACGCGCTCTTCTTCACCCTCGGCATAGGCCACCCGTTTTTTGCTGGCGCGCTTGGCGGCAGCGTAGATGGGCTTCATGGTGGAGCCGGAGGCGTACACAAAGCTTTGCAGGCGCTCGCGGTAGGCGTCCATGTTCTGGATCGGGCGCAAGGCCACGCCACTGTCTGCGGCCGCTTGCGCCACGGCGGGCGCAATTTTGATCATCAAACGCGGATCAAAAGGCTTGGGGATCAGGTACTCCGGGCCAAAGGCCAGACTCTCGCCCGAATAGGCCGCCGCGACCACCTCGCTTTGTTCCGCCTGTGCCAGTTCGGCAATGGCGTACACCGCAGCGATTTCCATCTCGACCGTGATGGTGGATGCGCCAGCATCCAGGGCGCCGCGAAAAATATAGGGGAAGCACAGAACGTTGTTCACCTGGTTGGGGTAGTCGGTGCGCCCAGTGGCCATGATGGCATCGTCACGAACCTTTTTGACCTCTTCAGGGAGAATTTCCGGCGTAGGATTGGCCAGCGCCAGGATCAGCGGCTTGGCCGCCATTTTCTGGACCATTTCGGGCTTGAGCACGCCACCGGCGGACAGGCCCAGGAACACATCGGCACCCTCGATCACTTCGGAGAGGGTGCGGGCCGAGGTTTTTTGAGCGAATTGGATCTTGTCCTCGTCCATCAATTCGGTGCGGCCCTCATAGACCACCCCGGCCAGGTCGGTGACAAAAATATGGTGGCGGGGCACGCCGAGCTTGACCAGCAGGCCCAGGCAGGCCAAGGCTGCAGCGCCTGCCCCCGAGGTCACAATTTTGACCTTTTGCAGGTCTTTGCCCACCACTTTGAGGCCGTTCAAAATGGCCGCGCCCACCACGATGGCGGTGCCGTGCTGGTCATCGTGGAAGACCGGGATTTTCATGCGCTCGCGCAGCTTGCGCTCAACATAAAAGCAGTCGGGCGCCTTGATGTCTTCCAGGTTGATGCCGCCAAAGGTGGGCTCCAGAGAGGCGATGGTGTCCACCAGCTTGTCGAGGTTGCGCTCATTGATTTCCAGGTCGAAAACGTCAATGCCCGCAAACTTTTTGAACAAAACGCCTTTGCCTTCCATCACGGGCTTGGAAGCCAGCGGGCCGATGTCGCCCAAGCCCAGCACCGCTGTGCCGTTGGAAATCACGGCCACCAGGTTGCCCCGGCTGGTGTACTTGAAGGCGGCATTCGGGTCTTTGACGATTTCTTCGCAGGGAGCGGCCACGCCGGGCGAGTAAGCCAGCGCCAGGTCGTGCTGGTTGACCAGCTGTTTGGTGGCATGAATGGCCACTTTGCCAGGGGTCGGGAACTGGTGGTATTCCAGTGCGGCGCGACGCAGTTCTTCACGGGCTTCTTGGGTGGCCGAAGGGCTGATGCTCATGCGTGTTCTCCAGTGGTGGCGTCGCTGCAAAGTTCGACTGCCTGGGGGTGGGATTGTAGGCTTGGGGGTGTGCTGAGCCGTGCGTAGAAATGCGCACTTGAAGTCTGGAGAATTTTTACTTTTCGCTAGGCAATGGACCGCAGTCGCCTATCCAGCGCCCGGTCTGTGGGCAAGGTTCAATCGCGCATCAGTGCCTCAATCTCATCGGCCTTGACGGGCACGTCGCGGGTGATCAGCTCGCAACCTTGTGGGGTCACCACGGCATCGTCTTCAATTCGGATGCCCAGGTCCCAGAACGCCTGGGGCACATCCTCGGCCGCGCGCACATACAGACCCGGTTCAATGGTCAAGACCATGCCGGGCCTGAGCACGCGGCTGGGGCGGTTGATGAGGGTTTCGCCAGAAAGCGGGTCGCGGCGTGTGCTCAAGGCAGCGCCGTCGCCCGGCTCCACATAGCTGCCGCAGTCGTGCACATCCATGCCCAGCCAATGCCCGGTGCGGTGCATGTAATAACGGAAGTAATGGCGTTGTTCGATGACATCCTCGACCGTGCCGTGGCGGTTTTTGTCGAGCAAGCCCAGATCCAGCAGGCCCTGGGACAGCACCTTGACCGTGGCTTCATGCGGGTCGGTGAACTTGGCGCCGGCACGGGTGGCCGCAATGGCTGCATCCTGGCTGGCCAGGACCAGGTCGTACAGCGCCCGCTGGGGACCGCTGAAGCGGCCGTTGGCCGGGAAGGTGCGGGTGATGTCGCTGGCATAGCCATCAAGCTCGCAGCCTGCGTCAATCAGGACCAGCTCGCCATCGCGCACCGGCGCCGCATCGGCACGGTAGTGCAGCACGCAGGCATTGGCTCCGGCGGCCACAATGGAGCCATACGCAGGAAACTGCGAGCCATGGCGGCGAAACTCGTGCAGCAACTCGGCCTCGAGATGGTATTCGCGCAGCTCTTCCCCGGCGCGCAAGCGATGCGCACTGGTTTGCATGGCGCGCACATGGGCGCCCGCACTGATGTGCGCGGCGCGCCGCATGATGGCCAATTCATGATCGTCTTTGATCAGCCGCATCTCATCCAGCAGGGTGCACAGATCGCGCTGTTCGCTCGGGCACTCGGCGCCAAAACGCACGCGCGCGCGAACTTTTTGCAGCCAGCCATCGATGCGTGTTTCCAGGCCGTTGTGGGTGGCAAACGGGTACCAGACGGTGCGCCGGTTTTCCAGCAGCCCCGGCATCAGCCGGTCCAAATCGGTGACGGAGTGCGCTGCCTGAACTTTCAATTGCCCCACGGCCGCCTCGGGACCCAAGCGGTACCCGTCCCAGATTTCGCGCTCCAGGTCTTTGGGCTGGCACCACAGGGTGGCAGCGCCTTCGGCCGTCACCAACAGCCAGGCTTGGGGCTCGGTGAAGCCCGTCAGGTAATAAAAATAGCTGTCGTGCCGGTAGGGAAAATCACTGTCGCGGTTGCGCGGGCGTTCCGGTGCCGTCGGGATGATGGCGATGCCGCCGGCACCGAGTTGGGCCGCCAGGCGGGCACGACGTTCTTGGTAAATCATGGGCAGGTCTTTGCGTCGAACTGTGAGCAGCCTTCATTATGAAGGCGATGCCGTGTCCGGCAGAGGCCTGCGCCTTCAAGGGGCATTCAGGGCGGCAAGGCGCTCGGGCGTGCCAACATCCGTCCAGGGGCCACTGTAAAGCGAGGCGCTGACTTGCCCCAGGTCCATGGCGTGTCGCAACAGGGGAGCCAGCGCCGCGCGCACACCCTGCGGATTGCCGCTGGGGATGTCGCACAACGGTGGCGTGAAAAACTGCTGTCGGTAAAGCGCGATCGTGCTGAAGGTGAAGCGTGGCAGCGCGCTGTCTTGGGGCAGGTTCAGCGCCAAGCCGTCGTTTGAAAGGCCGAAGTCGCCGCGTGGGTTGTGGGGCGGGTTGGGCACCAACCACAGGTGGGCCCAGCGCCCCGACTGCGCAAACGCTTGGCGGGTGGCTTCATGGAAGCTGAATTGGGGCGCATAGACATCGCCGGCTGCAACCCAGAACACTTCGTCCAGCGCGGGCAAGGCACGCACAATGCCGCCGGCCGTTTCCAGGGCGCCGCCAAAATCGCGCCCTTCTTCCGAGTAGCGAAGTTGCAGGGGTGCGACAGCTTTGGCCGCTTGGAAACTGTCCCCGAAAAAATCGGAAATTTGGGTGCCCAGCCAGTCGGTGTTGATGATCAGGCTGGACACACCGCCCTGGGCCAGGGCCTCCATGGGCCACTGCATCAAAGGCTTGCCTTGCACATGCAGCAAGGGCTTGGGTGTGTTGTCCGTCAGGGGGCGCATGCGCTCACCGCGGCCGGCGGCCAGCAGCAGGGCCGTGGCTGGGCGGGTGTGGGGGGCGGCGAGGGCTGAGGTCTGCATCGTGCAAGCGGTGGGTGACGGCACAAGTGTAGCCACCCGACAGCGGGTCAGTTTGGCGTGGGCGAGCCCCGCTAAAATCAGGGGCTTCGCTGAAACCACCCCTTTCCTCCCCAACTTTTTCACACCATGGCCCAACAACCTCAAATGGCCAACGCAATCCGTGCGTTGGCAATGGACGCCGTTCAACAAGCCAACTCTGGTCACCCGGGCGCGCCCATGGGCATGGCCGACATTGCGGTGGCCCTCTGGGGTGAGCATCTGCAACACAGCCCGAAAAATCCCCCTTGGGCCAACCGTGACCGCTTTGTGCTGTCCAATGGCCACGGCTCGATGCTGATTTATGCCTTGTTGCACCTGACGGGCTATGACCTGCCCATGCAGGAGTTGAAGAATTTCCGCAAGCTGCACAGCAAGACCGCCGGCCACCCGGAAGTGGGTGTCACCCCCGGCGTGGAAACCACCACGGGGCCTTTGGGCCAAGGCATCACCAATGCGGTGGGCATGGCCTTGGCGGAAAAACTGCTGGCCAATGAATTCAACCGCCCAGGGCATGCCATCGTCGACCACCATACTTATGTGTTCATGGGCGACGGCTGCTTGATGGAGGGCATCAGTCACGAAGCCTGCTCGCTGGCCGGCGCCTGGAAGCTGAACAAACTGATTGCGCTGTACGATGACAACGGCATTTCCATCGACGGCCAAGTGGCCCCCTGGTTTGCCGACAACACGCCCGAGCGTTTCAAGGCCTATGGCTGGCAAGTCATCGGCCCGGTAGACGGCCATGACGCAGCGGCTGTATCCCAGGCCATTGCCAGCGCCAAATTGAGTGCCGACAAGCCCACGCTGATCGTTTGCAAGACCCACATCGGCAAAGGCAGCCCGAACCGGGCCAACACCGCCAAAGCCCACGGCGAGCCCCTGGGGGCCGACGAAATCGCCCTGACGCGCGCCGCGCTCGGCTGGCCCCATGCACCCTTTGAAATCCCCAAAGAGGTGTATGCCGCCTGGGACGCCAAGAAGGCCGGGCAACAACGCGAGGCCGCTTGGAACACTTTGTTTGCCGCCTACAAGAAGGCGCATCCGGCGCTGGCCGCCGAATTCTTGCGGCGCATGAAAGGCGACTTGCCGAAGAACTTTGCGCAAAGCGTGGTCGATGCCGTCATTGACGCCCACACCCAAGCCCAAACCGTGGCCAGCCGCAAAGCCAGCCAGCTGGCCCTGGAAGCGTTCACGGCGGCCCTGCCTGAAATGCTGGGCGGCAGCGCCGACCTCACGGGCTCCAACCTGACCAACACCAAGAGCACACCCAATTTGCGCGTCGATTTGGCGGGCCAGGTGGTGCGCAACGCCGAAGGCCAATCGGGCCGTCACATCAACTATGGCGTGCGCGAGTTCGGCATGGCGGCCATCATGAATGGTGTGGCCTTGCACGGCGGCTACATCCCCTATGGCGGCACCTTCCTGACCTTCAGCGACTACAGCCGCAATGCGATTCGCATGGCAGCGCTGATGAAGCAGCGCGTCATCCATGTGTTCACCCACGACTCCATCGGCCTGGGCGAAGACGGCCCGACCCACCAGTCGATCGAGCACGCCGCCAGCCTGCGCCTGATTCCCAACCTCGATGTCTGGCGCCCCTGCGACACCGCCGAAACCACGGTGGCTTGGGCGGTGGCCTTGCAAAATGCCCAGCGCCCCACCGCCTTGCTCTTGAGCCGCCAAAACCTGCCTTATGCCCCCAAGCCGACCTCGGCCGTCGTGCCCGATGCTTCGGGACTGGACGCCATCAGCAAGGGTGCCTATGTGTTGGCCGAGCCCATCGAAGTGGGCCTGAAGAAAAAGCCGCAAGCCGTCATCATCGCCACCGGCTCGGAAGTTCAGTTGGCCCTCAAGGCCCAGGCCCTGCTGGCCGAGCGCAAGATTGCGGTGCGCGTGGTCTCCATGCCCAGCACCACCACCTTTGATCGCCAGAGCGTGGCCTACAAGCAGGCCGTGCTGCCGCCCAATGTGCCGCGCATCGCGGTGGAAATGGGCTCCACCGATGGCTGGTGGAAATACGGCGTGGCCGCCGTGGTCGGCATTGACACCTATGGCGAAAGCGCCCCTGCGCCGGTGCTGTTCGAGCACTTTGGCTTCACCGCACACAACGTGGCCGACACGGTTCAGGCCGCGTTGGGCCGCGCCTGATTTTTAACTTTGAGAGGATAGAACCATGACCATCAAAATTGGCATCAACGGCTTTGGCCGCATCGGTCGCATGGTGTTCCGTGCCGCTGCACAGAACTTCCAGGACATCGAAGTGGTGGGCATCAACGACTTGCTCGAACCCGACTACCTGGCTTACATGCTCAAGTACGACAGCGTGCACGGCCGCTTCAAAGGCGAGGTCTCGGTTGAGGGCAACACCTTGATCGTCAACGGCAAGAAGATTCGCCTGACCCAGGAGCGCGACCCCGCCGCCCTCAAGTGGAATGACGTGGGCGCCGACATTGTGGTCGAAGCCACCGGCCTGTTCCTGGACAAAGCATCGGCTGAAAAGCACCTGGCTGCCGGCGCCAAGAAAGTGCTGATGTCTGCCCCCTCCAAGGACGACACCCCGATGTTCGTGTTCGGCGTGAACGACAAAACCTACGCGGGCCAGGCCATTGTGTCCAACGCCTCTTGCACCACCAACTGCCTGGCCCCCGTGGCCAAGGTGTTGAACGACAAATGGGGCATCAAGCGCGGCCTCATGACCACGGTGCACGCGGCTACCGCGACGCAAAAAACCGTGGATGGCCCCTCCAACAAAGACTGGCGCGGCGGCCGTGGCATT
>CAINMN010000310.1 GCA_903850735.1 uncultured Burkholderiales bacterium | reverse complement strand
TTGGCCCCGCCATCCTCACAGCGTTCTTGATCAGCTTCTTCCCCATCATGGTGAACATTGCCACGGGCTTGGCCACCCTTGAGCCCGAGCTCGAGGACGTGCTGCGGGTGCTGGGGGCCAAGCGCTGGGATGTGCTCATCAAAGTGGGCCTGCCGCGCTCCATGCCTTATTTCTACGGCTCGCTGAAGGTCGCCATCACCTTGGCGTTTGTGGGCACCACGGTGTCCGAAATGACCGCTGCCAATGAAGGCATTGGCTACTTGCTGATCTCCGCCGGCTCGGCCATGCAAATGGGCTTGGCCTTTGGTGGCTTGGTGGTGGTCGGTGCCATGGCCATGGTGATGTACGAGCTGTTCAGCTACATCGAAAAGCACACCACGGCCTGGGCGCACCGCGGCTCCCAAAACAGCTGATCCACCGCTGGCATTCGCATGTCCGGCTGGCACGCGTCACTGGCCTTGCGCTATGCATGTGAAGCGCAGCGCAGTGTCGCGCGCTTTGTGCACAACGGCCCTTTGCGCATTTTGCAATCGCTTTATCCCGAGGGCGATGCGGTCTGTCACAACATCTTGGTGCACCCCCCCAGCGGCCTGGTCGGGGGCGACACCCTGGACATTCAGGTCGATGTGGAAGAAGGTGCGCATGGCCTGGTGACCACGCCGGGCGCCACCCGCTTTTACCGCTCAGAAGGCTTGACCGCCACCCAACAAGTGCACGCGCGCATTGGGCCCAACGCCCGCCTGGAATGGCTGCCCCTGGAAGGCCTGGCCTACAACGGCTGCCTGGCCTTGAACAAAGCCGTGTTCACCCTGGCACCGACAGCGCAATTGATGGCTTGGGACATCACAGCACTGGGCTTGCCCACGGCGCAATTGCCTTTTCTCCAAGGCCGGTTTGAGCAGCATTTGGAAATTCAAGGCCTGTGGCTGGACCGCGGCTGCATCGATGCACAAGACCAGCGCCTGCTCAACAGCCCCTTGGGACTGAATGGCCACCGGTGCATGGCCACGCTGGTCCTGGCCAGCGGCAGCCCTTTCAGCACGGCCACCAAAGAGCGCGTGGCTCAACAAACGCTGGAACGCCTGAACGCCCATGCGCTGCGCCCCAGCGCCGGCCTCACCTCGCCCAACCCGCAGGTGATGGTGTTGCGCGTGCTCTCACCGCTGGTCGAGCCCGCCATGGATTTGCTGCGTCAAACCTGGAGTGACTGGCGACACAGCGTGTGGGGCTTGCAAGGCGCTGCGCCCCGCACCTGGGCGCTCTGAGTCAATCTCGGGTGAGGCGGTTGCGCCGCGCCAAGCTGGGAAACCAGCGCCCCCACAACAACGCCACGGCCAGGGTGCCCAGGCCCCCGACCAGCGCTGCGGCCACAGGGCCCATGAGCGCTGCCGTCGCGCCCGACTCAAACTCGCCCAACTGGTTGCTGGCACCAATGAAAATGGTGTTCACCGCGCTGACGCGCCCACGCATCTCATCCGGTGTTTCAAGCTGCACCAGGGTTTGCCGGATCACCACGCTGACCATGTCGGCCGCCCCACTCAAAGCCAGCGCCGCCATCGACAGCCAAAAGGAAGTCGAAACCGCAAACACCATGATGGCCACGCCAAACACCGCCACCGAGGCCAACAGCTTGCGCCCGACTTTTTCTTGCAAGGGCCAGCGCGACATCACCACCGAGGTGACCAAGGCCCCCAAGGCTGGCGCTGCCCGCAACAAGCCCAAGCCCCACGGCCCGACCATCAAAATGTCCTTGGCGTAAATGGGCAACAAAGCGGTGGCCCCGCCCAGCAGCACGGCAAACAAGTCGAGAGAGATGGCGCCCAAAAGCAGCTTGCTGCGCCACACAAACACCACCCCCGCCAGCACCGTTTCCAAGGTCACAGGTTCATGCGATGGCGCTACGGGCGCAATCTTGACGCGCAGCATCAGGCCACAGGCCAACAGCATCAGGCCCAAGCAAACGCCATAAACCACCGGTGCGCCTGCAGCAAATAAAAAACCACCCAGCGCCGGCCCGCCCATCACCGAGACCTGCAGGCCACCGGCACTGAAGGCCATGGCGCGCGGGAACAAGCGCTCTGTCACCAGCAAGGGCAACAAGGCTTGCTGCGCAGGCATTTGAAAGGCACGGGCGGCCCCCAGCACGATCGACAGCGCCAGCAACAGTTCACGATGAAGCCAGCCATCCACGGCGGCCAACCACAGCACCGCACTGGCCACAGCCTGGGCCACAAAGCAGCCCAGGATGATGTGCCCGCGGTTGAACCGGTCGGCCACCTGCCCGGCAACCAAGGTCAGCAACAAGGCTGGCACAAACTGGTACAAGCCCACCAGCCCCAGGTCCCAGGCGCTGCCCGTGATCTCGTACATTTGCCAGGCGATGGCCACCAACAACATCTGGTTGGACAGCCCTCCTGTCAAGCGCGACACCCAATAGCGCATGAACCGTCGCTGCGCCAGCAGGTCACGCAGGCGAGGCTCGGCCGGTGCGTCGGAAAGCGGCATCAGTAGGTGGCGCGGCCACCCGACAAATCGAACACGGCGCCGGTGCTGAAGTTGCAAGCGTCAGAGCACAACCAGGCCACCAGGTCGGCCACTTCGCGCACGCTGCCCAAACGCTTCATGGGGCTTTTGTCCACCATGGTCTGCACATGGGCCGCCGACATCTGGCTCAGCATGGGCGTGTCGATCGCGGCGGGGGCAATGGCATTGACCAGCACCCCCGAGGTGGCCAACTCTTTGCCCAGCGACTTGGTCAGAGCCAGCACACCGGCCTTGGCCGCGCTGTAGGCTGAGGCATTGGGCGTGCCTTCTTTGCCCGCCAATGAGGCGATGTTCACGATGCGCCCCGCGCCTTGTTGCTGCATGCCCGGCACCACAGCACGGCACACGTTGTAAACGCCCACCAGGTTGATGGCGATCACCTTGTCCCACACCGCAGGGTCAAATTGCGCGAGGGGCAGGGTCGGCCCGGCCCAACCGGCGCAATTCACCACATGGTCAATCCGCC
Source organism: uncultured Burkholderiales bacterium (assembly GCA_903850735.1). GTDB lineage: Bacteria > Pseudomonadota > Gammaproteobacteria > Burkholderiales > Burkholderiaceae_C > Limnohabitans. The sequence goes on along the minus strand of CAINMN010000310.1, from coordinate 10,860 downwards.
CCCAGCGCTGGAGGGTGTCTTGGGTGGCACGGTCTACGGCGGCGCGGTCGGTGACATCGACGGCACAAAACAAGTCAGGCTCTGTCACGGGTGCTTGCAAATCCCACACCACGGCTTGGCTGCCGAAGGTGCGCATCAAGCGGGCCACCTCCCCGCCAATGCCTTGCGAGCCGCCGGTGACCACAGTGACGGTGTTTTGAAAATCGTAGCGAACAGAAGAACTCATGAACAATCCGTCTTCAATAGTGCGGGGGCAACTCATCGCGGGGATTGCGCGCGCCGCCAGCGCCGGGTTCCGGCAATTGCTGGCGAAGTTGCGAGACTTCGCGCAGCAGCGCATCGATTTGTTGCTGCTGTCGGAACACCACCTGATTGAGTTGCTCGACCAGGTCTTCATTGAAGCTGGCCTTGATTTCCAGCTCGGTCAGGCGTTGCTCGGTGTGGGCATCCATGGTCATCCTTTTTCTGGCACGCGCAGCAAGCGCAACAGTCCCAGCCACTGCTGTTGCCAAAAACCGTGGCCATAGTCACGCCCAGTTTCCACTTGATCGCGAATGCCGGTGGGATCGTAACGCACCTCGAAGTTGGCCGTGCCAAACAGCATGTCCCACCATGGCAGCAACACGCCAAAATTGTGTCCCCCCAGGACCCGCCCAAGCGACTCGTGCCCCAGGCCGATGCTGTGGTGCAGGCGATGGAAGCGCGGGCTGACCCACAAGCGCTCGCCCCAGCGCCCGAAATCCAGCCGCACATTGGCATGCTGGAAGCTTTCACTGAGTTGCGTCACCGCCACCACCGCGACGAACTGCGCAGGGGCCATGCCCATGCATTGCGCGACCACCGCCCAGATCACGCCTTGCAAGACATCGTCCAGCAAGTGGTTGCGGTTGTCGGTCCACATCGTCATTTGCCGTTGCGAGTGGTGCAGCGCATGCAAAGCCCACCAGGCGTTCCAGTGGTGCTGGCCGCGGTGCAACCAGTAATTGATGAAATCAAAAAACACCAGATAGAGCACAAAGCTGACCCAGGGGATGTCGGTGATGCCAGGCCACAGGTGATCCAGGTGCCAGCCCCCCAAGCCTTGCGCGCTCATGGACCCGAACAGCGCGTCCAGCAGTGGCTCCAGCGTGAAAAAGAAAACCAGCCGAAAAAATCCCAACCGATGGATCAGGGTGTAAAGCATGTCGATGCGAACCGCATGCCGGTCACGCAGCGGCTCGGCTTGGCGCCAACGCTCCAAGGGCGCGATCAGCAACAGCATCAGGATGAGCTGGCTCAGCCCCACCAGCAGCCAACCGGTGGCGTCGAACACCAACTCCAGCACGCCGCCCAAGCCGATGGCAAAGGCCAGCGGCTGAAACACGGTTTCAAACAAGGCCGCTTGCAGCGAGGCAAAGCCTTCCATCAACCACTCCATCGTCATGCTCCCTTGTGCTGTGCCACCCAGCCACGGAACTGCGGGTGGTGCTGCAGTGTTTCAAAACAAAAGCCTTTGGCCTTCAGGCCCTCGATCAAGGGCTCCAGCACAGCGGGGGCCCACGGGTCCTGGCGCGACCAGATGCCCAGGTGCGCCATCAAAATATCACCCGATCGCACATCTCTCAGGGCCTGCTTCAACAACTGGCTGTTGGGAAATTTTTCGCTGGAGAGTTCGTCGCCCAAAAAGCCCGCTGGCGCCCACGCCACATGGGCGTAACCGCAAGCCTTGGCCGCTTGCAACAGGGCGGGCGAGGTCTTTCCTCCGGGGGCTCGGAACAAGGGCAAAGGCGTCATGCCCGTCATCACTTTCAAGCGGTCGCCTGCACGCTTGATTTCTGAGCAATAGCGTGAGGCATCCCATGCCTGCAGCACGCCTTTCTGCGGCCCCGCACTGGCTTGGACTTGAAAGCCCCCTTGCGGCAGGTCACGTCGCCAATACACATGGTCATGGGTGTGCGAGGCGAACGCATGGCCCTCGGCCGCGCGCGCGCGCCACCAAGCGGCCCAGTGCTCGCCCATGCTGCCATCGCCCTCCTGGGTGGGCTCATGGGCTGCAAAAAAGGTCACCCGCACTTGCTGACGCTGCAGGACTTGGGCAATCAGGGGGGCCACGCCCATGTGGCCGGTATCAAAGGTGAGGTACAGCGGCTTGGCGCAGTCGGCCAGCGCCGAAGTGGCCAACAGGCTGCTGCTCAAGCAACCGGCCAGCCAGCGCCTGCGCCCTCGGGCGAGAGGCCTACTGGCGCTTGGCGTGCGCAAGGGTCCAGATGCCATGCGGTGATTTGCCCACCTTGATTTGTCGAACCAGCGCGCCACTGGCAATGTCGATCACGCTGACTTTTTTGATCCAGCGCGACGACACCAGCAACAGCTTGCCATCGGCAGTGACCTCCATGCAGTCCGGCCCGCCCGGTGCCTTGAACTCGCCCACCACCTGCAGCGTCTGGTAATCGATCTTGCTGATGGTATTGGCCACGCGGTTGCTCAAGAACACATGTCGGCCGTCGCCCAATGCACGAAAGGCATGGGCGCCCTCGCCGGTCGGAATGGTCTTCACCAATTGGGCGGGGTTCACAGAGATGTCAAACAACTGAACATCACGCCCACCTGTCAAAGCGACCATCAGGTGCTTGTCGTCGGGCGTGCCAAACACGTCGGCAGGCAAGGCACCGGTCTTGACGCGCCACTTCAGGGTTTGGGTGGGCAAATCCACCGCCACCAGCTCGTCGCTGTCTTGCATGGTGCTGTACATGGTGGTGCTTTTGCTGTCGATCCAGATGTGGCTGGGCGTTTTGCTAGAAGGGATGCGCTTGGCCAGCGTCAGGTCCTGGCCATTCCAGCGGTAAATGTCGATGTGGTTCAAGCGGTTGGCGACCGTGACAAACCACTTCATGTCGGGCGAAAACCGCAGGTGGTAGGGGTCCAAGGTGTTGCGCACCACGCGCTGCACTTGGGCCGTGCGCGGGTCGATGAAGGTCAGCGAGTCAGACCCTGCATTGGCCACGATCACCGATTTTTCATCGGGCGTGAGGTAGAGGTGGTGCGGTTCTTTGCCGGTGGGAATTTGCTTGAGGGGTGCCCAGGTTTGCGGGTCAATCACCGTGACGTTGGCGTCCTGAGAATTCAGCACAAACAATGGCGGTGCAGTTTGGGCGGAGGCCCCAGACGCCCAACAGGCACAGAGCAAAGCAAGGAGGCGAAGAAAATGGTTCATCAAGTTGACAATAAAATCAATTTCCCAACAAGCCCCAGTGTAACGGGCGACAGTGAGTCGCGCCGCCGGCGATGGCACACTGACAATCTGTCACAAGATGGATTCACGCATGCGTTTGATGGATATCAATGGCACGGCCCTGGAGGTGCTCTCCCTGCCCGGCCCGGTCGAGCGAGCCCCTTTGGTGTTTTTGCACGAAGGACTGGGCTCGGTGGCCTTGTGGCGCAGTCGCGAAGGTTTCTGGCCTGAGCAGTTGTGCCAGGCCAGCGGCCGTGCCGGCGTGGTCTATTCGCGCCGTGGCTACGGGGCCTCCGAGCCGATTGCCGATGTGCGCGGCAGCCAGCGACTGGCGGCCGACTACATGCACCGCGAGGCCTGGGAGGTGCTGCCGGCCTTGCTCCAGCAATTGGGCATCCCACACCCTGTGCTGATCGGCCACTCCGATGGCGGCACCATCGCCCTGCTGTATGCGGCGCGCCACCGGGTGGCAGGCTGTGCGGTGATGGCACCGCATGTGAAGGTCGAGCCGGTGTCAGTTCAAGCCATTGCGGCAGCGCGCGAGGCCTATGAAAAGGGTGATCTGCGCGAGCGCCTGTCGCGCTTTCATGCCGATGTCGACTCAGCGTTCTGGCAATGGTGCGATGTCTGGCTGTCCGAGGCGTTTTCACATTTCGACATTCGCGACCTGTGCCGCGAGATTCAAGACCCGGTACTGGCGCTGCAAGGCGTGGAAGACGCCTACGGCACACTGGCCCAAATCGAAGAGATTCAACCGTCTGGGCCGATCCAACGCGTGGTGATTCCCCAGTGCGGCCACGCCCCTCACCGAGACCAGCGCGCGCAAGTCACACAGCGGATGGTGGACTTTCTGGCCGCCTTGCCCTGAGGGCCTCAGCGCTTGGCGCGCAGGCCCTCGAGCTCATCGCGGGTCAGCCAGCGCCACTGTCCTGGGGCCATGTCTTCAGGCAAGCCCAAGTCGCCGATGCGGGAACGGTGCAGCGCGGTCACCCGGTTGCCCACCGCGGCCAGCATGCGCTTGACCTGGTGGTATTTGCCCTCGGTGAGGGTCAGCTGCAAATGCAGGTCGTGCACACGCTCGCAGGCTGCCGCCTTGACCGGCTGGGGGTCGTCGTTCAGCACCACCCCGGCCAGCAAGCGCGCCACCATGGCATCGGTCAAGGGGTCGGCCACCGTGACCTCATAGACCTTGGGCACGTGGTGACGGGGCGAGCTCATGCGGTGGATGAACTGGCCGTCGTCGGTCAGCAGCAACAAGCCGGTGGTGTCTTGGTCAAGTCGCCCAATGGCTTGAACGCCTTGGACTGCGGCCTTTTGCGGGCGCATGCGCAAAGGCGATGGCAGCAGCGTGTAGATGCTGGGCCAGGTGGAGGGCTTTTGCGAACACTCGGTTCCCGCCGGCTTGTGCAACAGCACATAGGCTTTCTCATGGTAAGGCCAGTCGGTGCCCTGCACCGTGAAGCGCCAGCCCTCTTGCACCGCCACCTCGGCCAAAGGATCGGTGCACACCCCATACCCTTCCCCCAGGTCGGCCTGCACCCAGCCTTGCTGAATCAGCCCGGCGCACACCCGGCGGGTGCCAAAGCCCTGGCTGTAAAGAATTTCCTGCAACTGCATCCGTTCACCTTGTTCAAAACCGCTGTCACTCGGGTGGAGGCGGTGGCAAACGCATTGTGAAACAATGGCATTCGCACCGATTCAGAGACTGCCATGCCTTTTTCCCTGCCTCACCCTCATCCCCGCTTTCAAGCGTTTGCCTCCAGCCTGACCTCGCTGATCAACCGCAAGCCCGATGAGGCCACCATTTTGCAGGAAGGCCGTGCCCTGTTGCAGGCCTTGGTCGCACAAGACGATTGGCTGGCGTCCGCACACGCGGTGCCGCACCCTGAACGTTACCAGCAGTTTTTGCTGTACGCCGACCCGCAGGACCGCTTCTCGGTGGTCAGCTTTGTCTGGGGCCCTGGCCAAGCCACCCCCATCCACGACCACACCGTGTGGGGGCTCATTGGCATGTTGCGTGGGGCCGAGCAATGCCAAGCCTATGGCCGCACGGCTCAGGGCACCTGGGCCAGCACCAGCGAGCCCCTGACCCTTGAGCCTGGCCATGTAGAAGCGGTATCTCCCACCATTGGCGACGTTCACAAGGTGTGGAATGCCCACAGCGACCGCGCCTCCATCAGCATCCACGTCTACGGCGCCAACATCGGCAAAGTCAACCGTTGGGTCTACCATGAAGACGGCACCCAGAAAGCCTTTGTGTCGGGCTACAGCAATGCTGCAACGGTGACCGCCGCGCCCGCCGACATCCCACTGGCCAGCCACGCCGAGGTGCGCGCAGCCTTGCTGGCACGCCAGGAAATCGCCTTGCTCGATGTGCGCGAGGAAGACCCGTTTGCGCAATGCCATCCCCTTTTTGCCGCCAACTTGCCCTTGGGCCGCATCGAGGCCGACGCCTGGGCGCGCATTCCCAGGCGCGACACGGCCATCGTGGTCTACGACAACGGCGAGGGCTTGGCTGAGCCCGCTGCGCGCCTCCTGATGCGCCTGGGCTACAGCCAGGTTCGCTTGTTGCAAGGCGGCTTGCAAGGCTGGGCCGATGCCGGCGGCGAGCTGTTCCAGGACGTCAATGTGCCCAGCAAGTCGTTTGGCGAGTTGGTGGAGTCGCAGCGCCACACGCCCTCGCTGAGCGCGCCCGAGGTCAAAGCCTTGATTGACCAGGGCACCGACATGGTGGTGCTGGATGCGCGCCGCTTCGACGAATACCAGACCATGAGCATTCCCACGGGCATCAGCGTGCCCGGTGCCGAGCTGGTCCTGCGCGCGCGTGCACTTGCACCCAACCCAGGCACGCGCATCATCGTGAACTGCGCAGGCCGCACCCGCAGCATCATTGGCACCCAGTCTTTGGTCAATGCCGGCATTCCCAACCCCGTGGCGGCCCTGCGCAACGGCACCATCGGTTGGACCCTGGCGGAACAAGCCCTGGACCATGGCGCGCAGCGCCGCTTCCACGAGGTCAGCGAGGACCAACGCGCGCAGGCGGCGACCGCTGCACGCAGCGTCGCCGACCGTGCGGGCGTGCAACGCATCACGCGCGCAGCGCTGCAACAGTGCTTGCAAGAAAGCGCGCGCACCACCTACGTGCTGGACGTGCGCACACCTGAAGAATTTGCGCGTGGGCATCTGGCGGGCGCCCAAAGCGCGCCCGGCGGCCAATTGGTGCAGGAAACCGACCACACCGTGCCCGTGCGCGGCGCGCGCATCGTCTTGTGCGACGACGACGGCGTGCGTGCCAACATGTCGGCCTCCTGGCTGGCGCAAATGGGCTGGGACGTGCATGTGCTCGATGGCCTGCAAGCCCAGGACTTCAGCGATGCCACGCCCCCTGCCCGCCCCTTGCCCGACACCGTGACACCTGTGACCGAGGTGAGCGCCGCCACTGTGCAGCAATGGCTTGCGCAAGATGCACACACCCTGGTGGTCGATGTCGGCACCAGCGCGGCCTTCGTCAAAGGCCATTTGCCAGGCGCGCAATGGGTGCTGCGCTCGGGCTTGCACACCGACCTGGCCTGTCCTGCAGGCTGTGAGCGCATCGTGCTCACCTGTGGTGATGGTCGCGCTGCGCGGTTTGCCGTGGCCGATGTTCAAGCCTGCGTTGCAGCGAACCTTCAAGTTGTGGCCCTCCAAGGGGGCAACCAAGCCTGGCAGGCTGCCGGCCTGCCCATGGCCAGCGGCGAGCAGGGCGTGCGCAGCCCGCGCATCGACCGCTACCGCCGCCCCTATGAAGGCACGCAAAACGCCAAGGAAGCCATGCAGGCCTACCTGGACTGGGAATTTGGCTTGGTCGAGCAACTCGGTCGCGATGGCACGCACGGCTTTCAGGTGATCTGACCGCAGCATGTCCACGGCCCCCTCTGCGCTTTCACCCGAGGCCAAGCGCCAGCGTCTGGCCTTGCTGGTTGCCCTCGGCCTGATTTTGGTGTGGGGTGCCAATTTTTCGATTCAAAAACAGGTGTTCACAGCCATGGGTCCGGGCGGCTTTTTGTTTGGCCGCTACCTGCTGATGCCCTTGTGCGCCCTGATCTTGTTGGTGTCGCTCTATGGCCTGCGTTTTCCCCGCATCTCACGCAGCGAGTTCTGGACCCTGGCACGCCTGGGCTTCATCGGCCACTTCCTGCACGTGGGCCTGGTCACTTATGGCATCCACTGGTCCACTGCGTTTTCCAGCTCAGTGATTTTGGCTTGCGGCCCCTTGTTCACCCTGTTGATTTTGCGCGCGCACCAACTCGAGCGCCTGGGACGCTGGCAAGTGATGGGGGTGGGTCTGGCCTGCCTGGGCGTGCTGATTTTCATGGCCGAAAAATTGATGGGCAGCCGCTGGCAAGCCACCGGGGGCGACCTGGTGCTGCTGATCGCTGCCTCGTTTTTCTCTTACTACACCGTGCTGGCCAAGCCGGCCATTGAGCGCCACGGTGGCATGCTGACCATGGCCTATGCCACGCTGCTGGGCTCAATTCCCGTGGTGGTGGTGACCTTCCCCGTGGCCCTGCAAGTGCCTTGGTCTGAGCTGTCTTGGGGCATTTGGTCAGGCTTTGTCTGGTCGGTGGTGGTGTCTGCTTTTCTGGGGTGGATGGTCTGGGGCTGGATCAACGCCGTGCGCGGCGTGGCACGCTCCGCCCCCTTGATGTACCTGATGCCGCCGGTGGCGGGCTTGCTGGCCTGGCTGTTTGCCGGCGAGACCTTCAGCGCGCAAAAAATCACGGGCGCGCTGATTTCCCTGTTGGGGGTGGCCATCGCCCAATTCGCGCAGGTTCCGGCCTGGCCTCGTTTTACCTCGCGTTCCCACCGGAACGACTGACGCATTGCTGCACCATGAACCCTTCTCACACCAACCCACGACTGACCTCCCTCTCCCACGGGGGCGGCTGCGGCTGCAAAATCGCGCCCGGCGTTTTGCGCGATATTTTGAAGGGCACGACACAGTTTCCCGTGCCACCGCAATTGCTGGTGGGCATTGAGACCGCCGACGATGCAGCGGTGTACCAACTCAACGACGAACAAGCGCTGATTGCCACCACCGACTTCTTCATGCCCATCGTCGATGACCCGTACGAGTTTGGCCGCATTGCAGCCACCAATGCCTTGAGCGATGTGTACGCCATGGGAGGCACGCCCATCATGGCCTTGGCCCTGGTGGGCATGCCGATCAATGTGCTGAGCACCGAGGTGATCGGCAAAATTCTGGAAGGCGGCAACGCGGTGTGCCGTGCGGCAGGCATTCCGATTGCAGGCGGCCACACCATCGACTCGGTGGAAGCCATCTATGGCCTGGTGGCCCTGGGCTTGGTGCACCCCAAAAAAGTGAAACGCAATGCCGATGCCCGTGTGGGCGACCGCCTGGTGCTGGGCAAGCCTTTGGGCGTGGGCATCTTGTCCGCCGCATTGAAAAAAGAGCAGCTGTCTGCTTCGGGCTATGCCCAAATGATCGACAGCACCACCCGCTTGAACACGCCCGGCCCCGAGCTGTCCGCCTTGGACGGCGTGCACGCGCTGACCGATGTCACAGGCTTTGGCCTGGCAGGCCATGGCCTGGAGCTGGCGCGTGGCGCCAAGGCCAGCTTGCGCTTGAATTGGGCCCAGGTGCCCTTGCTGCAAGAGGTGGAACAACTGGCCGCACAAGGCTTCATCACGGGCGCGTCCGGGCGCAACTGGGCGGGCTATGGCGATGAAGTGGCTTTGGCCTCGCACATCACGCCGGTGCAACAGGCCTTGCTGAGCGACCCGCAAACCAGCGGCGGCCTGTTGGTCAGTTGTGCGCCCGAAACCGTGGGCGAAGTCTTGAAGGTCTTTGAACGCCACGGCTTTTCGCAAGCCGCAGACATCGGTGAAGTGGTCGCCGCCGGCCCAGAGGGGTCGCGGCTGTTCGTGGCTTAAGCCGCCACAGCCTTGCCCGCGGCGCGTACCACGGTGTAATCGCTGGTGTGGGTCGCCAGCCATTGGGTGGACAAACTGGCGTCGTGCTGGCTGGGATGAAAATCGGCAGCAAAATAATCTTTCCAGGCCTGGTAGTTGCCGCGCAACAAGCCTTGCGGTGACAGCAACAAGCGCCAGCCGCTGACCCAGGTGCTGGGCTTGAACAGGCTGCCGTCGTGCCACAGGTTGCGCACCGTCTGGCGCAGCACATCGGTCAAAAATGTGAAGGTCACATACTTGAAGATGCGCAAGCGCCAGTACTCGTTGCCCCCCATGGCGCGGTACAAGTCGAAGGCCACATTGCGGTGCTCAGACTCTTCGGCACTGTGCCAAAGCCACAAATAAGACAGGCGTTGCTCCGACCCCTCCAGGGACTCGGGGTGCTGCATCAGCCATTGCGCGAACAAGGCCGTGAAGTGCTCGGTGGCCGCCGTCACTGCCACATGCTTGCGCGCATCCAGATGCTGATTGGCACGGATGCGGCGGGCGGCACGTTTTTCAAATTCGTTGGTCAGGCCCTGGCGGGTCAACTCGCGGTTGAACAGGGCATGCAAATGGCGGTGGGTGGCTTCCTGGCCAATGAAGCCGCGCAATTCTTCCTCAAAGGCCTGCCGCTCGGCGGGCGCCAGTTTCTGCGCCCCGTTCTTGAGCGCGTCAATGAAGTATTGCTCGCCCACCGGAAAGCTCATCGACAGGGCATTGAAAAAAGCGGTTCGAAAGGCGTCCCCGCCGCACCAGCGCGACGCAAAGGGCTGCGCCAGGTCGACATGCAAGCGACGCACAGGCAGCGGGACCGAAGAAAAAGTGAGGGTGTTCATTCAGGCTCAATCTTACGCTCGCTCACAACCTTGCGTAAATTAAGGATATCGCGCTGAACCCGCTCGCGAAATTCAGTGCTGCTGCCAGCCTGCGGCTGGCCCCCAAAGTCCAGCAAACGCTGCCGCACATCGGGCTGGGCCACCACTTCACGCAGGGCTTTGTTCAAGCGCTCCACCACGGCGGCAGGGGTTGCGGCCGGTGCGGCAATGCCCAGCCAGGATTCGAACACCACGCCGGGGTAAAAATCGGCCACCGCCGGCACCCCCTGCAAAGGGCTGCCGCCTTTGGGTGAAGTGACCGCCAAGGCACGCACGCGCTGGTCTTTCAACAAGGCGGCCGTCAAGGTCATGGTGTCCACCATCACGTCCACGCGGCCTGCCAGCAACTCCGTCATGGGGCCGGTGCCGCCTTTGAACGGAATGTGGTTCAACTGCACGCCCGACTCGGCCTGCAGCCATTCCGCCGCCAAGTGCATGGCCGTGCCGACGCCAACCGAGGAATAGCTCCACTTGCCGGGCTCCGCTTTGGCGCGCTGCATCAGGTCTTGGAACGAGCGAATCGGAGATTGCGGGGCCACCGTGAACGCCAGCGGATAGGTGGTGATGGTGCTGACCCAGGCGAAGTCCTTGACCGGGTCAAAGGGCAACACTTTTTTCATCGCCGCGTTGCTGGCGTGGCCGCTAGGCACCAGCAACAGGGTGTAACCATCGGGCGTGGCGCGTGTGAGCATTTCGGCGGCGATGTTGCCGCCAGCACCGGGCTTGTTGTCCACCACCACGTTCTGCCCGAGTCGTTCGCCCAGCGGCTTGGCCACCAGCCGCGCCACCAAGTCGGAGCCCCCACCCGGTGGAAAGCCC
>CAINMN010000309.1 GCA_903850735.1 uncultured Burkholderiales bacterium | reverse complement strand
GCAGCCGCAAGCGCAGGCCATCGCCAAGTCGCTCATGGGTGGCGAGCGCAAAGCCATTTTGTTGGGCAATGCCGCAGCACACCATGCCCGTGCTTCCAGCCTGTTGGCCCTTGCCAACTGGATCGGCACCCAAACCGGTGCGACCGTGGGCTACCTGGGTGAAGCCGCCAACACGGTGGGCGCACAACTGGTCGGGGCCTTGCCCGTGGCCAATGGCTTGAATGCCGGCCAGATGTTGCAAGCCGGCGCGCTCAAGGCCGTGCTGTTGCTCAACAACGAACCCGAGTTCGACACCGCCGACGGCGCTGCCGCACGTGCCGCTTTGTCCGGCGCCGACATGGTGGTGACGCTTTCGCCGTTCAAGACCAACCTGGACATCAGCGACGTGCTGTTGCCCATTTCGCCCTTCACCGAAACCGCAGGCACCTTCGTCAACACCGAAGGCCGTGCCCAAAGTTTCCACGGTGTGGTGCGTCCCCTGGGCGAAACCCGCCCGGCCTGGAAGGTGCTGCGCGTGCTGGGCTCGATGCTGGGCTTGCCGGGCTTTGACCAGGAAACCCTTGAACAAGTGCGTGAGCAGGCCTTGCCGCAAGACTTGGCCGCGCGCCTGTCCAATGCCTGCAGCGCCTGGATCGATGTGAATCCTGTGCCCGGTCAGCCGGCCAGCGCGTCCATCTACCAACTCGATGGCCTGGTGCGTCGCGCAGCGTCGCTGCAGCAGACGGCCGACGCCAAGGGAGGAGCCTGACCATGGTCGATGCCATTTTCAATGCAGGCCTGGGCCTGTCCAGCCAGGCTTGGTGGACCACACTGGCTTGGCCGGTGCTGTGGACCTTGCTCAAAATTGTGGCCGTGCTCTTGCCCTTGCTGGGCTGCGTGGCTTACCTCACGCTGTGGGAGCGCAAGGCGATTGGCTTCACCCAAATTCGTTTGGGCCCCAACCGCACCGGCCCGGGCGGCTTGTTGCAGCCCATTGCCGACGCGCTCAAGCTGCTGACCAAAGAAATCATTGTGCCCACGCGCGCCCACACGGGCCTGTTTTTGCTGGGCCCGATCATGACCATCATGCCGGCCTTGGCCGCCTGGGCGGTGGTGCCGTTTGGCCCCGAGGTGGCGCTGGCCAATGTGAACGCCGGCCTGTTGTTCCTGATGGCCATCACTTCACTGGAAGTCTATGGCGTGATCATTGCCGGTTGGGCTTCCAACTCCAAGTACGCCTTCCTGGGCGCCATGCGCGCCTCGGCGCAGATGGTCAGCTACGAAATCGCCATGGGCTTTTGCCTGGTGGTGGTGCTGATGGTCTCGGGCAGCCTGAACATGACCGACATCGTGATGGGGCAGGGCAAGGGCAGTTTTGCTGACAATGGCCTGGGCTTCCTGTCCTGGAACTGGTTGCCGCTGCTGCCGATCTTTGTGGTGTATTTCATCGCCGGCTTGGCCGAAACCAACCGCCACCCCTTCGACGTGGTGGAAGGCGAGTCGGAAATCGTGGCCGGCCACATGATCGAGTACTCGGGCATGTCGTTCGCCATGTTCTTCTTGGCCGAATACGCCAACATGATCCTGGTGTCGATTTTGTGCGTCATTCTGTTCCTGGGGGGCTGGTTGCCGCCCATCAGCAGCGACTTGTTCAACCTGATTCCTGGCTGGATTTGGTTGGGCCTGAAAACCTTTGTGGTGGTGACCATGTTCCTCTGGGTCCGTGCCACTTTCCCGCGCTTCCGTTACGACCAGATCATGCGCCTGGGCTGGAAGATTTTTATCCCGGTCACCCTGGTGTGGCTGGTGGTGGTGGGCCTGTGGATGCAGTCCCCCGTGTCCATTTGGAAATGATTCGGAGCCCTTCATGACGACGATCACTTCATCTGCCCCGTTCTCCTGGCGCGACTTTTTGTCGAGCTTCATGCTGACCGAGCTGTTCAAGGGCATGGCCCTGACCGGCAAGTACATGTTCGCGCGCAAAATCACGATTCAGTTCCCCGAAGAGAAAACGCCGCAAAGCCCGCGCTTTCGTGGCCTGCACGCCTTGCGCCGCTACGAGAACGGCGAAGAGCGTTGCATTGCCTGCAAATTGTGCGAGGCCGTGTGCCCGGCGATGGCCATCACCATCGAATCCACCGTGCGTGACGACGGCAGCCGCCGCACCTCGCGCTACGACATCGACCTGACCAAGTGCATCTTCTGCGGCTTTTGCGAAGAGAGCTGCCCGGTCGACTCGATCGTGGAAACCCACATCTTCGAATACCACGGTGAGAAGCGGGGCGACCTGTACTTCACCAAGGAGATGCTGTTGGCGGTCGGTGACCGTTACGAGCCGCAGATTGCTGCCAACAAGGCAGCGGACGCGAAATACCGCTGAAAGCCGCCGAACGCGAAACCATCATGGACATCAAATCAGCTCTTTTCTACGTGTTCTCGGCGGTGCTGCTGTTTGCAGCCTTCCGCGTGATCACGGCTCGCAACCCTGTGCATGCCGCCTTGTACCTGGTGCTGTCGTTTTTCCAGGCCTCCGGCATCTGGATGCTGCTCAAGGCCGAATTTCTGTCGATCACCCTGGTCCTCGTCTATGTGGGCGCGGTGATGGTGTTGTTCTTGTTCGTGGTGATGATGCTGGACATCAACCTGGACACGATTCGCCAAGGCTTCTGGAAAAACTTTCCGCTGGCGGCTACGCTGGGAGCGGTGGTGGCCCTGGAGCTGGCCGCTGTCTTGCTCGGGGGCTTCCGCGTGAGCGAGCCGCCGGTGGCGGCCCAAGCCGTGGGCGCGGTCGCGGCCCAAGTGTCCAACACCAAAGAATTGGGCATCGCCTTGTACACGCAGTACCTGTACCCGGTGGAAATCGCGGCCGTGATTTTGCTCGTCGCCATCGTGGCGGCCATTGCCCTGACCCTGCGCCAGCGCAAGGACAGCAAGTTCCAGGACCCGTCGCAACAGGTTCGCGTGAAAGCGCGCGACCGCGTTGAAATCGTCAAGATGGACCCCGTGCGTCCCGCGCCTGCGCCGGCCGCCGCTGAGGAGAAACAAGCATGAGTGTCACGCTCGGCCATTACCTGACCCTGGGCGCGGTGCTGTTTGCGCTGTCGGTCACGGGCATTTTTCTGAACCGCAAAAACCTCATCGTGCTGCTGATGGCCATCGAATTGATGCTGCTGGCGGTCAACATGAACTTCGTGGCCTTCTCTCACTACCTGGGCGATATCCAGGGCCAGGTCTTCGTGTTCTTCATTCTGACGGTCGCTGCTGCCGAGTCGGCCATCGGCCTGGCCATCTTGGTGCTGCTGTTCCGTAACCGGTCCAGCATCAATGTGGACGAACTCAACACCCTCAAGGGCTGAGCCATGAGTCAAACATTACAAGCATCCACATTGTTGGCGGTTCCGATGGCACCCCTGGCGGGCGCGGTTCTGGCCGGCGTGTTCGGAACCCAGCTGGGTGGCAACTGGCTGGGCCGCAAGCTCAGCCACACCTTCACCATCCTGGGCGTGTTCATCGCCTTCGTGCTGTCTGCGCTGACCTTGCAAAGCGTCGTGGTCGATGGCGCGCGCTTCAACGAAACCCTGTACACCTGGATGGTGGTCGGTGGCTTGAAGATGGAAATCGGCTTCCTGGTCGATGGCCTGACCGCCATGATGATGTGCGTTGTCACCTTTGTCTCGCTCATGGTGCACCTGTACACCATTGGCTACATGGAGGAAGACGAGGGCTACAACCGCTTCTTTGGCTACATCTCCCTGTTCACTTTCTCCATGTTGATGCTGGTGATGAGCAACAACATGCTGCAACTGTTCTTCGGCTGGGAAGCCGTGGGCCTGGTCTCTTACCTGTTGATTGGTTTCTGGTTCAACAAGCCCAGCGCTATCTTCGCCAACATGAAAGCCTTCCTGGTCAACCGCGTGGGTGACTTCGGCTTCATTTTGGGCATTGGCCTGATTGCCGCTTACGGTGGCACGCTGAACTATGCCGAGGCCTTTGCCAAAGCTGGCGAGCTGGGCAAGCTGAGTTTCCCCGGCACCGACTGGATGCTGGTGACCGTGATCTGCATTTGCTTGTTCATCGGCGCCATGGGCAAGAGCGCGCAGTTCCCCTTGCATGTGTGGCTGCCCGACTC
>CAINMN010000308.1 GCA_903850735.1 uncultured Burkholderiales bacterium | reverse complement strand
CCATTGCGCTGATAGGCACGTTTTTGTTCATGTACATGCTGGGGTTTTCCATCAACATGATCAGCATGATGGCGCTGAGCCTGTGTGTGGGCTTGCTCATTGACGATGCGATTGTGGTGCGCGAGAACATCGTGCGCCATATCCAAATGGGCAAGACGCCCTTCCAAGCGGCGCTCGACGGCACCGAGGAGATTGGCCTGGCGGTGCTGGCCACGACGCTGTCTATCGTGGCGGTGTTTTTACCTATCGGCTTTATGGCCGGCATCATTGGCAAATTTTTCCACGAGTTTGGCCTGACCATTGTGGTGGCGGTGCTCATTTCCATGTTTGTCAGCTTTACGCTGGACCCGATGCTCTCGAGCATTTGGCACGATCCGGGCATCCACGCCCACCGCCAAGGCGCTACGCCCGTCAGTCTGTATGACAAAACCATAGGCCGCGTGACCGGCTGGTTTGACCGGGGAACGGATTATTTGGTCGAGGTCTACCAGTCGATTCTGCGCTGGTCGCTGGCGCATAAGCTCCACACCTTGCTGCTGGCGCTGGGCATCTTTATCGGCAGCGTATTCATGGTGCCCTTGCTGGGCACGGAGTTCGTGCCCAAGTCGGATTTCTCAGAGACCACCCTGAACTTTTACACGCCGGTGGGCTCGTCGCTGGAGGTGACCGAGGCGCGTGCGCGCCAGGTGGAGGCTATCGTGCGCGAGTTTCCTGAGGTGCGCTACACCCTGACCACCATCAACACCGGGAACGCACAAGGAAAAATGTACGCCAGCATATACGTGCGCATGCAGGACCGCAAGGCGCGCAAGCGCGGGATTGAGGAACTGTCGGTGCTGATGCGCGATCGCTTGCAGCATGTGCCGGGCATTACGGTGACGCACATCGGCCTGGTCGACTCGGTGGGTGGGGGCAAGCAGATCACGTTTTCGCTCATTGGCGCCGACACCCAGACCTTGGAGCGCTTGGCACAAACGGCCATGCCGCGCCTGCGCGCCATCCCCGGCCTGGTTGACCTGGATTCGAGCATGAAGCCCAACAAACCCACGCTGGAGTTGCGCGTCAAGCGCGAGGGCGCCTCGGACCTGGGGCTCTCTCTGTCCCAAATCGGCAGCAGCCTGCGCACCTTGGTCGCCGGCCAAACCGTGGGCAATTGGCGCGCACCCGATGACCAAACTTATGACGTCAACGTGCGCCTGCAACCCCAGGCGCGCGACAACCCGGCCGATCTGGAGCGCATCGCTTTGGCCATGGGCAGCAACCCGGACGGTAGCAACCGCACGGTGCGCCTGAACCAGGTGGCCGATTTAGTCGAAGGCACCGGCTCCAACCAAATCAACCGGCGCGATATGCAGCGCGAAGTCTCGATCAACGCCAACGTCAGCGGCCGCTCGGCTGGCGAAGTGTCCAAAGACATCCAAGCGGTGATGCAGAGCATCGCCATGCCGCCGGGCTACAGCATGCAATTTAGCGGCTCGACCAAAGACATGGGCGACTCATTTGGCTACGCTGTCTCGGCGCTGGCGCTGGGCATTGTGTTTATTTACATGATTTTGGCCAGCCAGTTCAAAAGCTTTTTACAACCCCTGGCGCTCATGACGGCCTTGCCGCTGACCCTGATTGGCGTGGTGCTGGCGCTGATGGCGTTTCGCTCGACTTTGTCGATGTTTTCCGTCATCGGCATCCTGATGCTGATGGGCTTGGTTACCAAAAACGCGATTTTGCTGGTGGACTT
>CAINMN010000307.1 GCA_903850735.1 uncultured Burkholderiales bacterium | reverse complement strand
CGCACTGGCCGCCGATTTTTTGCATTTCGGCAATCACTTGCAAGGTGAGAGTGGTTTTACCCGACGATTCTGGGCCGTATATTTCAACCACGCGGCCGCGGGGCAAGCCACCTACGCCCAGGGCAATGTCCAGGCCCAGCGAGCCCGTGGAGACCACTTGGATGTCTTCAATGACTTCGCCTTCGCCCAGGCGCATGATGGTGCCTTTGCCAAACTGTTTTTCGATTTGGGCCAGGGCGGCTTGCAGGGCCTTGCCTTTTTCGCTGTTGGGGGCCAGGCCTTTGACGGGTGCGTCCATGAGAATCTCCTTAAAAATCAACGGGTTGAGTGTGGATCCAGGGCTGTTTCAAACCACAGGCTGGATGCTTGAACAGTACTTTAACGCATCCTGTTGAAATTGGTAAACAGTTTTTTTGGTCAGTTTGCCTTACCATTGGCAAATGACACTTTCAGGACCAGAACCAGAACGCGCACAAGATTGGCGGCAACTGCATTTGGGCCGCCTGCTGGGTCAGGCGATGCGCCGCTTTGATGACCGGGTGCTGTACCTCATGGCACACCATGAAGAGGTGCCGCTGGCCCTGGCCAATTTGGCAGCACGAAACCAGGTGAGCGCGGCCCACATTCACATCACACGCCATTTGGGCTTGGAGGGCTCTCGCCTGAGCGAGTTGGCACACAGCGCAGGCATGAGCAAACAAGCCATGGGCGACTTGATTGACCAGTCCGAGGCCTGGGGCTTGGTGACGCGCGAGCCCGACCCGCTGGACAAACGTGCGCGCAGCATTCGCTTCACGGCCAATGGGTTGGCGTGGCTGAAAGCCTTCGAGTGGGCGGTGGCCCAAGCCGAGTCGGAATTTCGCCAGGAAGTCGGGGCCGATGTGGCCACGGTGATCAGCATTGGCTTGGAAGCCTACGCCGGCGCCTATCGCTAATGGCCCAGCGCGCCTAGAATGTTTCCAAAGTGTAGGCAGCACACCACAAGGAGACACCATGCGCATACTCATCGCCGAAGACGATCAAGTGTTGGCCGATGGCCTGCTGCGCACCTTGCGCGCGTCGGGTGCCGCGGTGGATCACGTGGCCAGCGGCACCGAAGCCGATGCCGCCCTGATGACCACCAATGAGTTTGACCTGCTGATTCTCGACCTGGGCTTGCCCAAGATGCATGGGCTGGAAGTGCTGAAACGTTTGCGCGCGCGCGGCAGCGCGCTGCCCGTCTTGATCCTCACCGCCGCAGACAGCGTGGAAGAGCGCGTCAAAGGCTTGGATTACGGTGCCGATGACTACATGGCCAAGCCCTTTTCCTTGCAAGAGTTGGAGGCCCGCGTGCGCGCGCTCACGCGCCGAGGCATGGGGGGCACCACCTCGTCCATCAAGCACGGCCCGCTGGTGTACGACCAAGCTGGCCGCGTGGCCACCATCGACGGCAAGATGATCGAGCTTTCCGCGCGCGAGTTGGGCTTGCTGGAGGTTTTGTTGCAACGCGTCGGGCGCCTGGTCAGCAAAGACCAACTGGTGGAGCGGCTCTGCGAGTGGGGCGAAGAGGTGAGCAACAACGCCATCGAGGTCTACATTCACCGCTTGCGCAAAAAAATTGAAAAGGGCCCGATTCGGATTGCCACCGTGCGCGGCTTGGGTTACTGCCTTGAAAAAATACCTGGGTAACACCCTGCGGTTCTTGCGCTTTTTCCCGTGAAACTGTTTCAACGCGAGCAGCGCTCTCTTTTCGGCGAAATCCTGGATTGGATGTTGACGCCACTGCTGTTGCTGTGGCCCATCAGCTTGGTGTTGACTTGGCTGGTGGCGCAAGGCATTGCCAGTCGGCCCTTTGACCGTGGCTTGGAGTACAACGTTCAGGCCTTGGCGCAGTTGGTGCGATACGACCAACAAAGAGTCTTGTTCAATTTGCCACAACCTGCGCGTGAAATTTTGCGCGCAGACGATGCCGACCTGATTTACTACCAAGTGTTGGGCGCGCGCGGCGAGTTCGTCAGCGGAGAACGCGACTTTCCGCTGCCACCCGACGAAGAAAAACCGGTCAGTGGCGAGGTGCGCTTGCGCGACGACGAAATTCGCGGTGCGGCGGTGCGGGTGGCTTACTTGTGGGTTCGGGTGGACCTGCCGGGCGCCAAGCCGGTGCTGGTGCAAGTGGCCGAGACCCTGGAAAAGCGTTCCGTGCTGGCCACAGAAATCATCAAGGGCGTGATGCTGCCGCAGTTTGTCATCTTGCCTTTGGCGGTTCTGTTGGTGTGGCTGGCCTTGGCGCGCGGCATTCAGCCCCTGAACCAGTTAGAGGAACGCATTCGCCGCCGCAAGCCGGACGACCTGAGCCCCTTGGACGATCGCGTGGTGCCCATCGAGGTCGCCCCCTTGGTGTCGTCCATCAACGATTTGCTGATGCGCTTGAAAGACTCGATCGCCACCCAAAAACGATTTCTCGCCGATGCCGCCCATCAATTGAAAACGCCGCTGGCGGGCTTGCGCATGCAGGCCGATTTGGCGCAGCGCGAAGACTCCAGTGCCGACGAGTTGAAACAGTCGCTCAAGCACATTGGCCGCGCCAGCATACGCGCCACCCACACCGTCAACCAGTTGCTGGCCCTGGCGCGCGCAGAAAGCGGTGGCGCTGTGGTTGCCCGTCAGCCATGTGATTTGGTGGCCTTGGTGATGGACGTGATTCAAGATTCCTTGCCCCGCGCCATGGACCGCTACATTGATTTGGGCTACGAGGGCCTGGAGCAGGGCAGCGCAGGCGTGATGCTGGAGGCCAACCCTACGCTGCTCAAAGAGTTGGTGCGCAACCTGATCGACAACGCCATCAACTACACCCCATCCTCACAAGACGCGCCGGGGGTGATCACGGCGCGCGTTCTGGCCGACCGCTTTGGCCAGGTGGCCGTGTTCCAGGTGGAAGATTCCGGCCCTGGCATTCCGGAATCCGAGCGCGACTTGGTGTTTCAACCGTTTTACCGGGCCTTGGGTACCGAGGCGGATGGCTCAGGTTTGGGCTTGCCCATCGTGTTGCAGATCGCGCAGCAGCACGGGGCCACGGTCATTTTGGAAGACGCGCATCCCACGCGCCAACCGCCGGGCGCCAAGTTCACCGTGCGGTTTCCGGCGCGAAAAGTCGAGGCTTAGGTCGCCTTGTAAAGGTTCAGTTGCAGGCGCTCGCGTTCGATCACACGCTGCACAGCGGGCAAGCCCGCGACCTTTTGAACAAATGCCCACAGCGTGGGAAAGTCCTCTGGGTTGTTGCCCGCCAGGGTTCCCCAGCGTGTCAGGGTGAGGGCATAGGCATCCAGGGGGCCGAAATGGGCGCCCCCTAACCACGGCCCACCGTGCTCGGTGGCTTGCTGGACCAGGCTTTGCAACTCTCCCAACAGCTTGCGGTACTGCGGTATGGCAAAAGCCTTTACCTGGGCCTGAACATCGGCCTGGTCGCTGTACTTGTTCGGCATGAAGATGTGGGTGAAGGTGGGATGCACGGTGTTGTTCATCCAGGAAAGCGTTTCCAAAGCTTTGGCACGCGCCAGCGGCGCCGTCGGCAAAAACTGGGCTTGCGGAAACGCCATGTCCAGGAACTGGCAAATGGCTGGAATTTGCGTGATCACTTGGCCTTCGGCTTGCAGCACCGGCACTTGGCTGCGTGGGTTGATGGCCTTGTAGTCGTCACCGTATTGTTCGCCTTTGTGCAGCTTGACCATCACCGGTTCGTAATCTGCGGCGCTGGTTTCCAGCAGCACATGGGGCACGAATGAACAGGCACCCGGGGAAAAGTAGAGTTTCAGGCTCATGCGAAAGCTCCCGAACAAAGTTTAGGGGGGTGATTGAAACGTGATGGGCGCGCACTCGCTTTGCGAAGCACACGGCATTTGGCACAGCTCGCGGTTTTGCAAGGTGCAGGCGCGGTTGAAGGTGACCACATGGTCGACTTGCGCCCGTATGCCAATCCATTCGCCAATTTTGTGGTCGTGGTGGCTGGGCACATGCGCCATGACGGTTTGGCCAGAGGCCAGTTGCAAGGTGTACAGGAACTCAGAGCCCCGAAAGGCCTTGCGCACAATTTGCGCCTTCACCGGCGCATCGTCATCGTGCACGATGTCGTCGGCGCGCAGCAGCACATCGCACTCCCCGTCTTCCAATCGGCAGGGCAAGGGCCCTTCGGCCACATCGGTCAGCTCGCCCAGCGGGGTTTGCACAATCACCTGCTGGCCGACTTGACGGATCGAGGCTGGTGCAAATACGCCGTGGCCAATGAAGTCCGCCACAAAGCGGGTGGCAGGACGGTGGTAGAGGTTGTAAGCGTCGTCCCACTGGTGCAAGCGCCCCTCGGACATCACGCCAATCACATCGCCCACCGCAAAGGCCTCCATCTGGTCATGGGTGACAAAGAGCGCGGTGGTTTGGGCCTCTTTCAGGATGGCACGGACCTCGTGCGCCAAGCGCTCGCGCAAGTCCACATCGAGGTTGGAGAAGGGTTCATCCAGCAGCAGCAACTGGGGTTGCGGCGCCAGCGCGCGCGCCAGGGCCACGCGTTGCTGTTGGCCCCCCGAGAGCTCATGCGGGTAGCGTTGCGCACTGCGCTCCAGGCCGACCAGCTTCAAGACCTCCTGGATGCGGTGGGCGCGAGTGTTGCGCGGCAAATGGTGCAGCCCAAAGCCCACGTTGTCGCTCACGCTCAAATGCGGGAACAAGGCGTAATCTTG
>CAINMN010000306.1 GCA_903850735.1 uncultured Burkholderiales bacterium | reverse complement strand
GCCGATGCTGACGTTGACGTCGATGTTGCTCGAGCCATCCAGGGGATCGAACAGCAGCAGGTATTCACCCTGGGGGTAACGGTTGGGCACCAGGTAAATGCTGTCCATTTCCTCGGAGGCCATGGCGGCCAAGTGGCCCCCCCATTCATTGGCCTCGATCAGCACCTCGTTGGCAATGATGTCCAGCTTCTTTTGCACTTCGCCTTGCACGTTTTCGCTGTGGGCCGAGCCCAAGACGCCGCCGAGCTCGCCCTTGTTGACGGCATGGCTGATGCTTTTGCAAGCGCGCGCCACCACTTCGAGCAGCAAACGCAGCGAGGGCGGAATATGGCCCTTGGCGCGCTGCTGTTCAACCAGGTAGCGGGAGAGAGAGACGGACATGGTGCTTACTCCGAAAGGGCACGCGAGACCACCTCGCGCACGTCAGGACTGAGATCGGTTTTGGCGGCGACGCGGGCAATGGCTTCGCGCGCGGCATGGCGGTAGGGCTCGGCCAGCTTGCGCCAGCGGTCCAGCGCACGCGCCAGGCGGGCCGCCACTTGCGGGTTGAAGGCGTCGAGTTCGAGCACGCGCTCGGCCCAGAACACATAGCCCGAGGCATCGCTGCGGTGGAAGGCCCCCGGGTTGGCATTGCAGTAGCTGAATATCAGGCTGCGCGCGCGGTTCGGGTTGCGCATCTGAAAGTCTGGGTGCAACATCAGTTGGCGCACCTTGGGCAAGATGTCGCCGCCACGGTCGCAGGCGCCGGCTTGCAAGGCAAACCATTTGTCCAGCACCAGGGCTTCGTTCTTGAACAGCTGATGGAAACGCTCCAAGGCCGAGGCTGCCAAGGCATGGCCGGCACCGACCAGCGCGCTGAGGGCGTTGAAGCGGTCGGTCATGTTGCTGGCGCTTTGAAAGGCCTGGAAAGCGCGCTGGGGCCAGGCATCGTCTTGGCGCGAGGCCGAGGCCAGGCACAAGAAGGTCAGGGCCATGCCAGTCAAGGCGCGGCGGCCACTGGAGACGGCATCGGGGCGGTAGGCGCCGTTGTCACGGTGTGCCTCGTAGGCCCAGGCCCAGTCGTCCCACAACGCGGTGGCCAGTTGCAGGCGCATGGCTTCGCGCACCGCATGGATGCGCTGGGGGTCGACCACATCCATTTGCTCGGCCAGGTAGCTCTCGCTGGGCAGGGTGAGCACCAGTTCCTTGAAGGCCGCATCCAGCGTGGGGTGGCGCAGCACATCGCGCAGAGCCTGCACGCAGTCGGCTGGCAACACCTCGGCGCTGACCTGCGGGGATGCCAGGGCTTGCAGCGCTGCGCGAACGCTCAGCCGTTGCGCTGCTTCCCAGCGGTTGAAGGGGTCGGCATCGTGGGCCAGCAAGGTCAGCAGTTGCGCGTCGCTGTAGTCGATGTCCAGCACCACTGGGGCGCTGAAGCCGCGCAGCAAGGAAGGCACGGGTTCGCTGGCCAGGTTGTCAAACACCCATTGCTGGCTGCTTTCGGTCAACACCTCCAGGCGCGAGCTCAGCAATTCTTCGCCACTGGCCGAGATCAGGCCCATCAGCACGGGAATGACGAAGGGCTCTTTGCTGGACTGGCCGGGGCTGGCGCCACACGACTGGCTCAGGGTCAGGGTGTAGCGTTGGCTGGCGGCATCGTACTGGCCACGGGCCTGCACCACGGGCGTGCCAGCCTGGCTGTACCAGCGCTTGAACTGGGCCAGGTGTTGCGACAGGGCCGAACCCGGATTGGCGTCGGCAATGGCTTGCGCGAAATCGTCGCAGGTGACGGCTTGGCCGTCGTGCCTTTCGAAGTACAGCTTCATGCCTTTGGCAAAGCCGTCGCGGCCCACCAGGGTCTGCATCATGCGGACCACTTCGGCGCCTTTTTCGTAAATCGTGACGGTGTAGAAATTGTTGATTTCCAGGTAGCTGTCCGGGCGCACCGGGTGGGCCATGGGGCCGGCATCTTCGGCAAATTGCACGGTGCGCAGCAAGCGCACATCTTCGATGCGCTTGACCGCGCGGGCCGAGGCGTCACCGGCCAGGTCCTGGCTGAACTCCTGGTCGCGGAAGACCGTCAGGCCTTCTTTCAAGGACAGCTGGAACCAGTCGCGGCAGGTGATGCGGTTGCCCGTCCAGTTGTGGAAGTACTCATGCCCCACCACGCTTTCCACATTGCCAAAATCGACATCGGTGGCGGTGGCCTGGTTGGCCAGCACAAACTTGGTATTGAAAATATTCAAACCCTTGTTTTCCATGGCGCCCATGTTGAAGTCGCTGGTGGCGACGATCATGAAGCGCTCCAGGTCCAGGCTGAGGCCAAAGCGCGCTTCGTCCCAGGCGATGGAGGCCATCAGCGAATTCATGGCGTGTTCGGTTTTGTCCAGGTCACCGGGACGCACATACACCTGCAGCACATGCTCCTGGCCAGAGCGGGCCACGATGCGCTGTTCGCGGCACACCAGCTGTCCGGCCACGAGGGCAAAGAGGTAGCTGGGTTTTTTGTGGGGGTCGACCCAGCGTGCAAAGTGTCGGCCGTCTTCAAGCTGGCCTTGTTCCACCAGGTTGCCGTTGGACAGCAGCACCGGGTACTTGGCGCGGTCGGCACGCAAGGTGACGCTGTAGCTGGCCATCACATCGGGGCGGTCCAGGAAGTAGGTGATGCGGCGAAAGCCCTCGGCCTCGCATTGGGTGAAGAAGGAATCGTTGCTCACATACAAGCCCATGAGCTTGCTGTTTTTGGCAGGGGCGCAGGTGGTGAAAATTTCCAGCGCAAACGGCTCGTGGCCTTCGGGCAAATTTTCCAGCACCAGCTGGTTGCCGTCCATCTTGAAGGATGTGCCCTGGCCGTTGACCAACACGCGCGCCAGGTTGAGCTCTTCGCCGTCGAGGCGCAGGGCTTGCGCCGGCACATCGGGGTTGCGGCGCAAGGTCATTTTGTTGAGCACGCGGGTTTTCAAGGGGTCCAGGTCGAAGGTCAGGTCGACGGTGTCGATCCAGAACGCCGAAGCGGCATAGTCCTCTCGACGAACCAGGGTGGCCTGGGCATCACGCAACATGGCGAGTCTCCGAAAGAATGAATTGAAAAATCAGACGCCTTGCTTGAGCGAGGCTTCGATGAAATTGTCCAGGTCGCCATCCAGCACTTTTTGGGTATTGGAAATTTCGACGTTGGTGCGCAAGTCCTTGATGCGGCTTTGGTCCAGCACGTAAGAGCGGATCTGGTGGCCCCAGCCCACATCGGTCTTGGTGTCTTCCAGCTTTTGCTGCTCTTCCATGCGCTTGCGCATTTCAAAGTCGTACAGGCGCGAGCGCAGGCGCTGCCATGCCACGTCACGGTTGCTGTGCTGGCTTCGGCCGTCCTGGCACTGCACCACGATGCCCGTCGGGATGTGCGTCAGGCGCACAGCCGAGTCCGTCTTGTTGATGTGCTGACCACCCGCACCGCTGGCACGGAAAGTGTCGGTACGCACGTCAGACGGGTTGATGTTGATCT
>CAINMN010000305.1 GCA_903850735.1 uncultured Burkholderiales bacterium | reverse complement strand
TGGTGAATGAAAAAGTCAACGTTTTGGCGGGCTTTGGCCTCACGCCCCTGGCCTTGGCCACTGCGCCCATTGCCACCCAGTCCAAAACCCCCTTGGTGGTGATGGCGGCCGCCACCTCGAGCATCACCCAGGCTTCGCCCTACATCATTCGCACCAGTTTCACCTTGCCCCAAGCGGCCGTGGCCCTGGGCGACTGGGCACCCAAGGACAACATCAAGCGCGTGGTCAGCCTGGTTTCCGATTTTGGCCCTGGCATTGACGCCGAGAAGTATTTCAAGGACCGCTTCACCTTCAACGGCGGTCAAGTGGTCGAGACCTTGCGCGTGCCCATGCGCAACCCCGATTTCGCGCCCTTCCTGCAAAAGGTGCGTGACATCAAGCCCGATGCGCTCTATGTGTTTGTGCCTTCGGGGGCCGGCACGGCGCTGATGAAACAGTTTGCCGAGCGCGGCCTCGACAAGGCCGGCATTCGCCTGATTGGCACGGGCGACGTCACCGACGATGACATCCTCAACGGCATGGGCGATGTGGCCCTGGGCGTGGTCACCTCGCACCATTACTCCACCTCGCACAAGTCGGCCCTGAACCAAAAGTTTGTGGATGCCTTCGAGAAGGCCAACAACAATCTGCGTCCCAACTTCATGGCCGTGGGGGGCTATGACGGCATGCGCGTGATTTACGAAGCCCTCAAGGCCACCAAAGGCCAGGGCGGCGGCGAGGCCTTGCTCAATGCCATGAAGGGCCAGATTTTTGAAAGCCCGCGCGGCCCGATGTTCATCGACGCCCAAACCCGCGACGTGGTCCACAACATCTACATTCGCAAAGTGGAGAAGGTCAACGGCCAGCTCTACAACACCGAATTTGAAACCATCAAGGACGTCAAGGACCCGGGCAAAAACAAGTAAGCGGGTGCACGCCGCGGCCTCATGTTGACGATTCTGTTTGATGGCATTGCCTATGGCATGCTGATGTTTGTGCTGGCCGTGGGGCTGGCCATCACGCTGGGCTTGATGAACTTCATCAACCTGGCGCACGGCGCCTTTGCCATGATGGGCGGCTACCTGACGGTGGTGCTGATGCAGCGCTGGCAGGTGCCTTTCCTGTGGTGCCTGCCCTTGGCCTTTGTGCTGGTGGGCGTGATGGGGGCCGTGCTCGAGTCCACCTTGTACCGTGCCATGTACCGAAAGCCGCATCTGGACCAGGTGCTGTTTTCCATTGGCCTGGCCTTCATGGCGGTGGCCGGTGTGGACTACGTGATGGGCTCCAGCCAGCAGAACATCCAGCTGCCCGATTGGCTGCGCGGCAGAACCGAGTGGGGCGAAGACCCGTGGACCCTGGGCATGGGGCACTACCGTTTGTTCATCGTCGCGATCTGCGCCCTGCTGACGGTGGTGCTGCAATTGATTTTGTCGCGCACCCGCTTTGGCAGCCGCTTGCGCGCGGCCGTGGACGATCCGGTGGTGGCTGCGGGCATGGGCATTCCGGTGAACCGTGTTTTCTTGCTCACCTTTGCCGTGGGCTCCGGCCTGGCCGGCTTGGGCGGCGCACTGGGGGCAGAAGTGCTCTCGATTGATCCCACGTTCCCGCTCAAGTACATGATTTATTTTCTGATCGTCGTGGCGGTGGGGGGCACCTCGTCCATCACGGGGCCGTTGCTGGCCGCGCTGTTGCTGGGCGTCGCC
>CAINMN010000304.1 GCA_903850735.1 uncultured Burkholderiales bacterium | reverse complement strand
TGCACACATCGGGGTGTAGCTTAGCCTGGTAGAGCGCTACGTTCGGGACGTAGAGGCCGGAGGTTCGAATCCTCTCACCCCGACCATCAGGTCAAAATAAAACCCACAGCCTGCTGAAGGCCTGTGGGTTTTTTCTTTGTTGCCATCAAGGCTTTTGAGCTTGACCGTTCCCCTCACGCAATTTCTCCGTCAACCAGACCCTCATCAAAGACTGTCAGGGCACGTCGAGCTTGTTCGCCTGTTGCTGGCAATGCAAAAGGACTTCATGAAATTCGACACCCAAAGGACTTTGCCTTTTCCAATTCTGCAAATGCTCAAAAAACGGGCTCCAAGTGCCCTGGCCTTGCTGCCTTTGATCGCTGCCGCTCAGCTGCCCAGCGTTGGAAAATTCACAGCAGCGCCAGACGAATGGCTGCTTTCCAATGGGCAAGCCTGGCACCATCAAACTGGCACAGCTGCCGCTGTTTCGCCCCTGATTTACAGAGCGCCACTGGACGCTGAAAAAGCCGTTGTCGACAAAGCCCAACGCCTCTTTGAGCGCTCATCCGCCAAAAGCATGGCACTGCTGGATGGCAATCAGATTGTCTGGATGGCCTACAAGCCGCCGGCCAGCCCCTCGAAACGCTTTTTGAGCTTCAGCATTGGCAAAACTGTGACAGCGATGGCCGTCGGCAAAGCCATCTGCGAGGGCAAATTGTCATTGCACCAACCCGTCAGCCAAGTGATTCCCGAACTCTCAGGCACAGACCTGGGCGCAGCCACGATTCAAGATTTGCTCAAGATGAGTTCGGGGACCTGGCAAGGCAACCCTGACTCGACCATTGCGAGCCCAGAACAAGCACAACGCCTTCAAAGCGGCGCGATGAATTTCCTGGACTTGCTGGCCACGCCCAAAGTGAACAGCGCCGAGCGAGAAGCCAGCGGCGTTGCCAGAAAACCTGGCGAGTATTTCATCTACCGAAGCACGGACCCTCTGGCCCTGGGTGTCGCGCTGAACAAAGCCACTGGCACCACCTATGCCAAATACGTGGAGCGCGAAGTGCTGCTGGCGGCAGGCATCGAGCGTTCGGCCATCATCGGGCAAGACCGCGCAGCTTATGGCGTCTCCGATGGCAATGTGCGCATGCACCTGGAGGATTGGATCCGATTCGCCGTCTGGGTCAAGGCCCAGCAAACGGGCACGGGGTGTTTCTCGGACTATGTTCGACAGGCCAGCACACGCCAAATTGCGAACGCTTCCAAGAAAAGCGGTTTTGCCTTTGATGGCTATGGCTACCTCACCTGGACCGACCACCGCCAACGCCGTGACAGCTACTGGGCCGTCGGCCACGGTGGCCAACGCATTGGCTGGAACCAAGCCAATGCACGGATGTTGGTGGCCTTCTCCAATGTGGAGAATTACATGTCGGAGTTATATGAAGTGTATGCCGAATGGGCAGATACAGGCCAAAAGGGACCTGCCTCTGGCCGCACCGACTGAAGCCTTGTTGACAACACTGATGAAAACTGGAACTGGAAGTGCACGCGGGTGAAACTTACCAGCTTCCGCTGAGCATGATGAAGTTATTGGAACTCGTGGCAGTGGTCACCGTCGAACTGGCTGTCAGCGCCCCATTGGATTGATCAATTTGGAATGCATAAACCTTGTCGGAATAGGTTGTCACATAGAGAAATTTTCCAGATGCATCAATAGCGAATGAGTTCGGGAAATCCGTCCCAGAAGAAGCCACGAAGGATGGCGTCATGGCAGTCAATTCACCCGTTGTTTCATTGATGTTGAGCATCGATATCGTTCTATTACCTCCGTTCAAGACATAAGCGTATTTGCCGGATGAATGGATGCGAATGGCTCGCGGCGATTGCCCAACGGCAGTTTGCGAGGATATTTGCAAAGATCCCACAGCACCTGTTGCAGCATCGATATCATGTCGATAGACGTAGCCGGAGCTTGCATATCTGGCAACGTAGATGAATTTGCCAGAGGGATGGATTGCAAAACTTTGAGGAAAGTCAATGGTCGCTATAAAAGGCGTCGTCATCGAAGTCAGCGCGCCATTGGTTCCCACTGTGTACATGGAAATGCGATTGGTGTCATTGTGCAAAACATACAGATATTTGTCATCACCTGACAGCAACAACTGGTAAGAAGACCCGCCGTAGGAGGGTACGGTGCTCACCTTGGTGAGAACGCCAGAACTGGCCACCGAGTAGACACCCACCGTGCTGGTGTCACCAGAAGTGGCAATATTGGCCACATAAGCATTCTTTCCTGGACTCACCGCAATCGAGCGAATCTCACCATCGGTTGCCACCGTGGGTGTTGAAAGAAGGTAGGGCTTGCTGGATGCGTCAAACCCAAACATGGAAATGGTCTTGGATGTCTGGTTCACAACGTACATGAATTTGTTGTCAAGATCCAAATAGCCTGCGATAGAGTTATTTCCAGTAGTGCTCACCGCCGGGTTAGAGCTAGCAGTCAAGGCTCCCGTGGCAGCATTCAAATCGAATTGAGAAATTGCGTTGTCAGAATTGATGACATAGGCATAGCTGCTCGTACTGCTGCTTGAATTTGACACAGTCTCTGAATCAGGGCAACCCGAAAAAGCAAGACAAGTCGTGACCGCAATGGCGGTAAGAAGGGGTCTGATCATGCTTTGGCTTGTAGTAATAATTTGATAAATTCATAATAGCATGCGTCATACAGAAAGCAAGCTCACGCGTTGTGACATTGGTTAGAAAAAGGGACGCAAAGTGCCCTCAGAGTTGCACCCTAATCAGATGTCGCGCCCAAACCAATCACTCGCCTGGCGCTCGCCTTGAGGGCATTGAATTCATCCTGCTGGGCCTGTGCGTCAAAGGCGTAATGAAATCCAAAGCGGTATGTCTCAAACTCCTCACCGGCCAGGCGCGCGCTCAAAGCCTGGTGACGGCGAAGGCGGTAAGACAGGCCCATGTTCTTGTAGTGCAGGAGCTTGAGGTCTGCCGGGCTGTCGCTCGCGCGGTAAATGTTCAGCGCCGCGTGGCCCACCGGTGTGGCCAGATGCGAGCCCGGGCCATAGTTCATGTCGATGACTTTTTCAGGCCGAAAACAAGCCATCTTGGAATAGTTGTCGTGCGGACTGCCCCATTGCACCAGCTCTGTCAGCAAGCGCCCATCGGCCGGCGGGAACGCATCGCAAACCATGTCATAGCCTTTGGGCTGAAACACATCCACATCGGGATGACGCTGTAAAAATGATGCCAGATGGCTGGGGTAGAGGAACTCATCGACATCGCAGACCACCATGTAATCGCATCGCTCGTCTTTCCAGCCCTGATTGCGCAAATGCATGAGCGACAACTCGGAGAGCTTGCCCTCGGTGCCAAAACTCAAGACTTCGACATTGGGGTAAGACAGCGCGATCTCCACACTGCGGTCAGTGGACTGGTTGTCGTAAATGCGGATTTTTTTGGCTTGGGGAGCGTAATAGTTCAAGAAGTGCGGCAGCATGGCCTCTTCATTGAAACAAACTGTGTGCACCACCAAATCCATGGGCCGGCCCTTGCGTGAATGATGCAAGCATCATAGCCGCGTCAGCTGGCGTGCTGAACCTCCCCTACACCCAACAGTGCATCCTCCCCCTTTGGAACGACCAAGGCCTGGTAGGCCTTCCAAGTGGCATGGCCAACCCAAGGCGCGAACAGAACCAGCAGGGGTTTGAAGAAAACCAGGGCGCTGCCGATCAACACCACCACCAGCACGGCCCACACCAGACAGGCTGCCAAATTTTCCCAAAGCGCTTGTACGCTGGTGAAAATGGCTTCCATGGTGTCGACAGGCCGATCCAGCAACATGGGCACCGACACCAGCGACACCGCAAAAGCCAGCGTCGCAAAAACCGACCCCACGCCCAGCCACACCAAGATGAATTCGAGGTTGCGCAGGGACACAATCTGCGTGATCATGCTGTGCATGTCCGGGTAGTCGTGGGTGGCAAACAGCGCGAACAACACCACCGAGACGCGCGCCCAGACAATCAACAAAAACGTGAGGATGACAGCGAAAAAGCCAAGCGACTTCCAGTTGCGCATCCAGGCACGGGTGCTTTGGCCCAAGCTGACGGGCTCGCCTTGTTGCAATTGCCGAGACAACTCATAAATGCCCGTGCAAATGATGGGCCCCACCAAAAGGAAGCCTGCCGTCAGGCCCATGGAGGCTTTCCAGAAGGTGGCATACACCAGGGCAATGACAAAGCCGATGCTGGTGAAAACCAAACCATAAAAGGCCCCCAGATAGCGGGTGGCGCGCATGTCGGCCAAGCCCTCGCGCAGCCAAGTGAATGCACTGAACACCGGCACATGCTTGTGGATTGGAGCCATACAAAATCTTTCAAATGGTCATCGCCTGGGAGCAAATTAACACAAAAAGAGGACGTTCTCAAGCTGACTGACGCTTGCTGCGTGCGCCAAGCCGCAAGCCACAGCATGGTCGATTTGTGACGCATGCAAGCCCATCGCACTTTCATCACGGGCCCCGCCTAAAGTCACCCTTCCATGGTCACCTCCGCCAACCTCACATCGGCAAGCGACAGCCCCATCGCAGAGTTGCTGCAGCGCCTGCTGGAAGAGGCGCTGGCGCAAAGCGCCTCCGACATCCATTTCGAGCCCCAGGAAAAAGGGCTGCGGGTGCGCTACCGCATCGATGGTCACCTCTACGTGGCGGCAACCCCCGCACTGGCTGTGCGTGACCGTTTGCTGTCACGCTTGAAGGTGTTGGCGCGGCTGGACATCGCCGAAAAGCGCACGCCGCAAGATGGGCGCATGGGCCTGTCCTGGCAGGGGCGCTGGGTGAATTTGCGCGTCAGCAGCTTGCCCACCTTGCATGGCGAAAAATTGGTCGTGCGGGTGCTGGAAAGCCACTCGGGCCACCTGGACCTTCAAACCCTGGGCTATTCGCCCGCCGCGCTGGCTCGCTTGCAACAGGCATTGCGCCGCCCCGACGGCCTGATCCTGATCACCGGGCCCACCGGTTCGGGGAAGACGCGCTCTTTGTACAGTTGCCTGGACCAGCTCAACAACAGCCGCGTCAACATCGCCACGGTGGAAGACCCTGCAGAAATTCAACTGGCCGGCGCCAACCAGGTCAGCGTCAACGAACGTGCCGGTCTGACCTTTGCCAGCACCCTGCGCGCCTTGCTCAGGCAAGACCCGGACATTCTGATGGTGGGCGAAATTCGCGATCTGGAAACCGCGCGCATCGCTTTGCAGGCGGCCCAAACCGGCCATCTGGTGCTGTCCACGCTGCACACCCAAAACGCGCCCAACACCTTGATGCGTTTGCAAGACATGGGGGTGGAGCCTTTTCACCTGGCCGCCAGTGTGTTGCTGATCACCGCGCAACGGCTGGTGCGTCGGCTGTGCCCCCATTGCAAAACCCAGCACCCACCCAACCTCACTTGGCATGCGGTGGGCTGTGCGCGGTGCCGCGAGGGCTATGCGGGCCGGGTGGGCTTGTTCCAAGTCATGCCGATCTCCGACAGCATGAAAAACATGATGTTGCAACATACCCATGCGGCCGCTCTGGCCGAGCAAGCCAAGCGCGAGGGCATTGCGACCTTGCGCGAGGATGGCCTGGACAAAGTGCGCCAAGGCCTCACCACCTTGGCAGAGGTCGAGCAGGCCACCCATGACTGAGCCCATGACGATGTTTCGCTGGAGTGGCCGTGATGTGCACGGCCAAGCTGTCTCTGGCCAAACCCCCGCGGTGGACCCGGCCGCCTTGCAAAACACACTGGCGAAATCTCAGATCCGTTTACGCCATTGTCAAGCCGTGCCATCGGCCAAGCTTCGCTTGCGCGCACGCGAGCGCAGCGTCATGACACGGCAACTGGCCACGCTGCTGCATGCGGGCTTGCCTTTGCTGCAAGCCCTCCAACTCTTTGAGCAAGGGCAAGCAGGTCAGCCCGCATTGAAACAACTGGCCAGCACCTTGCGTCAACACATTGAAGCTGGCCACCCTTTTCATGAGGTACTGAGACAGCAAACCGATTTTCCGGTCCTGTACATCCAGCTGGTCGCGGTCGGCGAAATGGCGGGCATGCTCGACGACATGCTGGCGCGCCTGGCAGACCACTTGGAAAAAGCCCAAGTGCTGCAATCGCGCCTGCGCGCCGCGTTGACCTACCCCGTTGCCGTCTTGCTCATCGCCACCGCCGTGGTGGGCGTGATATTGTTCTGGGTAGTGCCTGTCTTCGAAAACATCTTTCGCTCTTTCAACGCCGAGCTCCCTGCCGTCACGCGCGGGGTGCTGGCGGCCAGCCGTTGGCTCGCGCAAAACAGCGCCTGGCTGGCGGGCTTGGCCATGCTCAGCAGCCTGTGCAGCTGGCAAGCCTGGCAGCGCTCAGAGCCCTTGAAGCGGCGCATGGATGCCTTGTCCCTGCGGCTCCCCGTCCTCGGCCCCTTGTTGCGCACGGCTTGCCAGGTTCGCTGGGCCCGCACCCTGGGCACCTTGGTCGGCGCGGGCATTCCCCTGGTGGAGGCCATGGAAAGCGTGGCCCCGATCACTGGCAACCGGATCTACCTTCAGGCCTCAAACGACATTCGCCTGGCTCTGACGCGCGGCCAAAGCCTCACCCATGCTTTGCAGCAACAGCCCGGCTTGTTTTCTTCATTGCTCATTCAAATGGCCCAGGTTGGCGAAGCGTCTGGCACCTTGGAAACCATGCTGGAAAAGGCCGCCGTCTTTCACGAGCGCGAGCTGGATGGGAGCATCGCCACGCTCTCCAGCTTGCTGGAGCCGGCCTTGATGGTCTTTCTGGGCTTGGTCATTGGGGGCTTGGTGATCGCCCTGTACCTGCCCATCTTCCAACTGGGGCAAGCCGTATGAGCAGCCCTTGGATCCTGGGCTTGATCTGGTGTGTGCTGGGCTTGGTCGTGGGCAGTTTCCTCAACGTGGTCATCCATCGCTTGCCGCGCATGCTGGCCATGGAGGATGGCGCTCAGCCCTACAACCTGGCCAGCCCACGCTCCCACTGTCCGCATTGCCAGACACCGCTGGCACTGCGCCACAACCTGCCGCTGCTGAGCTTTCTTGTATTGCGGGGTCGTTGCGCGTTTTGCGGGTCACCGATTGCCTGGCGTTACCCCTTGGTGGAAGTGAGCAATGCGCTGATCTGGGTGAGCTGCGGGCTCTGGATGCCCGCTGGCCAGCAAGGCTTCGATGCGGGCACTCTGGCTTGGGCCTGCGGTGGCAGTTTGTTGTTGGCCCTGGCCTGCATCGATTGGGAAACCACGCTGCTGCCCGACAGCCTGACCCAGCCCCTGTTGTGGCTGGGTTTGTTGGCGGCCGAGATGGGCTGGAGCGGTCTCTCGTTGTCGAGCGCCTTGTGGGGCGCCGTGGTGGGCTACGGCAGCTTTGCCTTGATTGCTTGGGTGTTTGAGCGTGTCACCGCTCAAGAGGGCTTGGGCGCCGGCGACTTCAAGCTGTTGGCTGCGCTGGGGGCTTGGCTGGGGCCTTTGGCCTTGATTCCGCTGGTTTTCTTGGCGGCCTGCACAGGCGCCGTGGTTGGCCTGGTCATGCGTGCACGTGGACAGCTTCGCGAAGGCCGTTACGTCCCCTTTGGCCCTTTTTTGGCGCTGGCTGCGCTGGTGCTGGTGGCCTGTGGACCCGCCAGAGTCCTGCAATGGGCAGGACTGGCTTAGACTTGCGGCCATGCAACAGCTTCGCCCTCTTCACCTTGGCCTGACAGGCGGCATTGGCAGCGGCAAAAGCACGGTGGCCAGTCTTCTGAAAGCCTTGGGCGCGGCCGTCATCGATGCCGATGCCATTGCGCGCAGCGTCACCGCCCCGCAAGGTGCGGCCATGCCGGAGATCGCGCGCCAATTTGGCGATGCGTTTGTCCAAGCCGATGGCGCCCTCGACCGCGCCCGCATGCGCGCCTTGGTGTTCGCCGACCCTTCGGCCAAGCAACGCTTGGAGAGCATCGTGCATCCCTGCGTGGGCGAGGAAACCCGCCGTCAAACCCAGGCGGCCGTGCAACAGGGCCATGCCCTCTTGGTCTTTGATGTGCCCCTGCTGGTGGAGTCCAAGCGCTGGCGCCAACAAGTGCAGCGGGTGCTGGTGATCGACTGCGAACCGGCCACGCAAATTCAGCGCGTGGTGACCCGCAGTGGCCTGGCGGCCGACGAAGTGAGCCGCATCATTGCGGCGCAATCGCCGCGTGCCGTTCGGCTGGCTGCTGCCGACTGGGTGATTTACAACGACGGCCTTGACTTGCCAGCCTTGCGCGAAGAGGTCATGGCTTTGGGTTTGACTTAACCCCCGCCCCGTCATTGCGAGGCCCAAAGGGCCGCGGCGATCTCTCTTCTGAACGAGATCGCCACGCTTCGCTCGAGATGATCGAGGGGAGGTCGGGTATCATTGGGCCGAACTTGCAACGACAGCCAACAGGCTTTGACGTGATCCTTTACGAACACCCCTTCAACGAACGCGTCCGCACCTACTTGCGTCTGGAATACCTGTTCCGTCGCTTTGAAGCGCTGTTGCAACGCGACCATCCCACCGATCACCATTTTTGCTTCAGCACGGTTTTTGAAATCGTTGAGGTGGGTGGGCGTGCCGACCTGAAATCGGATGTGCTGAAAGACCTGGAGCGGCACAAACAGCAATTTCAGTCATACCGCGGCAACCCCTCGGTGGCCGAAGCGGTGCTGGAAACCTTTCTCAAGAACATTGACGACTGCTTTGAGGGCATCAACACCTCGGGCTCGCGCATCAGCCAGTTTGTGAGCGACAACGAATGGCTGGCGAGCTTGCGCAATCGCATGGCCATTCCGGGTGGGACCTGCGGCTTCGACATGCCCAGCTACCACGCCTGGCAGCAGCGCCCGAGCCAGGAGCGTCGTGAAGACATTCTGCGCTGGACCGAGCCCTTGCAGCCGCTTTATGCCAGCGTCAACCTGTTGCTGCGCCTGCTGCGCGACACCGCCTCGGCCCAAAAGGTGATGGCGCCTGCAGGCGTGTTCCAGCAAAACCTGCCCCAAGGCAAATTTCAGATGATGCGCCTGCGCATCGATCCCAACTTCAAGGTGGTGCCAGAGATCAGCGGCAACCGCATGATGGTGTCGGTGCGCTTGATGCGCCAAGACGAGCAAGGCCACCTGGTGCCTGTGGCCGACGATGTGCCGTTTGAAATGGCTTTGTGCACCTGAAGAGGCGAGCATGGCGGAACGCATCGTGACCTGTCCTGGCTGTGGCGGCCCCAGTGTCTATGCCCCGAGCAACCGTTACCGCCCTTTCTGTGGCGAACGCTGCAAAAACATCGACCTCGGCGCCTGGGCCAGCGAGCAACACCGCGTGCCCGACCTCACGCCGCCCGACGATCCCAATTTCGAAAACACCCCGCTGCAGTTAAGCCGTCGTTGCGAGGCCCGCAGGGCTGCGGCAAGCTCACGCCGCAGGGGGATCGCCGCGCTCTTCTTCCAACCACCTCAGCACCGGAAGCGTCCCTGGCAACACGGGCGTCACCGTCACCGGCAGTTGCTGCCATGCAAAAGACTGCCCCTCACGCATTTGCAACTCGCCACGCCAAAGCGTGACGCGGCAAAAATTGAGCTGAACCAAGGCATGCGGATAGTCCACGCGCTCGACCTTCCACAGCGTGCAGTCTTCGATGGCTATGCCAATTTCTTCATGCAACTCACGCGCCAGCGCTTGCTGCACCGTCTCGCCGGCTTCGAGCTTGCCACCCGGAAATTCCCAGTAGCCTGCATACACCTTGCCGGGGGGGCGCGAGGTCAGCAAAAAGGCGCCATCGTCTTGCAGCAGCACACCCACGGCCACTTGCACCAGCGGGCGGTTTTCGCCGCCTTCGCGTGGCAAGTCGCCATCGGCCACGAGCACCGCAGCTTGGGTCATGGACGGCCCTGGGCGCCTCAGGCGTTGCGGCCCGCGTAATCGCGCGCGAACTGGTAGGCCACGCGGCCACTGCGCGAGCCGCGCTCGAGCGCCCACACCAGGGCTTCGGGTCGCGCCTTGTCCAGCGTGCCATCGGGCAAGCCCAAGGCCGTGAGCCACTGGCCCACAATGGTCAGGTACTCGTCTTGCGAGAAGGGGTAGAAGCTGACCCACAAGCCAAAGCGCTCGGACAAGGAAATTTTTTCTTCAATCACCTCGCCCGG
>CAINMN010000303.1 GCA_903850735.1 uncultured Burkholderiales bacterium | reverse complement strand
GTGGCGAAGCAGCGAGACGCACATGTTGCGCAGCATCGCCAGGCGATGTTCGCTGGTGCGGTTGAGTTTGCGGAGTCCGTGTCCGTGACGCATGGTGCTTTCCTTTCTTTATTGAACCCCGCGCCGTATCAGGTACGGCCAGGGGACGGATGTCTTATTTTGAGATGCAGTGAAGGCCGGCTCAGCGCTTTTCCAGACCGGCGGGCGGCCAGCTTTCCAGCTTCATGCCCAGGGTCAGGCCACGCGAGGCCAACACTTCTTTGATTTCGTTGAGCGACTTGCGACCCAGGTTCGGGGTCTTGAGCAACTCGTTCTCGGTGCGCTGAATCAGGTCACCGATGTAATAGATGTTCTCGGCCTTCAGGCAGTTGGCGGAACGCACCGTCAACTCGAGCTCGTCCACGGGGCGCAGCAGGATCGGGTCGAACTGCTGGGCATTGCGCGGTGCGGGCGAGTCGAAGGCGGCCAGCTCGCTGCCTTCCAGCTGGGCGAACACGGCCAGTTGCTCAACCAAAATTTTGGCGGAAGCGCGCACGGCGTCTTCTGCAGTGATCGCGCCGTTGGTTTCGATCTCGACCACCAGGCGGTCCAGGTCGGTGCGCTGCTCGACGCGGGCGTTTTCCACGCTGTAGCTCACACGGCGAACCGGCGAGAAGGAAGCGTCCAGCACAATGCGGCCGATGGACTTGGAGGGTTCTTCGCCATAGCGACGAACCGTGCCGGGCACATAGCCACGGCCTTTTTCAACTTTCAGCTGGATGTCGATCTTGCCGCCTTGCGACAGGTTGGCGATCACGTGGCCGGGGTTGATGATTTCCACGTCATGCGGGGTCTGGATGTCGGCGGCGGTCACTTGGCCTTCGCCGTCCTTGCGCAAGCTCAACGTGACTTCGTCACGGTTGTGCAGCTTGAACACGACGCCCTTGAGGTTCAACAGAATGTTGACCACGTCTTCTTGCACGCCATCGATGGAGGAGTACTCGTGCAGCACGCCGGCAATCGTGACTTCCGTGACGGCGTAGCCGACCATGGAGGACAGCAGCACACGGCGCAGGGCGTTGCCCAGGGTGTGGCCATAGCCGCGCTCGAAAGGCTCCAGCGTGACTTTGGCACGGTTGTGGCCGATTTGCTCGACGTTGATGGCTTTGGGTTTCAACAGTTGGGTTTGCATCCGGATTCCTCTCAATACCCCCGGCTCGTTACACCGGTAAGGCTGGGTGTTCCACCCCTGCTGCGCAGGCTTGCACAGCGCGGGGACTTAAACGGTTGATCAGCTCAACCAGGATTAACGCGAATACAGTTCGACGATCAGCGATTCGTTGATGTCGGCTGCGAATTCGTCGCGGTCAGGAACCTTCTTGAAGGTGCCCTCGGCCTTGTCGGCGTTGACTTCCACCCAGGCGGGCAGGCCGACTTGCGTTGCCAGTTGCAGCGCTTCGACCACACGGCCTTGCTTCTTGGACTTCTCGCGAACCGAGATGACGTCACCGGTCTTGACCAGGTAAGACGGGATGTTCACTTGCTGGCCGTTCACCGTGATGGCCTTGTGCGACACCAACTGGCGCGCTTCAGCGCGGGTGGAGCCGAAGCCCATGCGGTACACCACATTGTCCAGGCGGGACTCGAGGATGAACAGCAGGTTGGCGCCGGTGTTTCCCTTGCGGCGGTCGGCTTCTGCAAAGTAGCGGCGGAACTGACGCTCCAGCACGCCGTACATGCGCTTGACCTTTTGCTTTTCACGCAACTGCAGACCGAAGTCAGAGGTGCGCTGGCCCGAGGTGCGGCCGTGCTGGCCGGGCTTGGTGTCGAACTTGGCCTTGTCGCTGATGGCGCGGCGTGCGCTCTTCAGGAAAAGGTCGGTGCCTTCGCGGCGGGAGAGTTTGGCCTTGGGGCCGAGGTAACGTGCCACTTGATCTTCCTTTGTGTCATCTGCCCGTCTGAAAGACGAGGAGCCATCGGTGTTTCACCGATGGCGGTGGGCTTGGTTGAAAATTAGATGCGACGGCGCTTCTGGGGGCGGCAGCCGTTGTGCGGCACCGGGGTCACGTCCGAAATCGAGTTGATTCGGATGCCCAGTGCTGCCAGCGCGCGCACAGAAGACTCGCGACCGGGGCCGGGGCCCTTGATCTCGACGTCGAGGTTCTTGATGCCTTGGTCAATCGCGGCACGGCCGGCGACTTCCGAGGCCACCTGAGCCGCGAACGGAGTGGACTTGCGTGAGCCTTTGAAGCCCTGTCCACCCGACGAAGCCCACGACAGGGCATTGCCCTGGCGGTCGGTGATGGTGATGATGGTGTTGTTGAACGAAGCATGCACGTGTGCAATGCCGTCCGCAACGTTCTTGCGGACTTTCTTGCGCACACGTTGTGCGGCGTTATTGGCGGGTGCTTTTGCCATGGTGTTCCCTCAATTATTTCTTCAGAGCGGCCGCTGCCTTGCGCGGGCCCTTGCGGGTGCGTGCATTGGTGCGGGTGCGCTGACCGCGCATCGGCAGGCCACGGCGATGACGGAAACCACGGTAGCAACCGATGTCCA
This sequence comes from uncultured Burkholderiales bacterium, assembly GCA_903850735.1. Taxonomy (GTDB): domain Bacteria; phylum Pseudomonadota; class Gammaproteobacteria; order Burkholderiales; family Burkholderiaceae_C; genus Limnohabitans. Next base: position 2,860 of record CAINMN010000303.1, on the reverse strand, counting down.
TCAAACGCTTGATGTTCATGGTGGTCTCGCGGCGCAGATCGCCTTCGATGGTGAACTGAGCAATTTGATCGCGAATCTTTTCGAGATCTCCGTCAGTCAGGTCTTTGACCTTTTTGGAATATGCAATGCCGCAGGCTTCGCAAATTTTGCGAGCGCGGGTGCGACCAATACCGAAAATGGCGGTCAGGCCAATTTCTGCATGTTGATGCGGCGGAATATTAATGCCAGCGATACGTGCCATGTGCGTCCTCTTTAAACCTGTATCAATCAGCCTTGGCGCTGCTTGTGACGGGGATCCGTGCAGATCACGCGAACCACGCCTTTACGACGGATGATCTTGCAGTTGCGGCAAATTTTCTTGACCGAAGCCGAAACTCTCATTTCATTCTCCTAACAAACCTTTGGATAGCCACCGGGCTGTCCGTACTTTCTTTCTCTTCGCCCCGCGCCTTACTTGGCACGGAACACAATGCGGGCCCTGCTCAAATCGTAGGGCGTCAACTCCACTGTGACCTTGTCGCCGGGCAGGATACGGATGTAATGCATCCGCATCTTGCCGGAGATGTGCCCCAGCACCACATGACCGTTCTCCAGCTTCACGCGGAAGGTGGCGTTGGGCAGGTTTTCAACCACCTCGCCCTGCATTTGAATGACATCGTCTTTGGCCATGTCGCTCAAGCACCCATCGTTGTTTTGAAGTTGGCTTTCTTGAGCAGCGACTCATACTGCTGACTCATCATGTAGTTCTGCACCTGGGACATGAAGTCCATGGTCACCACCACAATGATCAGCAGCGAGGTTCCGCCGAAGTAGAAAGGCACGTTGTATTTCAAAATCAGAAACTCGGGCAGCAAGCAGACGAAGGCGATGTAAACCGCACCTGCCAGGGTCAGGCGAACCAGAATCTTGTCAATGTAGCGCGCGGTTTGGTCGCCGGGGCGAATGCCTGGAATGAAGGCGCCCGACTTCTTGAGGTTGTCGGCCGTCTCACGGCTGTTGAACACCAGCGCGGTGTAGAAGAAGCAGAAGAACACGATGGCGGCGACGTACAACATGATGTACACCGGCTGGCCAGGCGACAGCGCACTGGCAATGTCCTTCAACCAACGCATGCTGTCACCGGAGCTGAACCAGCTGACCACGGTGGCCGGCAACAAGATGATGGAGGAAGCAAAAATCGGGGGAATCACACCGGCCATGTTGAGCTTCAGGGGCAAGTGCGACGACTGGCCGCCATACACCTTGTTGCCCACCTGACGGCGTGCGTAATTGACCAGGATCTTGCGTTGACCGCGCTCGACGAAGACCACAAAGTAGGTGACCAGCACCACCAGGACCACGATGAACAAGGCCACCAGAATGCTCATGGCGCCGGTGCGGACCAATTCCAGCAAGCCACCCAAAGCACTGGGCAAACCGGCCGCAATGCCGGCAAAGATCAGGATGGAGATGCCATTGCCCAGGCCACGCTCGGTGATTTGCTCGCCCAGCCACATCAGGAACATGGTGCCTGCGGTGAGGCTCACCATGGCGGTGACGCGAAAGCCAAATCCGGGTGCCAGCACCAAGCCAGCCGAGGATTCCAAGGCCAGGGCAATGCCCATGGATTGAAACAGCGCCAGGCCCAGTGTGCCGTAACGGGTGTACTGCGTGATTTTGCGACGGCCAGCCTCGCCTTCCTTCTTGAGTTGCTCCAAAGAGGGCAACACATAGGTCAGCAACTGCATGATGATCGAGGCCGAGATGTACGGCATGATCCCCAGCGCAAACACGGTGAAGCGAGACAAGGCGCCGCCCGAGAACATGTTGAACAGGTTCAGGATGCCGCCTTGCTGGCCGTTGAAGAGCTGTTGCAACTGGTTGGGGTCGATACCGGGCACAGGGATGTGTGCACCGATACGGTAGACCACAAGCGCGAGCAGCAAAAAGACGAGTCGGCGACGCAGGTCACCGTACTTGCCTGTTTTTGCGAGCGTTGCGCTGGTTGCCACAGAATCTTCCGTTCTTAAGCGATCGAGCCGCCAACCGCCTCGATGGCAGCCTTGGCACCTGCGGTGGCACCCACGCCGGTCAATTTGACGGCCTTGGTGAGCTCACCCGACTTGATGACTTTGACAACGCGCGCCAGCTCGCCCACGAGGCCAGCGGCCTTCAGGGTGGGCAGGTCCACTTCGGGGGCGCCCAATTGCTCGAGCATGCCCAGGGTGACTTCGGCGTTGTACTTCAGCAAGTGCGACTTGAAGCCACGCTTGGGCAGACGACGCTGCAGCGGCATTTGACCGCCTTCGAAACCGACTTTGTGGTAGCCGCCAGCACGCGACTTTTGACCTTTGTGGCCACGGCCTGCCGTCTTGCCCAGGCCAGAGCCAATGCCACGGCCAACGCGACGCTTGGCGTGCTTGGCGCCGGCAGCGGGTTTGAGGTTATTGAGTTCCATCTTCAACCTTTACAGCACTTTGACCAGGGAGCTGATCTTGTTGATCATGCCGCGCACGGCAGGGGTGTCTTCGAGCTCGCTCACGCTGTTGACACCACGCAGGCCCAGGCCACGCACGGTGGCGCGGTGGGACTCTTTGGTGCCGATGGGGCTGCGAACCAGTTGGACTTTGATTTTTGCTTGGGTGGTCATCTCGGGCTCCCGAATCAGACGAAGAGTTCTTCGACCGTCTTGCCGCGCTTGGCCGCCACTTCCGAAGCCGTGGTCGACTTGGTGAGCGCGTCAAAGGTGGCACGAACCATGTTGTAGGGGTTGGACGAACCATGGCTCTTGGCCACGATGTCCGTGATGCCCATCACTTCGAAAACGGCGCGCATCGGGCCGCCAGCGATGATGCCGGTACCCTTGGGGGCCGGGGCCAAG
>CAINMN010000302.1 GCA_903850735.1 uncultured Burkholderiales bacterium | reverse complement strand
GCCTCGATGGCTGCTTGCAAGGCCAAGCTTTCATCGGCCAAAGACAACTGCACACGGCCCAGCAACACGGCGGTGACTGCGCCGGCCCATGCCAAACCCAACAAGGCCCAGCGGCCCCACACACGGTAGCGCGGGGCGCGTTTTTGCGGTATCTCACTCAAAAGAAAATTCCGTCCATGGTCAAGAGGCTGGGGGCGCTTGCGCACTGTCCCCCGCTTGCTTGAGCAAGCTGCGCATGTCGGCCAGCGAGACCGCCGTTTGGGGCGCCACAGGCACCCGTGGCACGGGTTTCAGCGCATGCCCGTAAATGATTTCAAAGGTCAGCGCCAGGCGGCCGCTGCCATCGGGCAGGGTCAGGTGCTCGCGCATCGCGGCCAAGAGCTTTTCACGCCAGCGCCGACCCCGCAGGCCTTGAAAACGTTGCGGGTGCAGGTTGCGGCCCATGCTGCGCAAATCCTGCAGCAGTTTGTCGGGGCTGTCATAGGTCAGGGTGATGCGCTCCATGTCCATCACCGGCTCGGCAAACCCAGCCTGAATCAGCATGTCGCCCCAGTCATGCATGTCGGTCAGTTCCGAACCAGCGGGGGGCCACCCCAGCTGTTGGTACATGGCATGCCACTCACGCAAGGTGTCGGGCCCCAGGCAAGAAAACATCACAAAGCCATCGACAGCCAATGCTTGGTGCCACTGCTGAAACAGGCTTTGGGGGTCGGCACTGCCGTGCAGCAGCATGTTGGCCCAGACCATCTGGGCCTGTCCCGGCGCGGGCGGCTGAAAATCAGGCACAGCGCGTCCCCAGCGGCGCCACCAGGCGGGCGTCAAGGCCTGCTGGGCCGCCCGCAAGCGCGCTTGCGAGGCCTCGACCACCTGGGACTGCGACTGCGGGTAACGTTGCGCCAGGCGTGCATGGGCTTGCAAGCCGCCCACAGTGGGCATCCAGTGAATCCAGCGCTGGGGTTGCAGGCGAATCCACTGCAGGCGATCTTCCATGCGGCGCGACACCTCGTCATGCAACCAGGCCTCGCCGCCCTGCCCCAAGCCCACCCCGCCGTGCCACCAACGGGCGGCGGCCACCGGGTCCACCGTGGGTGGCGCGGCGTTGACAGGGTTGTTCTGGTGCATCTCAGTCATAGGGGGGCAGTATATTGGGGGATGACCCTGCCCTCGGAATGTCTGATCTGTCACCAATGGCCTGGACCGGCCCTGTGTGAAAGCTGCGTTCTGAATTTTGCCCAGCCGCGTGCACGCTGCCAACGGTGCGCCCTGCCCAGTGCCAGCCCCGTGTGTTCTGCATGTCGTGTCACACCCCCGGTCTGGGATGCCTGTTTGTGCGCCGTCGATTACGGCTACCCCTGGCAAGCCTGCGTGGCGCGCCTGAAATTTCAGGGCGAGTTGGGCCTGGCACGCAGTCTGGGGCAACTGATGCGCCATGCGCCCTGGGTCGAGCCCGCCCTGGAACAGGCCACTTGCCTCTTGCCCATGCCGCTGTCCAAGCAACGCTTGCGCGAGCGCGGCTACAACCAGGCCTTGCTGCTGGCCCGCGCTTTGCGCCAAGGCCTGACAACGCCATTGCCGCTCCACTGGTTGCAAAAGTGGCGCGACACCCCCGCGCAGTCTGCGTTGGCGCGCGAAGAGCGGCTTCGCAATGTGGCGGGCAGCTTCATCCTGGCGCCCGAGCATCGCCACCGCTTGCGCGCTGCCCGCGTGGTGCTGGTGGACGATGTGATGACCACCGGTGCCTCCCTGGAGGCTGCATGCCGGGTGTTGCG
>CAINMN010000301.1 GCA_903850735.1 uncultured Burkholderiales bacterium | reverse complement strand
CCGGCTATTGCGTCCTGGTCTACGCGCAGGGTGACGAGCAGGCCAGCGCCATCGGGAGAAACCGCGCGCAGCTTGCCTGCAAAGCGCTTGCTGATGAAGCCGGCCGCGCGCGAGGCGATGTTGATGTACTTGCCCACCAGGTCGGCGTTCACCCGTGCCACAAAATCATCGGGATTGAAGTCGACGTCTTCTACCCGGTTGTTGAGCTTGGCGGCGATGTAGTAGCGCAGCCATTCGGGATTCAGGCCCAGCGACAAATACTTGAGGGGGTCGATGCCGGTGCCCCGGCTCTTGCTCATCTTTTCGCCACTGACGGTGATGAAGCCGTGCACAAAAACGTTGTTGGGCGTCTTGCGGCCGCTGAAGTGCAGCATCGCCGGCCAGAACAAGGTGTGGAAGTAGGTGATGTCTTTGCCGATGAAATGGTATTGCTCCACACTCGGGTCGGCCATGAATTCGTCATAACTGCGGGTCTCGCCTTGGGCCGCCGGACCGCCTTTGGCAAAGTAATTTTTCAGCGACGCGAGGTAGCCCACGGGCGCATCCAGCCAGACATAAAAATACTTGCCCGGCGCATCGGGAATTTCAATGCCGAAGTAGGGCGCATCGCGGCTGATGTCCCAGTCGCCCAGGCCACCCTGGCCGTTGTCGTCCTTGGTGAACCACTCGCGAATTTTGTTGGCGACTTCGCTTTGCAGTTTGCCGTCTTGCGTCCAGGCTTGCAGGTAGTCGACACAGCGTGGGTCAGACAGCTTGAAGAAATAGTGCTCCGAGCTTTTCAACACCGGCGTCGCGCCCGACAGGGCCGAGTAGGGGTTCTTCAATTCGGTGGGCGCATACACCGCGCCGCAAGACTCACAGCTGTCGCCATACTGGTCTTTGGCGCCGCACTTGGGGCACTCGCCCTTGATGAAGCGGTCCGGCAAGAACATGGACTTGTCGGGGTCGAAAAACTGCTCGATGGTGCGCGTCTCGATCAGGCCCGCCGCCTTGAGGTCCTTGTAGATGGCCTGAGCCAGCTCATGGTTTTCTGGCCCATCGGTGGAATGCCAATTGTCGAACGCAACGTGAAAGCCATCGAGGTAGGGTTTGCGACCCGCCGCAATGTCGGCCACAAACTGTTGCGGCGACTTGCCAGCCTTTTCCGCCGCAATCATGATGGGCGCGCCATGGGCATCGTCGGCACACACAAAATGCACCTGATGCCCCTGCATGCGCTGGTACCGCACCCAAATGTCGGCCTGGATGTACTCCATGATGTGACCGATGTGGAAATTGCCATTGGCGTAGGGCAGGGCGGTGGTGACGAACAGTTGGCGCTGAGACATGAAAAACCAATTCTTGTGTGAGCTTGCGATTTTAGTCTTCAAGCCAAATCAGACCTTGCAACCCTTGCGGTCTCGCCCTCTTCGCTAGACTACCCCCTTCCCAAGGAGACCGAGATGGCATTGAATGAGCAGGCGCTGCTGGCAGCCCTACAAACTGTGGTGGACCCCAACACCGGCAACGACTTTGTCAGCACCAAAGCCCTCAAAAACCTGCAAATCTCAGGCGACGACGTCGCCTTTGAGGTGGAGCTTGGCTACCCCGCCAAAAGCCAGCTGCCCGAGTTGCGCCGCCTGCTGATCGCAGCCGCCCGCAGCGTGGCGGGCGTGGGCAATGTGTCGGTCAACCTCAGCAGCAAAATCATCGCGCATGCCGCGCAGCGCGGCGTGGCCTTGTTGCCTCAGGTGAAAAACATCATCGCCGTGGCCTCGGGCAAGGGCGGCGTGGGCAAGAGCACCACGGCCGTCAACATGGCCCTGGCGCTGGCGGCCGAAGGCGCCCGCGTGGGTTTGCTCGATGCCGACATCTACGGCCCCAGCCAGCCCATGATGATGGGCATCGATGGCCGCCCCGAGAGCGAAGACGGCCAAACCATGGAGCCCCTGGAGAACCATGGCGTGCAGGTGATGTCCATTGGTTTTCTGGTGAACCAGGACGAAGCCATGATCTGGCGCGGCCCCATGGCCACCCAGGCCCTGGAGCAGCTGCTGCGCCAAACCAACTGGAAAGACCTGGACTACCTGATTGTGGACATGCCCCCTGGTACCGGCGACATTCAATTGACGCTGAGCCAGCGCGTGCCCATGACCGGCGCGGTGATTGTGACCACCCCGCAAGACATCGCCTTGCTCGATGCCCGCAAAGGCATCAAGATGTTCGAGAAAGTCGGCGTGCCCATTCTGGGCGTGGTGGAAAACATGGCGGTCCATGTGTGTTCCAAATGCGGCCATGTGGAGCACATCTTCGGCGCCGATGGCGGCAAGAAAATGGCGGCCGAGTACGAGATGGACTACCTCGGCGCCCTGCCTTTGAACATGCAAATCCGCCTGCAAGCCGACAGTGGCATGCCCACGGTCATCGCCGACCCCGAGGGTGAGATTGCCCAACTCTACAAGTCGGTGGCGCGCCAGGTCGCGGTCAAGATCGCGGCCAAGGCCAAAGACTTCTCCTCCAAATTCCCCAGCATCAAGATTTCGAAAGACACTTGATCTGGCACAATGTGCACTATCTTGCAGTTTCCAGTGAAATTGCATTAAAGTGCACTTATGACAACGCCCGACGACGACATCCGTCATCCTTTTCTGCTGGCTCTGGGAGAGCGCGTGCGCACCCTGCGCGCGCGACGCGGCCTGACACGGCGTGCCGTGGCCCAGGTGGCCGAGGTTTCCGAGCGGCATCTGGCCAATCTGGAATCCGGCACGGGCAACGCCTCTATCCTGATTTTGTTGCAGGTGGCGCAAGCTCTGCAGTGCTCGATTTTCGAGCTGCTGGGCGATGTCACCACGTCTTCGCCGGAATGGTTGCTGGTTCGCGAACTGCTGGAGCACCGCAGCGAGGCGGAACTGCGCCGAGCGCGCATTCAGCTCGGGGAGATGTTTGGCAGCCATGGTGATGAACAAGCCCGTGCCAATCGCATCGCCTTGGTGGGCCTGCGTGGCGCGGGCAAAACCACGCTGGGCCAACGCCTGGCCGATGACCTGGGTTTCCCCTTCATCGAACTGAGCCGCGAAATCGAGAAATTCGCCGGCTGTGGCATCAGCGAAATTCACAACCTGTACGGCACCAATGCCTACCGCCGCTATGAGCGACGCGCATTGGAAGAGGCGATTCAAATTTACCCGGAGGTGGTGATTGCCACACCGGGTGGCCTGGTGTCGGACACGGCCACCTTCAACGAGGTGCTGACCCATTGCTTCACGGTCTGGCTCCAAGCCAAGCCCGAAGACCACATGGGACGTGTCGCCGCGCAAGGCGACATGCGGCCCATGGCGGCCAGCAAAGAGGCGATGGAAGACCTCAAGCGCATCCTGGAAGGCCGCGCGCCGTTTTATTCCAAAGCCGATTTGGCGTTTGACACCAGCGCACAACCGCTGGAAGATGCGTTTCAGGCCCTGCGCCTGCAAGTTCGGCAAGCGTTGCGACTGCCTCTTTAATGCTTTGGTATTGTTTCTGAAGGAAAATTTGCTGCGCGTCAAAATATGCACAAAAATGCAGTTGCATTAAAAATAAATGTGCACTATGATGCATGTCATCAACACGGCACACCCTTTTTTTGGAGACATTCGCATGAGCCAAGAGACCGTCAACTACCAAACCGATCCCAGCCAGTACAAGCACTGGTCCCTCAAGTTCGAGGGCGAAATTGCCACGCTGCAACTCAACATCAATGAAGACGCCGGCATTCGCCCGGGCTACAAACTCAAGCTGAACTCTTACGACCTGGGCGTGGACATCGAATTGCACGATGCCGTGCAGCGCATTCGCTTCGAGCATCCCGAAGTGCGCACCGTGGTGGTCACCAGCTTGCGCGATCGCATCTTCTGCTCGGGCGCCAACATCTTCATGCTGGGCCTGTCCACCCATGCCTGGAAAGTGAACTTCTGCAAGTTCACCAATGAAACCCGCAACGGTGTGGAAGACTCCAGCCGCCACAACGGCCTGAAGTTCCTGGCTGCCGTCAATGGCGCCTGCGCAGGGGGTGGCTACGAGCTGGCCCTGGCTTGCGACGAAATCCTGTTGGTGGACGACCGCTCCTCTTCCGTGTCTTTGCCGGAAGTGCCCTTGCTGGGCGTGTTGCCCGGTACCGGTGGCCTCACCCGCGTGACCGACAAGCGCCATGTGCGCCATGACCACGCCGACATTTTCTGCACCAGCGTGGAAGGCGTGCGTGGCCAGCGCGCCGTCGACTGGCGTCTGGTGGATGCCATCGCCAAGCCCGCCCAATTCGCCGCCGATGTGAAAGCGCGCGCTGAGAAGCTCGCCGCCGGCAGCAATCGCCCCGGCCTGGCCGGCGCACACCAAGGCGTGAAGCTCAACCCCCTCAAGAAAACCGCCACCGCCGACACGCTGTCTTACGAGTACGTGCAGGTGAGCATCGACCGCGCCAAGCGCACCGCCACCTTGACGGTGTCGGCGCCCAAAGCCGCCTTGCCGCAAACCACCGACGCCATGGTGGCCGCCGGCGACCAGTGGTACCCCCTGCAAATGGCGCGTGAACTCGACGACGCCATCCTGTGCCTGCGCACCAACGAGCTCGACACCGGCACCTGGCTGCTGCGCACCGAAGGCGATGCCGCGCTGGCGCTGCAGTCGGACGCTTTGTTGGCCGCTCACCAAGACCATTGGTTTGTGCGTGAAACCCTGGGCATGCTGCGCCGCACCCTGGCCCGCGTGGACGTGTCTTCCCGCTCCTTGTTTGCCTTGATCGACGAAGGCTCCTGCTTTGTCGGCACCCTGGCCGAGCTGGCCTTTGCCGCGGACCGTGCCTACATGCTCGACTTGCCCGACAGCCCCGAGAAGGCGCCCCACATTGCTTTGAGCGAGTTGAACCTGGGCAGCTTCCCCATGGTCAACCACCAGTCCCGCCTGGCCCGCCGCTTCTACGAAGAGCTCGAGCCGCTGGAGCGCGTGCGCGGTGTCGTGGGCCAGCAACTCGGTGCCCAGCAAGCCCTGGACCTGGGCTTGGTCACTTCCGCCCCCGACGACATCGACTGGGCCGACGAAATTCGCTTGGCCGTGGAAGAGCGCTCGGCCATGTCGCCCGACAGCCTCACCGGCCTGGAAGCCAACCTGCGCTTTGCCAGCAAGGAAACCATGGAGACCCGCATCTTTGGTCGCCTGAGCGCCTGGCAAAACTGGATCTTCAATCGCCCCAACGCCGTTGGCGAAAAGGGCGCTTTGAAAGTGTATGGAAAAGGCCAGAAGGCCGCCTTCGATTTGAACCGCGTTTAAACCCCTTTCTCAAGGAGACTTGCCATGACCGCCATCAACTACAGCGAAAAAATCCCCAACAACGTCAACTTGTCTGAAGACCGCACGCTGCAACGCGCGCTGGAACACTGGCAGCCCAACTACCTGAACTGGTGGCAAGACATGGGCCCGGACGGCTCACAGAATTTCGACGTCTTCCTGCGCACCGCCGTCAGCGTGGACCCGCAAGGCTGGGCCCAGTTTGGCCACGTGAAGATGCCCGACTACCGTTGGGGCATCTTCTTGAACCCGGCCGAGCAAGACCGCAAAATTCATTTCGGTGACCACAAAGGCGAAGCCGCTTGGCAAGACGTGCCTGGCGAACACCGCGCGAACCTGCGCCGCATCATCGTGACCCAGGGTGACACCGAGCCCGCATCGGTGGAGCAGCAGCGCCACCTGGGCCTGACCTGCCCCAGCCAGTACGACCTGCGCAACCTGTTCCAGGTGAACGTGGAAGAAGGCCGCCACCTGTGGGCCATGGTGTACCTGTTGCACAAATACTTCGGCAAAGACGGCCGCGAAGAAGGCGAAGCCCTGCTCGAGCGCAACAGCGGCAACGTGGACAACCCCCGCATCCTGGAAGCCTTCAACGAAGAAACGCCTGACTGGCTGAGCTTCTTCATGTTCACGTACTTCACCGACCGGGACGGCAAGTTCCAGCTGTGCGCACTGGCCGAGTCCAGCTTTGACCCACTGGCCCGCACCTCCAAGTTCATGCTGACCGCAGAGGCTCACCACATGTTCGTGGGCGAGTCGGGTGTGAGCCGCGTCATCAACCGCACCTGCCAGGTCATGAACGAGCTCAAAACAGACGACCCCGGCAAGCTGCGCGCTGCTGGCGTGATCGACCTGCCCACCAT
>CAINMN010000300.1 GCA_903850735.1 uncultured Burkholderiales bacterium | reverse complement strand
TGCGACGCCGGGCAGCGCGGGCTTGGACTTGCGTGCTTGCCTCGATGCGCCTCTGACGCTGCAGCCCAACGCCTGGCAACTGGTGCCCACCGGGATCGCCATTCATCTGGCCGATCCGGGCTATGCGGCGCTGATCTTGCCGCGTTCTGGCTTGGGGCACAAGCACGGCATCGTGCTGGGCAACCTGGTGGGACTGATCGACAGCGACTACCAAGGTCAACTGATGGTCAGCGCCTGGAACCGCAGCGACGTGGCCTTCACATTGGAGCCCATGGAGCGCTTGGCCCAATTGGTCATCGTGCCTGTCGTGCAGGCGCAGTTCAATGTGGTGAACGAGTTTTCCGCTGCCACCGAGCGTGGCGAAGGGGGCTACGGCTCGACCGGCAAGCGCTGATGCCTTACTGAGTTATCCACAGATTTCAGGCAAAACTCAAGACCTGACCCCAAAGAAGCCGACGCCTAGGGTGGCTTGGGATTGTTCTTCTTCGGTGGCTTCGCGGATGCCGGCCACGCGCAGGTGGATGCGCAGGGCGATGCCGGCCAGGGGGTGGTTGCCATCGAGCACCACGTGCTCGGGGTAAATTTCCGTGACGGTGTAGATCAGGTTCAGGGGGGCGTCGGGGTTGCAGCCGGCGGGCAGGGCGGTGCCTTCGAAGGTCATGCCTTCTTCCAAGTCTTTGGGGAAGCGCGCGCGGTCTTCGAGAAAGACTTTTTGCTCGTCGTAATCGCCAAACGCATCTTCCGGTTCGAGGTGCAGGTCGACTTTGGCGCCCACCTCGTGGCCTTGCAGGGCCTCTTCAATTTTTTCCAGCAAGTCGTGGCCACCCACCAAAAACTCGACGGGCTCGTCGAGTTCGTCCAATACTTCGCCCAAAGTGTCTTTGAGCGTCCAGGTCAGGGCGACCACGCAATGTTGTGAAATGTTCATGGGGCAGAATTGTCGCAGTTTCAAGAAAGTGACTTCACCGTGGACATTGATCAACCTCTTGGCTTGCTGGGTGGCCTGACGCCGGCGCAATTCATGAAGCGTCACTGGCAACGCAAACCCTTGCTGGTGCGACAAGCCTTTGCCGACTTCAAGGCACCCTTGTCACGCAGCGAATTGGTGTCCTTGGCGGCCCAGGAGGAGGTCGAGTCACGCCTGGTCATTCGCGAAGAACCAGGACGCACGCCCTGGCGTTTGCGCTCCGGGCCCTTTGAGCGACGCGCTTTGCCTGCGTTTGCCAAGCCTGGCTGGACCTTGCTGGTGCAAGGGGTGGATTTGCATGTGCAGTCGGTGGCCGACTTGCTGGCAGGCTTTCGCTTTGTGCCCGCGGCGCGCTTGGACGATCTCATGATCAGCTACGCCACGGACCAAGGTGGCGTTGGCCCGCACTTTGACAGCTACGACGTTTTTCTGCTGCAAGCCCAAGGGCGCAGGCGCTGGCGCATCGGTCGGCAAAAGGCGTTGCAGTTGCGCGACGACACGCCCCTGAAGATCCTTGCCAATTTTGAGCCCGAGGCAGAGTATGTGCTGGAGCCAGGGGACATGCTTTACCTGCCACCGCGCTATGCGCATGACGGCATCGCAGAAGGTGAGTGCATGACGTATTCGGTGGGCTTTCGCGCTCCCAAACGCGATGAGGTGGCGCGCGACTTGATGCAGCGCCTGGGCGAGCAAGCCGATGAGGCCATGGACGACCAGTTGTACAAAGACCCTGACCAAGCCGCCACGGCCTCGCCTGGGGCCATTCCCGCAGCTTTGCAAAACTTTGCACAGGACGCATTGCAGCGCTTGCTGGAGGACCCCAGTCGCTGGCAACGCGCCTTGGGCGAGAGTTTGTCAGAGCCCAAACCACAAGTGTGGTTTCAGCCCGGCGATGAAGGCTTGCCGCTGGAGGGTGTGGTGTTGGACAGAAGAAGCCGCATGATGTACGACGCCACGCACATCTACCTTAATGGTGAAAGCTGGCGCGCCTCCGGCGCCGATGCGCGCTTGATGCGCACACTGGCGGACCAGAGGTCATTGAGCGCGCAGCAACTGGCCAAAAGCAGCCAAGGTGCCAAAGATTTGCTCAAGGATTGGTGCGCCGCGGGTTGGTTGCTCCGAAAAAACCCTTGATGTGTATGACACCACACTGACAAGTCGAATACAGGAATTTAGTATTTACCCTATAATTTTGGGCTGGCCAGTTGAAACTCGAGCGTCCACTGGCTTTGTCGCTTGACCGCGGCAATTTCCGGAAATTGTTTTCTCTTACAAAAAGGAATCATCATGAAAAAATCCCTCCTGTTGGCAACCCTGTTGGCCGCCGCTTTGGTCGCTTGCGGCAAAAAAGAAGCGCCGGCTCCCGCCGCTGCACCTGCACCCGCCGCTGCACCCGCACCCGCTGCTGACGCTTCTGCTGCGCCCGCCGCACCTGCTGCTGCGCCCGCCGACGCGACCCCCGCAGCGCCCACGCCCGCTCCTGCTGGCGACAAGAAGTAATTCACGCTTCGATCTGCCAAAAGCCACCTTCGGGTGGCTTTTTTCATGCGGTATGCCAATCTGAACCGGTTTGCGGATCGGCTACCAGCACGTCTTCGGCCAGGCAGCCCAGCACAGCGCTGAAAGCCGCTTGTGCCAGCGATGGCGTGTTGTTGCGCTCACTGAGGTGGGCAGCGACCACGCAGCTCAGCCCAGGGTGATGAACCGCCTGCAACAATGCTGCCGCATCCACATTGGACAAATGGCCCAGGGGGCCCGCAATGCGTTGGCGCAAAAAGGCCGGGTAACTGGAACGGCTCAGCATGCCCACATCGTGATTGGCCTCCAGCAGCAGGGCGTGGCAGCCTTGCAGCGCTTGCACCACGTGGGCGCTGGCATGGCCCAGGTCGGTGAGCACGCCCAAGCTGCGGTCACCATCGCTGCACCTCAATTGCAGGGGCTCGCGGGCATCGTGCGGCACGGTGAACGGGTGAAGCGCCAGTGCGCCCAATGCAAAGGTGACGCCATCCCTTGCCGTCTGAAGTTGACCGGATGGCAATCCCCAAAGCTCGGCCTGGCAAGCCAGGCGTGTGCCTTCGCTCATCCACACAGGCAAGCCAGTTTCTTGTGCGAAGCGATGGGTATGGCCCACATGGTCGCTGTGCTCATGGGTGACGAAAAGGCCATCCAGATCGCTCAGCTCAAGGCCGGCAGCTTGCAGCCTGCGCCGAAGTTCCGAGACACGCAAGCCACAGTCGATCAGCAGCCGTGAGACCTGCTGGCCATCGCGCGCTTCCACCAAAGTGGCATTGCCTGCGCTGCCACTGCCCAGGTTTTTAAAGCGCAACAAGGCTTATTTCAGGTCGTCGACCAGCAACTGCGCGATGCGTTGTGCCACCGCACTGGTGTCTTCTTCGCCGGCAGCGTTCAAAATGCTGATGCGGGTGTTGTTGCCAGCATCGGTCAAGCGCACGCGGTAGCGCACCGGCGTGGCCGCACCGGGGCTGCTGCTGAACAGCCGGCTGAAGAAGCCTGCATCTTTCTTTTCCTCTGGCTTGTCCACATAGCGCACAAAGTAGAGGCCTTGTTTGCGGTCGCGGTCTTCCACGGTGAAGCCGGTGCGGTCCAGTGCCACGCCGACACGGCGCCAGGCCACATCAAAGCTGGCCGAGAAGTCAATCTGGGGCTTGCCTGCGGTGGTGGACAGCACCGCCAAAGGCTGTGCCGCCACACTGGCAACCGCCTGATTGGCTTGCTCGACCGTGCTGCCCAGACGGATCATGAGGCGGCGCAAAAACTCGTTTTCAAGCGCGCTGTCAGACGGGCGGGGTTGCCAGGTGGTGGAGGTCTGACTGGTGCTGGTGTAGACCTCGACCATGCCACGGTGGCTGATGAAAATTTCCGTCTGTTCGCTGCTGACAGGCTCCAGGCGCGTTTTGAATTTGTCACGTTCGCCCGTGGAGTAGAGCATGTCGATGACTTTGCCCAGCGCCTTGCGAATGAAGTCTTGCGGCAACTTGGCGCGGTTCTCGGCCCACTCGGTTTCCAGTACGCCCAAATTTTGTTGTTCAAGGGTGTAGGTGAAGCCGTTTTCGATCCAGAAATCTTTCACCACCGGCCAGACCTTGTCTGCAGGGCGCTGCACCGTCAGCCAGCGCTGGGCGCCAGAGCGCTCCATCTTGACGTCGCCCACCGTGTTGGGAGCGACCAGCGCACCTTGGGTTTTTCGGGTGGCTTCCATCGAGGTGGCAGACACGGAGCCTCCGGGCACCGCGTAGCGGGTGTCACGCGCAATCTGGCTCAGGTCAGGGGGCACATCCAGTGCCACGGGCTTGACGTTGGCCGAGGATTTGTAATTGACCTTTTCGTTGTCAAACGTGGTCGAGCAGGCGCTCAAAAGGCCGAGCACGGCACACAAGCCAGCCACGCGCAGAGAAATTTCACGTTGACGCATCACGACAAGTCCTTGGGCTTCAAATCAGACCGCTGTCGCGCAAAGCGGCTTCGACAGTGGGTTCAAACGATTTTGACATCGCGGTCAGGGGCAAGCGCAGGGTGCCACCGCACAGGCCCATGCGGGCCATGGCCCATTTCAGAGGAATCGGGTTGGCTTCGACAAACAGGTTCTTGTGCACCGGCATCAGCTTGAATTGAATGGCCATGGCCCGTGCCACATCGCCCGCAAGGGCCGCCATGCACAACTCATGCATTTGTCGCGGCGCAATGTTGGCCGTGACGCTGACATTGCCTTTGCCGCCGCACAGCATCAGGGCGACGGCCGTGGGGTCATCCCCTGAATAAACGGAGAAGTTGGCAGGGACATCGCGAATCAGCCATTGGGCGCGCTCGATGTTGCCGGTGGCTTCCTTGATGCCCACGATGCCAGGGACTTTCGCCAAGCGCAACACGGTGTCGTGCTGCATATCGGCGACGGTGCGGCCCGGCACGTTGTACAGCACCATGGGCAAATCGACCGCCTCGGCGATGGCCTTGAAGTGCTGGTACTGGCCTTCTTGGGTGGGGCGGTTGTAGTAGGGCACCACCTGCAACTGGCAATCGGCGCCCACGCTTTTCGCGAAGCGTGTCAACTCAATGGCCTCGGCCGTGGAGTTGGCCCCGCATCCCGCCATGATGGGCACCCGTTTGGCAGCCTGTTCCACGCTCACGCGGATGATTTCGCAATGCTCTTGCACGTTGACGGTCGGGGACTCGCCCGTGGTGCCAACCACGCAAATGCAGTCGGTGCCTTCGGCGATGTGCCAGTCGATGAGTTTGCGCAGCGCGGGGTAATCCACGCTGCCGTCTTGGTTCATGGGTGTGGCCAGCGCCACGATGCTGCCGGTGATGGGGGTCATGTCAGCCAGTTTGGTGGGTAAATTCACATTCTAACGAGAGCGCATGCCGATCGGGAAGACCGTTGCCAGAACTTTCGCGCCGCGCCACGATGCGCTGCACAAACTTGGGTGGCTTCGGCTGGTAGCCGTCTTCGAAGGCCACGACCCTCAGCGACTGGCACAGCGTGAGCAATTCGCCCGGTCGAAGCAAAAACTCAGGCCGCGAAGGCTTGCCAATGGTTTCCTGGCCCGTGGCAAAGGTTTCATAAATCAGCACGCCGCCGGGCGCGAGGCTCTCCAGCAGGCGAGGCCAAAGCGGACGCCACAAATAATTGGTGACCACCAAGGCATCAAATTGCCTGCCAGGCAAAGGCCAGGGGCCGTTTTCAATGTCGGCCAGGATGGCCTCGCCCCAAGTCGCGACCTGGGCGATGGCCTCAGCTTGGCGGTCCACGCCAACCACCTTCAAGCCTTGCGCCTGCAACCACTGCATGTGGCGGCCGTGACCGCAGGCCACATCCAACACGCTGCCACCTGGCGCAATCAGGTGCGTCCATTGGCGAACCCAAGGGGAGGGCGCTTCGGTGCCGTGAACCAGGCTCATGGGGATTTCAAAAGCACGACCAGAGTTGATCGGCCAGCGTGATAAGAAAACTGGGGCGAAGGTAGAGCGAAAAAACCGCCAACAGCACCAGCAAGGCGCTGCTCACAATCAACAGGCGGTGACGCAGTCTCATGCGGTTTGGGCGTTGCGTGGAATGGCGGTTTCGCGCACCGGCATGTTGATGAGTCCCGCGAAGATGCCCAGGGCAATGGACAGGTACCAGACGCTGTCGTACTTGCCTGTCAGGTCATACAGCACGCCACCGAGCCAGACACCCATGAAACTGCCCACTTGGTGGCTCATGAAAACAAAGCCGCCCAGCATGGACATGTGAGCAATGCCAAAAATTTGGGCAATCACCGCATTGGTGGGCGGCACGGTGGACAGCCACAGCAAGCCCATCACGCTGGAGAAAATGTAGACGCTCAGCGGCGTCAAGGGCGCCAGCATGAACACCACGATCGCCAGCGCACGCAAGAAATAAATGGCCACCAGGATCTGCGTTTTGAGAAACTTCTGGCCCAACACCCCTGCGGCATAGGTGCCAAACACATTGAAGAGCCCAATCAGAGCCAAGGCATAGCTCGCGACTTCGGGCGCCAAGCCATTGTCTTTGAGGTAGCTGGGCATGTGCACAGCAATGAAGACCACCTGAAATCCGCAGACAAAATAGCCCGCCATCAGCAACTGAAAGCTGCGGTAGCCAAAAGCCTCCCGCAAGGCTTGCGCAATGGGTTGCCGATGCTGCGCCCCACGCTCGGCCAGAGAAGGCTCGCGCAGGCCCAGTGCCAGGGGCAGGGTCAGCAGGGACAGCATGCCCAGCACCACCAGGGCCATTTGCCAGCCAAAGTAGTCGATCAGCCAGCCCTCGGTGGGGACCATCAAGAACTGCCCGAAAGAGCCTGCGGCGGCGGCCACGCCCATGGCCCAAGAGCGCTTTTCCACAGGGATGTTGCGCCCAATCACCCCGTAAATGACGGCATAGGTGGTGCCCGCTTGCGCAATGCCGATCACGATGCCGCCGGTGAGCGTGAACAATTCGGGTGTGGACGAGGCTGACATGCCGAACAAGCCCAGGGTGTAGAGCAGGCCACAGACCAAGAGCACCCGGAAGGCGCCATAGCGGTCGGCCAGCATGCCTGAAAAAATGCCGGCAAAGCCCCAGGTCAGGTTTTGAATGGCAATGGCAAAAGCAAAGTTCTCCCGCGTCCAGTCCTGCGCTTGCGTCATGGGTTGCAGCCACAGGCCAAAACCGTGCCGTACCCCCATGGAGAGGGTCAAAATGGCGGCGCCACACAGCAAAACTTGCCACATGGGCAACGGCGAAGAAGGTGCTTTCATGGGTCAACTGTAACGAATTGCGGCAAAACTTTCAGGGTTTCCCCGTGGCGGCCTGTGAATTCATCCAGTCTTTTGTTCTGGCATCGCTACAATCGCCCTCCATGGCAACCAAGCAACCCACCGAATACTCCGAAGGCTCGATCCGGGTCTTAAAGGGACTCGAGCCCGTCAAACAGCGGCCCGGCATGTACACCCGGACCGACAACCCGCTGCACATCATCCAGGAAGTGCTGGACAACGCGGCCGATGAAGCCTTGGCCGGACACGGCAAAAAAATCAAGGTCACCTTGCATGCCGATGCCTCGGTCAGCGTGGAAGACGATGGCCGTGGCATTCCCTTTGGCATGCATCCCGAGGAAAAAGCACCCGTCATCGAATTGGTCTTCACCCGCCTGCACGCGGGGGGCAAGTTCGACAAGGGGCAAGGCGGCGCCTACAGTTTCTCTGGCGGCTTGCACGGCGTGGGGGTGAGCGTGACCAATGCCTTGTCCAAGCGCATGGAGGCCACGTCTTACCGCGAAGGCCAGGTGGCCCACCTGGTGTTCGAAGGCGGCGATGTCACCCAGCCCTTGAAGGCGCGTCCCGCAGGGGCCGATGACCGCCGCCAAGGCACGACGGTGCGCGCCTGGCCCGATGCCAAGTATTTCGAAAGCGCCGCCTTGCCCATGGCCGAGTTGACGCACCTCTTGCGCAGCAAAGCCGTGCTGATGCCGGGCGTCAGCGTCACCTTGGTCAACGAGAAAACCCGCGAAACCCAAACCTGGCTTTACAAAGGTGGCCTGCGCGACTACCTGCAGCAAACCTTGACGGCCGATGCCGTGATTCCCTTGTTCGAGGGCGAGGGCTATGCCGACGGCAGCCATGAAAGCTTTGCAGACGGCGAGGGCGCAGCCTGGTGCGTGGCCTTCACCGAAGACGGCCAACCCGTGCGGGAAAGCTACGTCAACCTGATTCCCACCTCGGCCGGCGGCACCCATGAAAGCGGCCTGCGCGATGGCTTGTTCAATGCGGTCAAGAGCTTCATTGACTTGCATGCCTTGTTGCCCAAGGGCGTGAAGTTGCTGCCCGAAGACGTGTTTGCGCGGGCCAGTTATGTCCTGAGCGCCAAGGTGCTCGACCCCCAGTTCCAGGGGCAAATCAAAGAGCGTCTCAACTCCCGTGATGCGGTGCGCTTGGTGTCCAACTTTGTGCGACCTGCCTTGGAGTTGTGGCTCAACCAGCACGTTGAATACGGCCGCAAGCTGGCCGAGCTGGCCATTCGCGCTGCGCAAACCCGCCAGCGTGCCGGGCAGAAAGTGGAGAAGCGCAAAGGCTCGGGCGTGGCCGTGTTGCCGGGCAAGCTGACCGATTGTGAAAGCCGCGACCTGGCGCACAACGAAGTGTTCCTGGTGGAAGGCGACAGTGCCGGCGGCAGCGCCAAGATGGGGCGCGACAAAGAATCGCAGGCCATTTTGCCCTTGCGCGGCAAAGTGCTGAACACCTGGGAAGTGGAGCGCGACCGCTTGTTTGCCAACACCGAAATTCACGACATCTCGGTGGCGATCGGCGTCGACCCGCATGGACCGCAAGACACGCCCGACCTGTCGGGCTTGCGCTACGGCAAGGTCTGCATTCTGAGCGACGCCGATGTGGATGGCTCGCACATTCAGGTGCTGTTGCTGACGCTGTTTTTCCGCCATTTCCCCAAGCTCATTGAAGCCGGCCATGTGTATGTGGCGCGCCCACCCTTGTTCCGTGTGGACGCGCCGGCGCGGGGCAAAAAGCCAGCAACCAAAATGTATGCCCTCGATGAAGGTGAGCTGACCGCCATCCTGGACAAATTGCGCAAGGATGGCGTGCGAGAGAACGCCTGGTCCATCAGCCGCTTCAAGGGCTTGGGCGAAATGAACGCCGAACAGTTGTGGGAAACCACGCTCAATCCCGACACGCGACGCTTGATGCCTGTGCAGTTGGGCGACCTGGATTTTGGCCAAACCGAGTCCCTCATCACCCAGCTGATGGGCAAAGGGGAAGCCGCCGCCCGCCGTGAGCTGATGGAGCTCCATGGCGACGCCATTGAAATTGATGTGTAACCATGACTGATCAAACTGTGTTGGACCTGGCGTCCTCGGCGCCCGATGCCGATCTCGGCTTGGGGGCCTATGCCCGCCAGGCTTATCTGGAATATGCCCTGAGCGTGGTCAAGGGTCGTGCCCTGCCCGATGTGTGCGATGGCCAAAAACCGGTGCAGCGGCGCATTCTTTATTCCATGTCCCGCATGGGACTGGGGTTTGGTGGTGCCAACGGCACGGTGGGTGCCAAACCCGTGAAAAGCGCACGCGTGGTGGGCGATGTGCTGGGCCGCTTTCACCCGCACGGTGACCAGGCGGCCTACGATGCCCTGGTGCGCATGGCGCAAGATTTTTCGCAGCGCTACCCCCTGATCGATGGCCAAGGTAACTTTGGCAGCCGCGATGGCGATGGCGCCGCGGCGATGCGCTACACCGAAGCCCGCTTGGCGCGCATCAGCACGTTGTTGCTCGATGAAATCGACGAAGGCAC
>CAINMN010000299.1 GCA_903850735.1 uncultured Burkholderiales bacterium | reverse complement strand
CTCAGCATGACCCCGGCCTTCTTGTACTGGTAGCCCTCTCGAAACATTCGCTCGCACAGGGCATCGGCCCAGCGGTTGACCACCAGCGTGTCATGGGTGGGTTGTGGCAAGGGAACCGCCAGGCTGGGCGAGTACTGAGGCAGGTCTTTTCGAAAACGGTTGGTCTGCAAAAACACTTGAATGACGGCCGCCTGGCTGTTTTGGGCGCGCAGTTTGGCACAGGCATTGGCCACAAAGGTGGACAGCGCGTCTTTCAACACCGGCAATTCTGTGACCATGCTGCCAAACGATCGGCTGGCAATGATTTGCTGCTTGTCGGCTGCCACCTCCTCCATCTGGATGCACGGCGTTTCTTGCAGCTCCCTTTGGGTTTTTTCCATGACGACGCCAAACTCGGCGCGCAAGCTGGGGATGTGCGCTTCTCGCAAATCCAGCACGGTCTCCACGCCGTGCGCCAGCAGGCGTTGCGTCAGCTTGCGCCCGACCCCCCAAACCTCGCTGACGGGAATGCGTTGGAGCAAGGCGGCTTTTTGCGCATCGGTCAAGGCGTTGTAGTTGAAGACGCCTTGGGATCGGGGGTGTTTCTTGGCCACGTGGTTGGCCAGCTTGGCCAGTGTCTTGGTGGGGCCAATGCCTACACACACCGGCATGCCGGTCCACATCCTCACGCGCTCGCGCATGGCGTAACTCACCTCGCGCAGGTTCGGCGTGCCCGTGAGGTCGACAAAGCTTTCGTCGATGGAGTACACCTCTTGGTTCGGTGAAAACTCACCCAGGATGCGCATCACCCGATTGGACATGTCGGCATACAAGGCGTAGTTGCTGCTCATGGCCAGAATGCCATGCGCTTGCGCCAAGGGCTGGCACTCAAACCACGGCTGGCCCATCTTCACGCCCAAGGCTTTGGCTTCGTTCGAGCGCGAGACCACGCAGCCATCGTTGTTGGACAGCACCACCATGGGCACGCGCGCCAGGTCTGGCCGAAAAATTCGCTCGCAGCTGACATAAAAATTGTTGCAGTCCACCAGCGCCAAGGCTTGGACGTGTGCGCGCGCCATGGCGTCAATAAAGCTTGTGCAGGTTGCGGGTGACCACGCCCCAGATGAGCAACTCTTCGCCGTCCTTGAGCGTGATGGGCGGGTACAGCGGGTTCTCTGCGATCAACTTGACCACCCCGCCACGGCGGTACAAGCGCTTGACCGTGAAGTCGTCGTTCAAAACGGCGAGCACGATGTTGCCGTGCTTGGCCTCGATGGAACGGTCCACCAGCAACTCGTCGCCCTCGTAGATGCCAATGCCGCTCATGGAGTCGCCCTTCACCCGGAAGATGAAGGTGGCCTCTTTGTTGCGAATCAGGTGCTCGTTGAGGTCAATGCGTTTGCGCGTGTGATCGGCTGCGGGCGAAGGAAAACCCGCCCGCACCGTCCATGCGCACATGTCCAGCCAGAGCTTGGTTTCTGGCACACACACGGGCTGAGGCAAGGAAATGGCAGAGGTCGTCATTTCGTCAAATATACTGTATTTATGTACAGTATTGCAAGCGGCTTGCAGGCCTAAGGTCTTGGCGCCGCCTCGGCCCGAAGTTCCGGCATGTGCGCCCAGCTCATGAGCTCGGTGGCCTGGGTGTGATCGGCACGGAGCCAAGCGGCATGCAACGCTGGCGCGATCACCACGGGCGTGCGCTTTTCGTCCCCTGGCTTGTGGAACTGACGCATGACGGGATGCGCGTCCGCATTCACCGTCAACATCGAAAAGCTGACCACCCACTCGCCCGTGCTCGGATGGGCCCAACGGTCCCAGAGGCAGGCAATGCCAAAGGGCTCGCCGGATGCCAACTCAATTTTCCAGCGCACCGCCTTGCCTGTGGCGTAGCTGGGCTCGTAGAAGTTGTCCACCAGCACCAGGCCCCACTGGCGAAGCTTCCAGGGCGTGCGGTAGCTGGGTTTTTCGGCGGCAGTCTCGCTGCGGGCGTTGTACGTGTGGCGGGCAATTTTTTCGTCTTGGGCCCAAGCCGGAATCAGGCCAAAGCGGGCCAGGCCACACGCCACGCGGGCGGTGCGATGGCTTTGGACCACCAAGGGGGCGGCGAAGCCGGGGTACGACTCCGCTGGGTAGTCTGCAGGCAGGTCCACCCCAAGTTTATCCTTCACCCATGGGGCGCGCCGGGTGGGGGTGAAGTTGGTGCACATTGTTCAGCGTCAGCTGTGACTCACATCAACTTGCGGTACTGAATGAAACCGCTTTTGTCGGCAATGCGGTCGTACAGCAGCATGGCATGGTCATTGGACTCATGGGTCAGCCACCACACACGCGAGCCCCCCGTTTTGGCGGCATGGGCATAAACATGCTCGATCAGCGCCCGCCCCACGCCCTTGCCTCGAATGTCGGGGGCGACAAACAAATCTTGCAAATAAACGTAGTCGCCCGTGGTCCAGCAACTCCGATGCTCGATGTAATGGACGATGCCGATGAGTTGCCCCTGAGCTTCCGCCACAGCGCAGTGCATGGGCTCGGCTGGGTCCAGAAAGCGCGACCAGGTGGTGGCTGTGGTGGTTTCGGGAATGTCGGTCTTGTAAAAAAGCTGGTAGCCCTTCCACAAAGGGAGCCATTGTGCGAAGTCGGTTTCGCGCACCATTCGAATGTTCATGTTGGGCCTGCGGGGTGAAGAGATTGCAAGACCCGCATCTTAAAGTGCGCTCAGTGTTTGTGTTGGCTGTGGTCGTGCGCCGCAGTGGGCTTGGATGCAGCAGGCTCGGCTGTGGCGGATTGTTTCTCCGACGCACTTTGCACATTCACTGTCCCACGCATGCCCGCCTCGTAGTGGCCGGGGATCAGGCATGCCATTTCCAAAGTACGCGCCTGGTCAAATTTCACCACCAGCTCGCCGCGCTGCCCCGCGGCCACGGTGATGGCTGCGCCACCGGCGTGGCTGTGGGCGCTGCCATGGCCTGCGCCCTTTTGCATGGCCAAGGCGTGCGCCTGGATGGCTTGCGCACTGCCGATCACCATCTCATGTTCGGCCTTGCCGTCGTTGTGCACCACAAAGCGGATGATCTCGCCCGCCTTCACATCGATGCGGTTGGGCGTGAAGCGCATGGCGTCGTCCATGCGCACTTGCACACTGCGTTGCACCACCCAAGCGGGCAGTTCCGCCTCGGCGTTGCCGGGGGCCACTTCGCCATGTGAATGGCCATGGCCGTCACCCGCTGCGGCCCACTCGGGATGTTGTTCCAGCCACTGCCAAGCGCCGTAGCTGGCCACACTGACCAGCACGCCCGCCACCAGCACATACACGCGAGAACTGCGTCGCCAGACGTAACTGCTGCTGAACGCTAACGCGAAGACAGACACCACAAAGCCCAAAGGCACGACCCAAGCGCTGCGCGCTGGCGAGTCTGGAAAATGCTGCAAACCGCCGGTGAAAAACCCCAAACCAATGGACAGCAAGGCCCCGATGGCCAGCGTTCGGAGCAAGCCCGACTCGGCAGTCTCGTCCTGGCTGTCACTCAGGCGGTGTTCCAACAGGGCGCCCCCGACAAACAAGGCCATGCCAATGGCCGCGGTCCACAGCGAGCGTTCACCGCTGAAAAAGCCGTGGTTCACCGCACCCGAAATAAAGCTGATGCCGCTGTACTTCAGCAGCATGGCCGCGTGATGGTGATGGAATGCGAACG